>CAYXGP010000036.1:0-48408 GCA_964464515.1 uncultured Enterobacterales bacterium
GGGGGGGGGGGGGGGGGGGGGGGGGGGGGGGGGGGGGGGGGGGGGGGGCCCCCGGCGGGGGGGGGGGGGGCGCGGCCCGGGGGCGGGGGCGGGGCCTCCCCCGCCGCGGTGGAGGCCCGCCCTGCGGAGGGAACGGGGAGCCGCTGCTCGGAGGGGTGGGGGACCTCCACGACGTCGCAGCCGGTCAGGCCGCCGACCTCGAGCGGGACGGCCTGGGGGTCACCTCCGACGAGGTGATCGCGGAGGCCGACAGTCTCGAGAGAGAGGCCCGCCGGGAGCGCTCACCACCGGACGCCGATCCGGTCAACCGCGAGGACACGCGCGACTTCGCGCCCATCGTGGTGGTGGAGCGGCTCCCCGCAGATCCCGCGGCGCATCGCCTGCTGGTCAGCGACGTCCTGGCGGCCGCCGCGCTCCTGCGGCGGTCGATGCAGGAGCTGGGGCTGCGCCACGAGCCGGTGCGGCCGCGGAGCCGGGGGTTCCGGGTGGATCGGGCGCGCCTGCGCACAGCGCTCCTGCGCGGCGATCCGCGCATCCTGGTGGCGCGCCGTCTGGCGCTGCACACCGACCTCTTCCTGGGGCTGGTGGTCGACTGCAGCGGCTCGATGTCCGCGGGCGGGAGGATGGAGCGCGCCCGTCGCTTCGCGGCGCTGCTGGCGGAGGCCTGTCGGGGGCTCCGGGGCGTGGATCTCCGTGTGCTGGGCTTCACCGACACCCGGATCTTCGACGCCGGCACGGCGGATCGCTGCGCCGCCGCCGCGCTGGTGGCCGCGGGCGGCAACAACGACGCCGGGGCGCTCGACCACGCCGGAAAGCTCGCGTTCGCCAGCCGACGCTCAGCACGGCTGCTGGTGATGATCAGCGACGGGCGGCCCACCGAGTGTACGGTGCCCGCGCTGCGGGGGCTGGTGCAGCGGCTGTCTCGCCGGGGGCTGGCGCTTGCGCAGGTCGCGGTGGCGCCGATCGCCGAGGCCGATCGGTGCTTCCCGGACTACATCGAGATCTTTGACGACGAGATCAGCGCCGCCGCGCGGGCCTTCGGGCGGGTCGTGCTGGGGCTGGTCCGCTCCACGATGAGGAGGTGACAGAAAATGCGTTGGTCGACCGAGCAGCTCAGCGGGCGGATGGAGCAGGAGATGGAGACGGTGTTCTTCGTGAACCCGCGCGAAGAGAGCCGCTACCGTTTCCGCGCCACCCACCTCGATGGCCGCCGGGCGCCGAAGGTAGTGCTCAGCGATGACCCGCGGATCCGCCCCGGGGTGCGCACGCGGGTGCGGCTCGTGACCATCCACAAGCCCGATCGCCCCGACCACGGCTGGATTCAGGTGGAGTACGTCGACGCCGCGGAGCTCCACCTCGACGGTCTGTATATCGACCCGCTGGTGCGTCGGAAGCTGCAGGTGCTGCTGGAGACGGGTCTCAACATCCTGCTGGACGGTCCGCAGGGCTGCGGGAAGACCACCCTGGCCAAGGCGATCGCCGAGCAGCTCGGCTTCGAATTCGTCTTCTTCAACTGCTCCGCCGTCATCGAGGCGACCGACTTCATGGCGACGCTCCAGGTCCGCGCAGGACCCACCGGCGCGCCGACGACCGACTTCGTCTCGACACCGCTGCGCCGCGCGCTGCTCGCCGCGCAGACACGGCCCGCCAGGCGGACGCTGGTGTTCCTCGACGAGCTCAACCGGTGCCCCGAGGCGGCGCGGAACGCCCTGATGCCAGCCCTCGACGCCACCCGCCGTCTGTACGATCCGGTCACCGCCGACTTCATCGAGCTCACCGACAACGTGCAGTTCATCGCCGCGGTCAACCAGGGCCGGGAATTCTCCGGGGTCTTCGGCATCGACGCCGCCCAGCTCGATCGCTTCGCGCCGTTGCAGATGGACTACATGCCCGCCAGCGAGGAGATCGCGTTCCTGAGGCGGCGGTTCCCCGACGTCAGCTCCAACCGCATCCACCGGATCGTGCGCATCGCCGAGGCGCTCCGAAACGCCGATGATCTCGATCGGGGGCTCTCGGTGCGGGCCACCGCCGAGGCCTGCACATACCTGCGCCACCCGCTGTTCCAGGAGGCCGACCTCGGCACGCTCGCCGAGATCCTCAAGAGCAGCTTCTGCGGGCGCTACGGTGGGCGATGGAGCGACTCGCGGTCGGAGGCCGGGATCGCCTGGCGGATCGTAGAGGAGGTCATGACCCGCAAGGCGCGGAGCTGACCGCCTGGGGCCTGCCGCTTGGACCGCTCGATCATATGAACGCGCAGCAGGATACAGGTGCGAACTCCGATCCGGGACGCTCCATGATGATCGACGTCCTCTTCCTCACGCTGATGGCCTGCGGCTCCGAGCCCGTCGCTCAGCGCGCTGTGGTCGAGGTCCAGTCGGGGCCGCTGGTCTATCGGGCCGGTCTGTACGGAGAGCTGCAGGCTGCCGAGAGCGTGCCGATCTTTGCACCCCGCACCGGCGACTGGAGCTACTTCACCATCGAGAGCGTGCTCGACGACGGAACGGTGGTCTCCGAGGGCGACGTGGTGCTCACCTTCTCGAAGGGGCCGTCCGAGGACGAGCTGGAGGCCGCAGAGACGGAGCTGGCTGTGGCGACGGCCGAGCTCCAGCGCCAGGACCACAGCCTGCAGGTGGAGTGGGTGGAGCTGGATCTGGAGTTCAAGCGCCGGGAGCTGGCGCTGCGCCGGGCGCAGCTCGGCGTGGTCGAGGGCACGACCATCATCTCGAAGCTGGCGCTGGAGCGGGCGAAGCTGGACGTCGCGCGGGCCGAGGTCGAGCTGGAGCTGGCCCGAGCCAGCCTGGACGCGTTTGAGGAGAAGCGCCGAACCTCGCTGGAGGTCGAGCGCCTCGCCGTCGAGGCCGCCCAGTCCGAGCGCGACGAGAAGGCCGAGCGCATCGCCGGACTGCAAGTCGTGGCCCCGGCAGACGGGGTGGTGTACGGCCCGTATCTGCAGATGAACTGGCGGCGCACCAAGGCCGCGCCCGGAAAGGTCGCTTCCCCGGGTGATCAGATCCTGGAGATCCCCGATCTGAGCAAGCTGGAGGCGCATGTCTATGCACGGCAGCGCGACGCGGTCCTGATCTCAGAGGGCGACACGGCCACCGTCGTGCCGACAGCGCTGCCCGAGCAGCGCATCGAGGCCACGGTCAAGCGCAAGGAGGCCTTCGCCACCACCCGCAACGAGCGCATGGGCACCGAGACACCGGAGGGCAACCTGAAGGAGGTGCTGGTCGTGTTGGAATTGGCCGAGGCGCCGGCGGGGCTGAAGCCGGGGGCTACGCTGCGGGCGGAGCTGACCTCTGTATTGGCTGAAGAGGCGTTGTTCGTACCGCTGGCTGCGATCCTGGACGCCGAGGAGGGGAGCGTCGCTGTGTTGGACGACGGGGAGCGCCGCGTGGTGGTGGTCGGGAAATCCACGCGGTTTCAGGCGTTGATCGGCGCTGGGCTGGAGGAGGGGGAGCGGGTCCGGCTGGGAGGGTGAGCCAAGGCCCGAACCAGGCCGCGATTCAGCGATACCCCGCCGCCTGCAGCGTGAACAACCCAGCGTATCTCCCATTCAGCGCCATCAGCGCCGCGTGGTCTCCCTGCTCGACGACCTCGCCGCCGTCCAGCACCACGATCTCGTCGGCCATCCGAACCGTCGAGAACCGATGCGAGATCAATATGGCGATCTGGGTGTCGGTGAGATCGGCGAGGCGCTGGTAGATCTCGGCCTCGGCCTCGGCGTCCATGGCGGCCGTGGGCTCATCCAACACAAGAACGTCGGCCTCGGCGCGCATGAACGCTCGCGACAGCGCGACCTTCTGCCACTGGCCGATCGACAGCTCGCGCCCGCCCTTGAACCAGCGCCCGAGCTGGGCGTCGTACCCGCCCGGGACGTCGGCGATGAACGGGGCGGCCATGCCCTTCTGCGCGGCGGCGATCTGCCGCTCCCGGTCGGTCAGCCGCTCGACGTCGCCGACCCCGATGTTCTCACCCACGGTGAACTGGTACCGCGCGAAGTCCTGGAAGATGACGCCGATACGTCGCCGGAGCGTGTCGAGATCCCACTCGGCGAGCGATCGTCCGTCCAGCGTCATCCGTCCGGAGGAGGGCTCGTAGAGACGAGTCAGCAGCTTGACCAGGGTGGTCTTTCCGCTCCCGTTGTGGCCCACCAGCGCCAGCCGGCTGCCCGGCGGGATGTGCAAATCGATGCCCTTCAGCGCTGGTGAGTCTGCGCCCGGATAGGTGAAGTAGACCCCCTCGAAGCGGATGCCGTCGGCGGGATCGGGGCCGGTGGTGGCGGCGCCGCCTCGCTCGGGCACGGGCTGCTCCAGGAACTCGTACAGATTCGACAGGTAGAGGTTGTCCTCGTACATGCCGCCGATGGCGTAGAGTATCTGCGAGAACGCACCCTGGCCCTGTCGGAACACCATCAGGTACATCGTCATGTCGCCCAGGGTGATCGCGCGGGCCACTGCTGAGACGGCGATCCACGCGTAGGCGCCGTACAGCGCCCCGATAGACAGGAGGCCGAGCGCGTAGGCCGCGGTGCCCCGACGCAGCGTGAGATCGCGGTCGTCGCCGTACATCCGCTCGAAGATCGAGCGGTAGCGCCCGACCAGCGAGGGGCCGAGGCCGTACAGCATCACCTCCTTGGCGAAGTCCTCCCGGGCGACGACCATCTCCAGGTAGGACTGCTTGCGCTTCTCGGGAGACTGCCAACGAAACAGGCGAAACCCCACGCTGGCGTACCGTGTCTCGACGATGAACGCGGGGATGGAGGCCACGCCCAGCACCAGCACCGCCCACGGCGAGAACCCCAGCAGCAGGGCGCCGTAGGTCACCAGGGAGATCGCATTCTGCACCAACCCGAATGTGCGCTTCACCAGCGAGAGCGGCCGACTCGACGCTTCGCGCCGGGCGCGGGTCATGCGGTCGTAGAACTCGCTGTCCTCGAATTGTTCGAGATCCAGCTCCAGTGCTTTCTCCAGGATCATCACGTTGACGCGGTGACCCAGCAGCGCCCGCAGCAGGGAGTTGCAGACCTCGATCCCGCGGCGGACGCCCGCCAGCAGGGCCACCAGGCCGCCCTCGGCGGCGACCATCCGCAGCGCTTGATCGCGATCAGCGACCAGCCCGGTTTCAGCCGCCGTGACCACCCCGTCGATGATCAGCTTTCCGAGCCACGCGATGCCCGCCGGGAGCAGGCCGCCGGTAAGGGTGAGCACCCCCAGCGCGATGGTGAGGCCGCGGTGGGTCTGCCAGACCAGCTCAGCGGCGCGGACGGTGTAGCGGAAGACGCCCAGGTAGGTGCGGAGGCTTCGGGAGGGAGGCATCCGGGAGGTATACGCCCCTGCGCGCCAATGTCCAGCGCGCCGAAGTCCAGCACGCCGAAGTCCAGCATGCAGAGGGTCGGCGGGAGGGCGTCAGCTCCGGAAGGGCGCCGTGAAGGGGGTCACGTCCGGGAACGCCTCGGCGGGATCGACCCCGAACGCCTGGAGCACGCCGGCCGCCAACCCCGCGGGGGTCAGGAGCTCGCCAGTGTCGGACTGCGCGCCGGTCGCCAGATCGATGTCCTGGCCTACCAGGGCCTCGTTGCTGGCCCCCAGCACCCGCCCGCCGTCGAGCATGCGGCCGACGAGCATCGCCGAGGTGTACGGCCAGTGGTCCTTGCCGGCGTCGGCGTTGTGGACCGGCGTGCGGCCCATCTCGGAGAGCGCCAGCACCAGCGTCGTGTCGATCAGCGGGCCGCCCGAGGGGCCGGGTGTGCTGCGGAGCAGCTCCAGCAGCGCCAGCAGCTCTGTGAACGCGTTCTCGAAATTGACGTCCTGCATCCAGTCGTTGTCCATGTGGGTGTCCCAGGTGGACATGGACGGCACGGAGCCCTCGACCACCAGGCAGCGGGAGAGGCCCCGCGACAGCGCGGTGATCCCGACGGGGAGCAGGTCGGCGGGCGTGGGATTCTCGGCCTCGAGCGCGAGGGCGTCGGCATGCATCGCCAGCGTGGAGAACTTGGAGAGCCCCTGCTGGTAGACGTCACCCAGCTCTGAGGAGGGCCGGGCCGACGCGGCGAGCTCCAGGTAGGCGCGGATCCGTTCCTCGGCGTCGGCGTCGTAGTCGCTCCCAGCGGGGCTCGTGCCAGACAGCGTGCCTGTCAGCACGTTGGTGAGCGGCACCTGCATGGCGCCCAGCTCGCCGGGGTAGCGCGGTCCCGACAGCACGAGGTGCGGAGCGGCGGCGGTCGGCGCGAGCGCGGAGCTCACGCGGGTAGGCAGATCCGCCGCGGTTCGCAGTCGCGAGCCGGTCATCACCAGCCGGGTGCACATGCTGTGGCTGATCGAGCCCACCGCCATGCCGTTGGCGATCACCGTCTCGGCGCCGAACTCATCGAAGAACGCGCGCACGGCGGGGCGGCTGGGGGCGTCCGCGAACGACAGCCCGCCGGCTGTCCCCGGCTCCGCGGTGCCGTCGCCCTCGACGGACTCATCATCCCAGTGAGGATCGAACACGAAGCTCGTGTCCCAGCCGCCTGCCACCCAGTACACCACGAGGTTCCACGCCCCCTTCGACGCTGCGTGGGCCGTCAGCAGACCGCCTGGCAAGGCGCAGCTCGGCAAGACGCT
The DNA here is from genome assembly GCA_964464515.1 of uncultured Enterobacterales bacterium. Taxonomy (GTDB): domain Bacteria; phylum Myxococcota_A; class UBA796; order UBA796; family UBA2385; genus CAYXGP01. Next base: position 6,606 of record CAYXGP010000036.1, read on the forward strand.
GGCTGGCAGGAGACCGCCCGGGAGGACCCTGCCAACCAGTCCCGCCAGTCCTCCGCCCAGCAGCGCGCGTCGGGTGGGGTTCACGGCAGCAACTCCTTCGAAGCAGTGTCGGTCATGGCCGTGTCAGTCACGGCAGTGTCAGTCATGGCAGGGCTCCATAGAGGATGAAGCGATCCCCCCAGGTCTGACCGCCTTCGAGCGGCAGGGCGCCGCCGCCGGCCTGGCCCTCCGAGCCCAGGTCTCGCACCACGCGCCACCCTTCGCCGACGTCGTTCAGGGTCCACAGCGCGACGAGCCCCTCGGTGTCCGACAGGTGGAGTCCGTGCTCCGACCCCCCCGATTCCTGCGCGTGGATCATCCAGGGGTGGAGATCGGCGCTGCGCCCGTCGACGTTTGTGGCCTCCCCGACCGTGATCGTCCAGCGCTGGTCTTCACTCCAGGTGCCGCCGCCGTCGGTGAGCGTCGCGGTGGTCTCGGACTGCCAGCTCGCCTGCGCGCCGTCGAGGATGAGCAGCTCGGGGTCGTAGGTGACCTCCAGCTCAAGCTCACCGTAGCGATAGCGGGTGTAGCCGAGCAGCCACGCGGAGTCGCCGGACTCCCGCAGCAGCAGCTCCGCTGAGGGGACGGACTCCTCGGGGCTCGCGTGGAGCAGGGTGAGCAGATCGCTGTCGGCGGAGACCGAGGTCACGATCATCTCAGCAGAGACGGGACCGACCTCTGCGGAGGACGCCGGTAGCGGGTTCTCTTCGCCCGCGGCCCCGCAGGCCAGCCAGTCGAGGAAGCGGGTCTGCTCGGCCTCGGAGATCCCCCCCGTGGGGGGCATCGTGCCGTCGGACACGCGGATCGCTGCGCGCTCGGCGTGGGTGCGCAGGTCGGCCAGGGTGTCGAGATCGACCCCCTCGGGTGCGTCGAAGCGGTCACCGTCGGTCCGCGCCGAGCTGTGACAGCCGGTGCACCACGTCAGCGCGAACGGCTGCCCGATGCCGGCGTAGGTGCTGACGCAGTCGGACAGATCCACCTCGGTGGTGGCGGCGGAGTCGCGGTCTTCCCCGGTCTCGCCCGGAAGGACCAGCGGCGACGCGCACGCGAGGCTGAGCGAGGTCAGTAGCGCCTTGGGATGGGTCAATGGAGCCCTTTGGTGATCAATGGAGCACTGCGGCGGATCAACAGGCACTGCGGCGGATCAATGGAGTACCGCTCAATAGAGTCTCAATAGAGTACTGCGGAGGGGTGGCGGATCAGCGCGGAGATGACAGCGAACCACGCGGCGTCGCGTCCGGCGGCCGCCTCGCTGTCGTGCCAGAGCCCCAGCAGCATGTCGATCTCCTCGCCGTCGGGATCAACCGGAGCGCTCAGGAAGCGCAGGTAGAGCTGGGCGAGCGCGTCGCGGATCGCGGCCTCGTCGGTCTCTTTGTCTTCGATGAGGCGCAGGAGCGGGGTGCCTCGGGAGGCGTCGGCGGCGAGGGCGCCGGGCACCGCCTGTCGGGCAGCCCACGCCAGGACCACCTGCATCCCCACGCTGGGGGTGCGGTTGCGCTCGGAGACCTGGGTGTCGTCGGTGCCGCCGGCGAGGACGCGGGTGTCGATCGACCACGCCAGCGGCCCCAGCCCATCGGAGTCGCTGATCTCGGCGTCGATGCCCAGGGCGTCGGCCAGCGCGATCGCGAGCTGCTCGGGGGTGAGCACGCGCTCGCCCTCGGCCCGGTAGGCGTCGCTGCGGACCACCCGTCCCGCGAGAGGGCGCAGCACCAGACCGTCTTCGCGGAAGTCGTCGGCGAGGGCCTCGCGGAGGGCCAGGCTGGCCGGGGCGTGACCCACCAGCCCGGTGTACAGGGTCTCTGCGGCGCAGGCGGTGAATCGTGGATCGGCCGCGATCTGCGCGCCGAGATCGGTGAGGTCGCTCCCCGGGACGCCGTAGTAGTGCGGCGGCCTCCCCACGGTGCCGGACTCCGCGTCGATCCGGCTGTAGCGGATGTAGCGCTCCATCTCGTGGTCGGAGGACTTCGCGGAGAAGCCCCAGAAGTACGAGGCGAGGGGATCGAGCGTGGCGTGGCAGGACAGGCAGGCCGACTCGGTGGTAACGGCGGTCTCGAGCGAGCTGAGGGACTCCGCGGAGATGTCGAAGTCGAAGCCGCCCTCGCGCTCCAGGAAGTCCGCGCACAGGAAGAGGCCCGCGATGGCGTTGGCGCGCAGGCGGTTGAGGTTGACGATGTCTGCGTTGTAGCGCAGCCACATCGACGTGCTCGACAGCACGCCGGCCACCGGACGATCGTCGTCGTAGGGGGTGACGGTCCAGTCGTCATCGTCTCCGGACGGGTGGGACAGCCCCCACAGACCGGCCAGGGTGGCGTTCATGCGCACGCCGTCGGCGGTGACCAGCTCGGTGATGGGGAGGTCCGCAGCGGAGATGGCCTCCACCTGCTTGATCGGCTCCTGGCCGACCGCATACCACTCCTCGAAGCTCCACTTGCCGAACCGCTGGTAGTCGCCGGCCCAGATGGCGGTGCGCAGGCGGTCGTTCCAGATCCATCCCACGCGCTCCGAGAAGCGCGGATCGGCGAGGAAGTCATCGATGAGGCCGTCGAGGGCCTGCGGATCGGCCTGAATCGCGGCGATCTCGTCGGCCGAGGGGCGCACTCCGCGCAGGTCGAGGGACAGGCGCGCCAGGTAGGGGATCGGCTCCAGCGGCGAGGCCGTCGTGGACGACGACGTGGATGTGGTGGACGGGGTGGTGGTGGTCGTCGTTTCAGCGATCGGCGCCTGGATGGAGCCGTCGGTCTGCGTCAGGAACAGCGTGTCGTCGCAGGCGGTCAGCAGCGACATCGCGATCCATCCGACCGCCCACCCAGCCGCGCGACCGGCGCTACGCGCGGGATAGGAGGCTCGCTGCCGGGGGGGGCGATGTTCACGGTGGTGGAGGTGCTGGAGCGCAGGCGGCAGTTTCTGGAGCGTCGCGGCGTGCCGCACCCGCGGCGCGACGCCGAGCGGCTGCTGGGGCACGCGCTCGGGATGCAGCGCCTGCAGCTCTATGTGCAGTTTGATCGCCCGCTCACGATGGCCGAGCAGCAGACGCTCCGGCAGATGGTGCTGCGGCGGGGGCGCCGCGAGCCGCTGGGGTGGATCACCGGGCGGGTGGGGTTCCACGAGATCGAGCTGACCGTGGGTGAGGGCGTGCTGGTGCCCAGACCCGACACCGAGACCCTCGTCGAGGCTGCGCTGGCGCTGATCCCGCAGGACTCCCCCTGCTTCGTGGCCGACGTGGGCACCGGCAGCGGCGCGGTGGGGCTGGCGCTGGCCCACGCCCGACCGCAGGCTCGGGTGTTCGCCATCGACAAGAGCCGCGCCGCGCTGGACTGCGCTCGCGCGAACGTCGCCGCGCTGGGGCTGGGCGATCGGGTGGCGCTCCTGGCAGGTGAGCTGCTCCAGCCGGTGCCGTCGCGCAGGTCCCTCGACATCGTGGTGTCGAACCCGCCCTACATCGCCAGCGGAGAGCTGGAGGGCCTGGAGCCCGAGGTCTCGCGCTTCGAGCCCCGACTGGCCCTGGACGGTGGTCCCGACGGGCTGGCCGTCATCCGTCCGCTGTTGGCCGCGGCGGCGCGCCGGGCCCGCCGGGCGGTGCTGATCGAGGTGGGGGCCGGACAGGCCGGGGCGGTCGTTGAGATCTGCCGCGGGCTGGGGCTCGAGCGGATGGCCGTGCATCGGGATCTCGGCGGCCATGAGCGGGTGGTGGAGGCGCATGTCGGGTGATTGGTGTCCCGCCGCATCACTCAAGATAGCATGCCTCGAGGAGGGATCAGATGAGCTCGTTGAAGACGCTTTTCAACAACAACCGCGCGTGGGCCGCGCGCACCGCCGCAGAAGACCCGGAGTTCTTCAACCGGCAGCAAGACGGGCAGCGCCCTGAGCTGCTGTGGATCGGCTGCGCAGACAGTCGGGTGCCGGCCAACGTCATCATCGGCGCGCACCCGGGGATGGTGTTCGTCCACCGCAACGTGGCCAACGTTGTGGAGAACACCGACCTCAACGCGCTCAGCGTGCTGCAGTACGCCGTCGAGGTGCTGCAGGTGCGGCACGTCATCGTCTGCGGGCACTACGGGTGCGGCGGGGTGGCGGCGGCCATGGGTGACCATCGCTATGGACTGATCGACAACTGGCTCCGCAACGTAAAAGACGTCTACTCATGGCACCGCGAGGAGCTGGAGGCCATCGCCGATGCCGGGCAGCGAGCAGATCGCCTCTGCGAGCTGAACGTCGCGGCGCAGGTGCGCAGCGTCTGTCACACCACCATCGTGCAGGGAGCCTGGGACGCTGGTCGCGATCTGTCTGTGCACGGGTGGATCTACGCGCTGCACGACGGCATCCTGCGAGATCTCGGGCTGTGCATGGACGGACCGGGTGGGCTGGAGGCGCCGTTTCGGATGCGCCCCTGAGGACCCACCTCCTCGCGGGCCTGCGTTGGGCGTTGGCCGGGCTGTTCGTGCTGGGCGCATTGGTCCAATACAACGACCCCGACCCCGTACGTTGGATCGCGATCTACATCGCCGCGGCCGTTGCCGTGCTCGTGGTCAAGCGCTGGCTCGCTGCGGGCGTCGCTGTCGCGGCGCTGTGTTGGGCCGGGGCGATCGCCGCTGGCGGGCTGGTGCCCGTCGAGCCCGGCGAGCTGGTCGCGGGGATGAAGACTCAAGGGGTGGAGGAGTGGCGAGAGATGCTGGGGCTGCTGATCATCGCGGCTGGATGCGGGGCGGCGTTCATGTCTGAGCGACCGGCCTGAGCAGCGGCTCAGACCGTCGACTCAATCAGATCGTCGGCTCGATCAGACCGTCGCCCACTTCCCGAGCCCGACTTTCGGAATGCGCTTGAACACCGTGCTCTTGACGATCTCGCTGAGCACCGTGGCCCCGCCGAGCATCTCCAACAGCTCCTCACGACCTTCACTCTTGGACAGTTTGCGCCGGATGAGGTCGGGCCGCAGGTAGAACTTCATGTAGGCCTTGGTGCGGTAGGCGCGGAGCTGCTCGGCCGTGAACGTCTCGGTCTCAAGCTGGGGGATGACCCCGCCGCCGTCGATGGTGTAGCGCTTCCAGAAGTCGCCCTGGACGTACCCGCGCTCCTGGGCGATGCGGTACAGATCGGTGGCGGGGAGCGCGGTGGCGACGGAGAAGCTGGCCCAGTCCAGGCCCAGGCCGGCGGCGAAGTCGATCATGTCGTCGACGTCCTGCGGGGCGGCGTCGTAATAACCGACCATGAAGTAGCCGCGCGTGTCGACGCCCTCTTCGCGGCAGACGCGGAACGCCCGCTCGGTCTGCTCGCGGGTGATCTGCTTGTTCATGATCTTGAGGACGCGGTCGGTGCCGGCCTCGACCCCCATGTGGATCGAGCGCAGTCCGGCCTTCTTCAGCGCGCGGACGACCTCGCGATCGACCGTATCGACGCGGGCGCGGATGTTGAATTTGACGTCGATGCCCCGGCGCAGCACCTCCTCGGAGAACCTCCGCATTCGGCGCTTTCCGATGGTGAAGGTCTCGTCGAAGAAGACGATCTCCCGCACGCCGAAGGTCTTGACCAGGTACTCCATCTCGTCGACGACCAGCTCGACGTCGCGGAAGCGGAGCTTCTCGGAGTAGACCTGCGAGCAGTAGCCGCAGTGCCAGGGGCACCCGCGCGTGGTGACCATCGTGGCGAACGGCTTGAGCAGCGTGAGGCAGTGGTAGTCGCGCACGGGGATCAGGTCCCATGCGGCCATCGGGTAGCGGTCGATGTTCTTGGGCAGGGGACGGGCCGGCGCCTCGACCAGCTCGCCGCTGTCTTTGCGGACCACCGTGCCCATGCAGCCGTCGATCTCGGAGCCCGACTCCACCCGCTCGCAGATCTCGAGGAAGGTCTCCTCGCCGTCGCCGACCACGGCCACGTCGAAGCAGTCCCAGGTGAGCGACTCCTTCGCGTAGATGCTCATGTGCGGGCCGCCCACCACGACCAGCGCGCTCGGCGCCGCCTGACGAACCATCTGCGCGATCTCGATCACCGCCGGCCAGCCCAGCGTCTTTGAGGTCAGCGCCACGATGTCCGGAGCGAACTCCCGCACGCGATCCGCCGCGTCGGCCGGGTAGAGGTTCTCGACGTGCAGGTCGATCAGGCCGACGGGGAAGCCGTGCTGACGGACCCACGCCGCCAGGCCCGCCAGGGCCAGGCTGGGGAAGATGCCCAGCTTCTCGGCGGCCTTCTTGGAGAGCGGCTGCTGATCTGCGGCTTCGTGGTACTTGATGAAGAGCACGCGGGTGTTCTTGCGGGCCACGGGGCCTCCTGGGTACATGTGGGGTCCACCGGATAATGTACCATCCTGACCGGGGTCATGCCGTCAGGGGCTACAGTGGCGGGCAGATGCGGTCCCAGAACGCCACGCGTTCGTCGTCCTCTCCCATCATGTCGGTCATCCAGCGGCGGACGTACATGACGTCCAGATCCGGACCCTGTACCGCGACCAGCTTCTCCAGATCGACCAGATCCTTCGGGCGAAAGAACAGGAGCTTGAAGACTGCGGTCGCCTCGGCTGAGAGATAGGCGGCATCGCCCAGGGGTCCAGCAAACCGGACCCGTGTCGTCATCGCCTCCCAGGAGAAGGGAATGCTGGGGGTGAACAGGTCGATGCGTACGCCCTCACACCAGCCCATGATCACATCTCCCTCCGCATCTGCGCGGCGCGCGCCCACGCGGTCCAGCGTTACCCCGGCGGATTCAAGGGCGTCAAACGCAGCATCGAGTTCACTCCCGTTGACGAACAGGTTGATGTCGACATCGTGTGTGCCGCGGGGGTCTCCCCACAGACCGTAGGCGATGGCGCCGCCGATGGCGTAGGGGATGCTGGCGTCGTCCAAGGCGTGGGCGAGCCGAGCGGCGATGGTGAAGGCATCGAATTCGAGCGGGGTCAACTCCGTGTCCGGAGTCGCTTGAGCGCCCGGCGCGTGGAGTCGGGTACCGGGTCGCGCAAGGCGAGGACGGTATCGCGCTTGGGGTGCATGTTGAGGATGTGAAGTGTCGATCGGCAGACCGCGGCGACGGCATCGAGGCGCTGTTCAGGCGAGAGCGAGCGGGCCCAGGCCACCTCTTCTGTGATGGGGTGACGGTCGCGATCGAGCGAAGGGGGAAGGTGGACGTTCGCCATGACCTGAATCATAGCGCGCGATACAGTCCGCCCATGACCTCGTCGCCCATCGCGCTCTCCGGAAAGACCGTCGTCCTCACCGGCCGCTTCACGGCCATGCCCCGCAAGCAGCTCGCCGCGGCCCTCACTGCCAGGGGCGCTGTCGTCGCGTCGTCGGTGACCGCGGGCGTCGATCTGCTGTTCGCAGGCGAGCGGGCGGGCTCCAAGCGCCGCAAGGCCGAGGCCCTGGGGATCCCCATCCACACCGAAGACGAGCTGCTGGCATCGCTCAGCGACGGCGCCGCTTCCGCACCGACGCCCGCCGGCCCCGCCCCGCTCGATGATCTGGCCGACGGTCAGTCGATCGAGGTCCAGGGATCGGCTACCCGCCCCTACCGACTCCGCAACATGGGCGGCGTGTACTCGTGTAGCTGTCCCGCGTGGAGGAACCAGTCGCTGCCGATCGAGCGCCGCACCTGCAAGCACCTCCGCGCCCTGCGCGGGGCCGCCGCCGAGCAGGCCCGGATCGGCCCCGGGGGCACGGCCGCGCCCACCCGCACGGTCGAGAGCGCTGACGCGCCCGGTCTGCTGCTGGCCATGCGCTGGGAGCCCCACGTCGATCCGACCGGCTGGTGGATGAGCGAGAAGCTGGACGGCGTTCGCGCATACTGGGACGGCACACGGTTCATCTCCCGGCTGGGCAACCCCTACCTGGCGCCGGACTGGTTCACCGACGACCTGCCGGATGTTCCTCTGGACGGCGAGCTGTGGCTGGGGCGGGGGCTGTTTCAGCGCACCGTCAGCATCGTGCGTAGACACGACGGATCTGAGCTGTGGCGGGAGGTCCGATTCCGCGTCTTCGATGTGCCGGCTCACGAGGGCGTGTTCGAGGCCCGGCAGGCGCACCTGCGCACCCTGTTTCCAGATCCCACGTCCCCAGAGGCGGCATCTCCAGGGGCGACCGGGTTCGCCGATGTGGTCACGCAGATACGCTGCGACAGCGTCGATCACCTCCGCGCGGAGCAGGCCCGGATCGAGGGGTTGGGGGGCGAGGGCGTGATGCTGCGGCAGCCAGGCTCGGAGTATGTATCTGCACGCTCCAGCACGCTGCTCAAGGTCAAGTCGTTCTTTGACGCCGAGGCCCGGATCGAGGGGTACAAGCCGGGCGCTGGTCGGCACAAGGGGCGGGTCGGCGCGCTGCTGGTGATCGGGCGGAGCGGGGAGCGCTTTGCGGTCGGCACCGGGCTGTCAGATCGGCAGCGGGAGAACCCTCCGCCGGTAGGCAGCGTGATCTGCTTCCGGTATCAGGAGCGGACCGACGACGGGATCCCGCGGTTTCCGAGCTTCGTCGGGGTACGGGAGGACGCTGATTGGTAGCGCTGAGTCATGGTGTCGGGTATCGAGCGGACCTGTAGAGAGCGGAGGCGACGTGTATCTGGAGACCTGGCTCGACCACCTCACCACGCGGCACGGCTTCGCCGCAGAAGATGTACGGGCCGCCGTCGCGTCCGCGGGCCAGGCGACCCTCCGCGCGCTGTTCGGCGCGGACACCCCCGCGCAGTGCACGGCGCCCGAGCTGCGCCAGCGCTACCGGATGATCGTGCCTCTGGGCGCAGAGGCTGGGGCCGTCGATCGCGGCGCCCTCGCCGCGGCGCTGCGCGCGGCAGATCTGCAGCACGTCCTCGATGACGTGGGAGAGCTGGAAGATGGCATGGAGCTGGCGCTGCCGATGGCGTGGACAGTGCCGGGTCGCGACCAGCTCCGTCCGCTGGAGGACGCGCTGAGGGGCCTCCTGCCGCACGACCTCACTCACCCGGAATTCTGGGACCAGCGCGAGCGTGACCTGTCGGATGCCCTGTTTCGGTTCGTCCCCCCGAAGCCCTACCCAGCGGGCTCAGGCGGGGCGCTGCTGGCCGACGGAGGCGGCTGGTTTCTCGGCCTGTCGGGCAGCGCGTGCCGACCAGACGGCGCCGTCGTTCGAGTCAGCGTCGACAGCGGAAAGATGCGCTGGAAGGCCACGTCGCCCAATTCCCTGTGGATCGACGCGGGCTTGACGCTGCGGGTCGAAGGCGTCGCGGTCGATGCCGGCGACCTCTACCCGCCTGACGTGATCGACGCCGACGGTACGCTGCGCGTCGGCGCGGCCATCAGTGACCACGAGGGCAACCATCGATCCTGGCTGGCGATCGGGCTCGATCCCCGGCAGGCCCCCGATGTCCGGGCGCGGCTGGACGAGATCGCGGCGTCCCTCGCAGAGAAGCCGACGAGACGGAGCACGCGGTGGCTGGGTGAGCTCCTCGTGGCCGCGCAGCCTGGGGCCGCGCCCGGGAGCCTCGCGGAGTGGTGCAGAGACGTGCTGATGCCCGCCCTGGCTGCCGAGGACATCGCGCTTCCGTCACACGCCATTCAACTCACCGAGGGGTTCTTCGTCGAGCGCGCGACCTGGGACCGCGGCTTCGGATATGTGCAGACACGTGAGGTGCTGCCCGACGCTACCGGGCGGCTCAAGGCGGATGAGAACACACAGGCCGCCGGTCGGCTGTCGGACGGCGGGATGGCGCTCCCCGCCCCGAGCCCCGCGGTCGCGGAGCAGCTCCTGGCCTGGACGATGGCGTGGCGGGACAACATCGCCCGCGAGCAGACGCTTTGTCTGGAGCACGGCCAGCCCGAGGCTGCGCGGTGGCAGGTCGCGTGGCCGTCCATTCGGCTGCTCGACGTGGTCGAGTCGTGCGTCCGCGACGGTCTCCCGCCGACTCCCCCTGTCCCGACGCCGACACGCGGAGGCCCCGCCAGGCTCTCTGCGTTACGGCCGGATGACGCCGCGCGCGTAGCCGCTGCGCTGGGCGACGCGACGGCGCGCGCGATGTGGACACTGCGGGCGGGGGACTGGCTCATCCTGCTCCGCGACTCCACCGCACGCGCCCCGCACAGCGCCAGCCACATCAGCCTGCTCGGCCCCGATGACCAATTCATCACCGTGCAGTCGTGCGACGTCTGGAATCCCCCTTCCCGATTCTGCCTGGGCGGGGACGCGTTCGCCTTTCGCCGGTTTCGGCAGTGGCTCATCGCCGCTCTCGCCGATCAGCCCGAGCTGGACGCCGTCGGGTGCTTTGATGGGGAGGAGGAGTATGATGAAGAGTTGGACGACGAGGTGCAGCGGGGGGTCCGCATCCGCGCCAGCCGGTGGATGCTGTTCGATCGGTACGAGACGGACGATCGCGATCTGCTGGACTGGCGGGTCCAGGGCGGCGTGATCCCCATGGGGTGGGGCATCGCCAGCACCGCCGGGCTGTACGGCTTCTCCGGGGAGCGGGTCGAGGCGCTGGAGGGCGGCCACGACTACCAGCTCTGGCGCGTCTTCCTGGCGGAGAACGTCCACTCTGGCTTCGCGCTCACGCGGCAGGATGACGCCCGCTGAGTCGCCTCGCGCAGAGACCCCCGCGAGGCGTGGGTTCCGGCTTGCCCGAGGTTCGGTTAGCCGCGATCAGTGTGCTGCGGAAGGAGATGCGTGCCCCTGCCCCCCGACCGAATCTCACTCCTCTTGATGACCCTTCAGGAGATGGCGGCGGGCGACTACAGCCGACGGATCCCGCTGAGCCCGGCGGGGGATGAGCTGGACGCGATCGCGCATGGGGTGAACATCCTCACAGAAGAGGTGGAGTGCCTGCTCGCAGAGAAAGAACAGGCCCACCGCGAGCTGGCCGACGCGCTCAAGGGAGCCCAGGCCGCGAACCGAGCCAAGGGCGCCTTCCTGGCAGCGGTCGAGCACGAGCTTCGCACTCCCCTCAACGCGGTGCTCGGCTTCTCTTCCATCCTCCAAGACGGGCTGCTCGGGCCGCTCACCGATTCGCAGCGCTCCGCGGTGGATGATGTCCACGAGGCCGGCGCCGGCCTCCTGCAGATCATCGAGGACGTCCTCCTGCTCTCCAGGCTCAGTAGTGGAGAGGTTGATGCGGACACGATTCCGTTCCGGGTGGAGGACGTGCTGAGTGAGGTTGTAGGCGACATGGTGGGTGCAGCGGATGAGGCGAAAGCAAACGTGACCCTCCGAGTGGAGCCGGGATGCGATTTCCTGGAGGCCAACCCTCGCCACGTCAGCCGTATCCTCACCTGCCTGCTCTCAAACGCCATCAAGTTCAGCCCTGAAGGGGGGAACATCACGATCACGGCAGAGCCCGTGGGGGAGTCGATGGCGCTGGTCGTTGCCGATCAGGGCATCGGGATCCCGTCAGAGCAGCGGGAAGCTCTGTTTCGGATGTTCCATCAGCTCGATGGATCGCTCAGCCGGGAGCGCGGGGGGATCGGAATGGGTCTCTCGATCGTCCGTTTCCTCACAGAGCTCCACGGAGGCGAGGTGAGCGTACGCAGCGTCCCCGGGCAGGGCAGCCGCTTCCGGGTGTGCATCGGGCGCCGCGTTTCCTCCTCCGGAGAACCCTCCTCGAGACATGGAGAGCCAGGATGAGCGAGCGGACTTTTCCCCACGGCCACATGGTGCTCGGCGCCGACGGGATCCTGAGGGTGTTCTTGGACTTCACTGGAGAGGAGACCGAGGCGCTGGCCGTCGAGGCTCTGACCATCGTCCGTCAGCTCACCGCTGGTCGCCCCGTGCCGCTACTGGTGGATCTTCGCGGTGGCGGAACCCACAGCCGGGCAGCGCGCAAGGCGTATGCCAGCGCCACGGACCTGTTCAGCGCACAGGCGCTGCTGTTCGGCTCACCGCTCACCGAGATGATCGCCGGCCTCTTCCTGCGGTTGTTCAGCGACGAGATCCCGACCCGGGTCTTTCGTGACGAGGATGAGGCGGTGGCCTTCTTGTCGACCTTCGTGCTCCCGCGGCAGGAGGACGCTCCCTGAGGTGGGTGTCACGCGACGGCCGGCCATATGGGGGCACCTCCCATCCGGAGTCGACCTGGGCCCCCGAGGCGCGCTGCAGCCGCGACGAGGAGCACACCGACGCGCCCTGATGCCCGGGCCCAGGCGGTCGGCAGGACAACGCGATAAGCCTCGACAGCCTGCCCCCGGAGAGCCCGCGATGCGCCGAATTTCCGCCTCCGCCGCCCTGGCTTCTCCTGCCCTGGCTCCTGCTGCCCTGGCTCCTGCTGCCCTGGTCGCGCTGCTGGCCTCCTGTGGTGGCCCCGCCCCGGAGGCTGAGCCCTCCAGCGCTGGCGGCCAGCGCGACACCCTGGTGATCGCCCTCGGCGCAGACGCCAACAACCTGATCAGCGTGGTGTCGGCCTCGGCCTCCGACGGCGACATCATGTCCAACATCTTCTACCCGCTGGTCGATGGCGAGTTCGACTGCGACCTGAAGGCCAAGCCGGCGCTGGCGAAGTCGTGGAGCTGGAGCGAGGACGGCACCGTGCTGTCGATGGAGCTGCGCGATGACATCACGTGGTCGGACGGCCAGAAGTTCACCGCCAGTGACATCGCCTTCACCATGGAGCTGGTCGAGGACCCGGTCGTGGCGAGCCCCCGCCTGGCGTACATCCAGAGCCTCAAGGAGGGCGCGCGGCCGAAGGTCATCGACGACACCCACATCGAGTGGCACTTCACCCACGCCTACGATCGCACCACCCAGATCTTCCACGCGGCGGTGCTGGAGCCGGTGCCGCGGCACGTGCTGGCCGACGCCGACCGCTCGACGCTGCGGGGGCACCCCTTCAACACCGATCCGGTCGTCAACGGGCGTTGGGTGATCTCCAAGTGGGATCGCAACCAGAAGATCGTGCTGGAGCCCAACCCCAAGTGGAGCGGCGATGCCGAGGAGACACCGAAGCTGCGGCGGGTCATCTTCCGCGTGATCCCGGAGTACGCCACCCGGCTGGTGGAGCTGGAGACCGGCGGCATCGACTTGATGGACCGCCTCCAGATCGCCGACGCCGACCGCCTGCGGGAGGAGCATCCTGAGATCAAGCTGCATCGCCGCGGCTGGCGCAGCATGGACTACGTCGGCTGGAACATGCTCGACCGCGACGACTTCAGGGCGAAGAAGGACGCCGCCCAGGCTGCCTACGATGCCGAGATCGAGCGCATCGACGCCGTCGGGGGCACGGACGCCGAGACGGCTGAGGCGAAGACGACGGCCAAGGATCTGCTGGCGGTCGATCTCACCACGGTCACGCCCAACCCGCTGTTCGGCGATCGCGACGTGCGCCGCGCCCTGGCTCGCGCGGTCGACACCGACAAGCTGATCGGCGATCTGCTCACGTCTACCAGGAGCGGAGAGGCCTACGGCCGCCCCAGCGTGGGCACGATCACCCCGGCGCTGTGCAGCGCACACAACGACGACATCAAGCGCCTCGCCTACGACCCGGCGGCGGCGAAGGCCGAGCTGGCGGCGCTGGGCTGGACCGACACCAACAACGACGGCACCATCGACAAGGACGGCCGGGAGTTCCGCTTCTCGCTGGAGACCAACTCCGAGAACCCCCGGCGCGCCAAGGCGGCGGTGATCATCCAGGCCAACCTCGCGGACGTGGGCATCAAGGTCGACATCGAGAAGGTCGAGTTCAACAAGTTCGTCGACAACCACCGCAAGAAGAACTTCGACGCGTTCCTCGGCGGGTGGTCGGCCGGCCTGTTCATCGACCCGACGGTCATCTGGCACTCCGGTGAGGAGTACGAGTTCAACTTCGGCTCGTACGCCAACCCCAAGGTCGACCGGCTGATCGAGACGGGCCTGAAGACCCCCGATCCGGCCGAGTCCAACCCGATCTGGAAGGAGATGCAGGCGGAGATCTACGGCGACCAGCCCTACCTGTTCCTGTATTGGATGGACGAGATAGTCGGCATCCACGAGCGGTTCGACGGTGCGAAGATCGACGTGCAGTCCGCCTACCGCGATCTGCACAGCTGGTCCGTGCCGGAAGACAAGGTCAAGTACAAGCGCTGAGCGCCTGGGATCCAACGCGATGATTCAGTACATCCTGCGAAAGATCCTGCTGGCGATCCCACTGGTGTTGGGGGTCGTCACGCTGACGTTCTTCCTCATCCAGATGGTGCCGGGCAACGCCTCCGATCGCTTCTTCACGCCGGACACCCCCCCAGAGGTCCGGGAGATGATCTCCGCGAAGTGGGGACTCGACCAGCCGCTGCACATCCAGTACCTGCGGATGATGGAGAACATGCTGGTGCCGAAGGTCGTGGCACCTCCCGCCGAGGTGATCACCGATCCGGCCAGCCCCGACTACTCGTGGCTGCACGCCCAGGGGCTGCCCACCGTCATGCTCGACTTCGGGCGCTCGATCTCGCAGGAGCGTCCGGTCTTCGACATCATCGCCGAGGCGCTGCCCAACACCCTCGTGCTGTCTGCCGTGACGATGGTCATCATCTACACCGTCGGCATCTTCATGGGCACCATCCAGGCGGTGCGGCAGTACTCAGCGCTCGACAACGGGCTGTCCATCGGCTCGCTGTTCTTCTACTCCATGCCCAGCTTCTGGCTGGCGCTCATGTTGATCCTGGTGTTCTCCGGTTTCTTCGGGGTGCTGCCCGCCTCGGGCATGGTGGACCCCGTCGAATACGACTACATGACCACCGGCGAGCGGCTGGTCGATCGCTTCAAGCACATCCTGCTGCCGGGCGTGGCGCTGGGCTTCGCGCATGCCGCGGGCACCGCGCGGTACATGCGGTCCAGCATGCTGGAGGTCATCCGGCAGGACTACATCCGAACGGCGCGCGCCAAGGGGCTGCCGGAGCGGCACGTCGTCTTCAAGCACGCCCTCAAGAACGCCATGCTGCCCATCGTCACGCTGATGGGGCTCTCGCTGCCGTTCCTGTTCTCCGGCTCGGTGCTGGTGGAGATCATCTTCGCCTGGCCGGGCATGGGCCGCGTCATCGTCGCCGCGATCTTCGCGCAGGACACCCCCCTGATCATCGCCTGCTTCTTCATCTTCACGCTGCTGGTGGTCACCGGGAACCTGCTGGCGGACGTCCTGTACTCCCTCGTCGATCCCCGCATCCGGTTGGGTTGACATGGCCCTCCTCTCCGGGTTGTCCGCGTGGGTCAGGGTGCTCGTTCCCGGGCTCGGACATCTGCTGAATCGACAGTGGGTAGACGCGATCGGCATGCTGTCCCTGCTGGGCGTCTGCCTGTGGTCAGCGCTGGGTTGGCCCCGGCTGCTCGCGCTGCTCCACGGCCCGAGCTCACCGGACTTCGCCCTGCATCCCTGGGTGGCGATCGCCGTCTGGTCGCTGGCGATGGGCGGGCTGTGGTGGCAGGCCTTCCGCACCACCCGGCCGCGGCCACCCAAGAAGGAAGACGCGCAGCTCGACGTCTTCCTGCGGGCCTTCCGCAAGAACCGCATCGGCGTGCTGGGGCTGTACATGGTGCTGGTGATGGTCCTGCTGGCCTTCGTCACGCCGTTCATCGCCCCGTTCGACCCCGACCGCATCGACGTGGGCGGCAAGCTGGTGGCGCCGGGCCTGGCGCACCTGATGGGCACCGACGACTTCGGCCGCGACGTCTTCTCGCGCGTCATGTACGGCGCGCGCATCTCGCTCACCATCGGCTTCATCGCCGTGGGGCTGGCGGGCGCCATCGGCACCACGCTGGGGGCCATCGCCGGCTACTTCGGCGGCGCCATCGACAAGGGCATCATGTGGCTCACCGACATGCTGCTCTCGCTGCCGCGTCTGGTGCTGCTGCTGGCGGTGGTGGGGCTGTTCCGCAGCGCTGGGGCCCAGAGCATCTACCTGATCGTCACCATCCTGGGACTGACCGGCTGGATGGGCATCTGCCGCATCGTGCGCTCGCAGATCCTCTCGCTCAAGGAGCAGGACTTCATCCAGGCCACGCGCGCCCTGGGCATGGGGCATGCCCGCATCATCACGCGGCATCTGGTGCCGAACGCGCTCGCGCCGGTGATCGTGTACGCCTCGCTGGCCATCGGCTCGACGATCCTGGTGGAGGCGTCCCTGAGCTTCCTGGGGCTGGGCGTACCGCCGCCCACCGCCACGTGGGGCTCCATCGTCAACGACGGCCGGGAGTTCCTGCGCTCCGGTTGGTGGATCACCCTGTGTCCAGGCCTGATGATCGTCGCGGCCGTGATGAGCTTCAACCTGCTCGGTGACGGTCTGCGCGACGCGCTCGATCCCAAGCTACGCGGACGGTAGGTGACCACGATGATCCCCATTGCCGCTCTGGCCCTGAGCTGGCCCTCCGTCATCCTCGCGTTGGTCCTGCTGGGCGCCGGCTGGCTGCTCGGCTCGTACCTGTCCGGCGTGGTGGGCGCGCAGCTCGGTCGCTCCTCGCTCGACCCCGTCATCCGCGACATCCTCCAGCGGCTGGTGCTGCCCGGCGTGGGGCTGGTGGCGCTGGCGACCGCCGTCAGCGTGGTGGGCATCGATCCCGGCGGCGTGCTGGTGGCCCTGGCTACCGCGGGCCTGCTGGTCGTGTTCGGGCTGCGCGCCGGCGCGCGCGATCTGGGCGCAGGGGTGCAGCTGTGGTCCAAGCGACCGTTCAACACCGGCGATCATGTGGCGATCGGCGAGGTGGAGGGCAAGGTCCGCGACCTGGGGCTGTTCGCGGCCACGCTGGAGGGCGACGACGGCGCCCTGATCACCCTGTGGAACCACCAGATCGCCTCGGGTCCCGTGATCAACCACAGCCGCAGCGGGCTGGGGCGCCTGGTGGTGACGGTGTCGCTGCCGCGGCCCGACGACCTCGCCGCCCTCCCCGCTGAGCTGGTGGCGCTGGCCGAGGCCACCGAGGGGGTGCGCAGTGAGCCTGTGCCCGCCGCGCGGCTGGTGTCTATCGACAGGGAGCGGGTGGGTGCAGAGGTGGTCGCCTGGGCCCGGACCGACGTGGTGGCGGACGCCCGCAACGCCCTGGTCGTGGCCCTGGCCGGTCGGGACGGTGCGCGGATCTGACCGCCGCCATGACGACGACGCGATGCAGGCGTTGCTCGCTCTGCGCCCCGCGCTGACGGTCCCTGGGATCGACGCGCTGATGCGCTGCGAGATGGTCGGGGGCGACCAACAGTGGCGTTACGACGGCCCGGTGGCCTCGCTGCGCCGACTGCTGGCGCAGCCGCCCTGGCGCTACCCCCGCTACCAGCCGGCGCAGGCCGCCGCCGTCGCCCAGCGCCTCCGGGCCGATCCTGCCTGGACGCCCACCATGGACGAGCTGCGCAGTGTGTTCACCTGGGCGCTGCGGGGTGACCGGTTCGCCCCGGGTCACTTCGCCACCTGCGTGCGCGACGGCGTGCTGCTGGCGGCCATCGAGGCGGTCGCTCGGATCGCGGTGACCGACCGATCTTCCCGAACATGATGGGGCTCAACGGTCACGCTGGGGTTCAGCGATGGCGTCAGCCTCCGGCCGGCTATCGATGTCTGGCGTGGACCCTCGCCGCGTGTACGCAGCCCGCGCCCGTCGCTCTGCTCGTCGGTGAGGTGGAGGAGGCCGATGAGAGGCTCCTTCTGTCGCCTGTACAGGAGTGCGACTCGCCGCGGGCCATCCGCTACCGCGAGGTCGGCGGGGTCTGGGGACTGGCCGGCCACAGCGACGCCCGGGCCGACCATCTCAACGGGGGTGGCCTGGTCCTGGATGATCTCGATGGTGATGAAGACCTGGACGTGATGGTCTTCTTCGATGCAGACTCGCCGGTCCTCTACCGCAACGACGGCGGCGTGCTGAGCCGCGACCCGCAGCCCCTTCCGGCTCTGTATGGTGGGCCGTCCGCGACCGACATCGACGCCGACGGGCACCTGGACATCCTGTTGGGTGGAGGGGCGTTGATGATGGGGGACGGGCAGGGCTTCTACGACATCGTGGCTCTCGACATCCGGGAGTGGGAGGGTGGCTACGGCTTCGTGGAGCTTCTCCCGGACGACATCGACGGAGACGGGGTGGTGGATCTGCTCGCCCTGCGCACCGACCCGGGAGAAGGCGAAGCAGAGCTCCGCGACGTGATCCTGTGGGGGGACGGCGGCGGCTCGTTCACCGCTGAGTCGAACGCGCTGCCCTTGCCAATCGCCGCGGGGAAGGCGTTCGACGCCCGCGCATTCGATTGGGATGGCGACGGAGACCGGGATTATTATGTCGTCAATGACATGGGGAGTGAGTTTGTTCCAGACGTGCTGTGGAGAAACGATGGGGGCACCCTGAGCGACGCCTCGGCGGCCTGCGGTTGTGGACTGGAGATACTGGGGATGGGCGTCTCGTTGGCCGACTACGACGCCGACGGCCAGGCGGACCTGTACCTGACCGGAGCGGGACGCAATGTTCTGTTGCGGGGACTGCCCGATGGCACATTCGTCGACACCACCCTCGTCACGGGCGCTGATCCGATGAGCGGCGGCCACGAGATGAGCTGGGGATCGGCGTTCGTCGACCACGACAACGACGGAGATGAGGACATCGTGGTGCTTCAGGGGGATCTGTGGACCTGGGAGGCGGCCGATGAGCTGGCCTACGATGGCCCCATCCATTTGATGGAGCAGGACGGCGGCGTGTTCTCCGACGTCAGCCCGGATCTGGGGATGACGAAGACGGGCTCGTACCGCGCGGTGGTGGCGGCAGATCTCAACGCTGACGGCGTTCAGGATCTGGTGATCACGGACGTCGTCGAACGTCCGCTGATCTATCTCTCCCAGGGATGCACCGAGGCCGGCTGGTTGGCGGTCCACGCCCCTGAGCACAGCGCGGTCGCGCTGGAGATCGACGGCGAGGTGCGAACCATCACGATCTCGCGGGACCCCGGATTCTCAGCGGTGGGGCCGCCCATCGCCTGGTTCGGCCTGGGGGAGGCTCAGCGGGTTGATCTGCTCACCGTCTCCCTCCCCGACGGGCAGCAGCACAGCGCCTCGAACCTGAGCGGGCGCCGGAGCGTCTGGGTGCGGCCCTGAACCGGACGTGAGCTGCTCTGCCCCATGCCCCTTCTCCGGGGCCTCGCATCTGTCAGTCGTCGCCTTCATGCTCGTCGTCTTCATGCTTGGACGCGGCGGCGTAGGGTTCCAGCACCCGATCCAGCTCTCGCGCTAGCGCCTGACGCTCCGCATCCGACAGCCGCGCTTCGGGGTGGAGGGCCAAGTAGTACGCTGGCGGCATCTCTGCCTCCAGGGTCTCCTCTCCGGCCTCGTGGGCCTCCTCTCCGGGGTGCTCCAGATCTGAGAGGTTGAGCGCCGCGCGCCCCTCGGTCACATGGCGACGAAGGACCCAGGCGATGGGGGCGATGCGCCCATACCAGGGGGTGCGCGTCTCGTTGGAGTGGCAGTCGAAGCAGGCCCGCCGGGCGAGCGCCTCTACCTCCGCGTTGCTCCACTCTGGCGTCGTGGTGACCGGTGGGTTCTGCACCTTGTAGGGCACGAGCTGGATCCCCAGGAGCAGCCCGAGCGCCAGAAGAGTAGTGAGTGTGGGTCCGTTCATGGATGCCTCCTTGCACCTCGCAGGGTGCCCACGCGGCGCCTCCGGAGCTATGCGTCAAGTGACAGATCTCAACCAGAACGTCGTCGCGATGGTCCTCTTCGCGATCGTCGCGGCACTCGCCGGTGCAGACCTTCTGGCAGATGCCGGGTCTGGGGCTGGCGCGCTCCACGTCGGCTCCGAAGGTGTCGCGGCGTCGGTGGCGCTCGCCGGCGCTGCGTGGTTTCTGCGTCGGACGATGCTCGAGCGGCGGGAGGCTGAAGTCTGGCGCGCCCAGGCTCAGGAGCTCCTGGCCGGCGTCGGCAACACCATCGAGCAGCAGTTTTCGACCTGGGCGCTCACCCCTGCGGAGGGTGAGGTCGGCCTGCTGCTGCTCAAGGGGCTGTCGTTCAAGGAGGTCGCCCAGGTCCGTGGCACCAGCGAGCGGACTGCGCGTGAGCAGGCCCGGGCGGTGTATCGCAAGGCGGGCGTTCGGGGGCGCGCGGAGCTGTCGGCGTGGTTCATCGAGGATCTGCTCCCTCCCGGTCCAGCGGCCTGACGACGAGGCGGGAGCGGCTTATGCATCCCCCTTCCCCGGAGATCCCATGCGCAATCTTCTCTTCTCCTGCCTGGCAGTGAGCCTCACGATCGCCTGCGGCGACAAAGACGACAGCACCGATGGAGGGACCTCTGGCGGCACGACGGGCGGAACGACGGGCGGCACGACCAGCGGCGGCACGACGGGCGGAACGACCAGCGGCGGCACGACCAGCGGCGGCACGACCAGCGGCGGCACGACGGGCGGCAGCAGCGGGTCGGTCTCCTCCGTCTACGATCTGAAGACCGGCGGCGTCGCCGACAAGACGGACGTGTCCCTCACCGACCTCGTCGTCACCTCCGATGTCGCCATCAGCGGCGTGGGCTTCTTCGCGCAGGACGACGGCGGCGGTGAGTACAGCGGCATCTTCATCTACCTGGGCAAGCTCGCGGTGGACGTGGCACCAGGAGACGTGATCTCGGTCTCCGGGACCTACAAGGATTACTACGACCTGGCTGAGATCCAACTCAACGCCGCCGGCGACCTCCAGGTGACCGGCAGCGGCAGCATGACCACCGACGCCTTCACCAGCGCCCCTGGCGACTGGGAGCCCTGGGAGTCGGCCCTCATCACGGTCGAGAACATCAACGTGACCTCCGACGCCGACAAGTATGGAGAGGTCTCCACAAACTGGGACGGGCTGTCCATCGACGATCTGTTCTACACCCACGGCTTGAGCGACGGCGATCACCTCTCGTCGGTGACCGGCCCCCTCTACTACGCCTACGAGGCCTTCAAGATCACGCCGCGCAGCGCCGACGACATCGCGCGCTGAGTCAGCGCTTCCAGGAGTTCAGTGCATCCAGAGGTAGTCCAGGCTACCGACGATCCCACCCAATACAAACCCGAGCAACGATCCGTTCACCTGGATCCAATCCAGCTCTCCCCTGGTGCGGGACTCCAGCATCATCCGGAACCGCCGCGGGCCCATGGCGGCCAGCCGCCCCTGCAGCAGCTCCTGCGAGCGCTCGTCGAGATCGGAGAGCTGATCGCGCACCAGCTCGCTCACCTCGTCGCTGACGTAGTCCACCAGCGGGATGGCGTTCAGCGGAAGATCCTGCTGGACCACCTGCTGCAGCGCGACCCGGTGCTCCCAGAGCGTCTGGGCGGCGCTGTCGAGCACCGACGGCGCGACGCGATCGACGAGCTGCTCGGCTGCCTGCGTCCGCTCCTCGATGCTCATCTCGGTCCAGGCGGTGACGTAGGCCAGCGCATAGTCGCGGAGCTGGTCGGGCACCGGCCCCCGCTCACCGGGCGGCTCGGCCAGCGCGTCGACCAGCTTGAGCAGGCCGGCCCGGAGGCCCGCCTCATCCAGCGTATGCCGCAGCACCGACTCCAGTGAGACCGGGGTGGGCCGGGGCTTGACGATGGGCACCGGGGGGATCTCGAACACCGTGCGATCGCCGTACTGCTCCCGGATCGCCTGGTACATCGCGGCGCTGCGCCCGGGGTGATCGACCGCCTGTCGCAGGCACCGATGCACCACCCCGCGGATCTCGTCGTCGGTGACCACTGCGGCCACCAGCGCGTTCCGCTCTCCGCCCTCCAGGGCTTCGCGCGGGTCGGCGGCGACGAGCCACTCCACCAGCCAGCCGCGCAGGCTCTCCTGCCAGACGTCCTGGATGAACGTGCGGATGCTCTGCTCGTCGGGGGCCAGGGCCTCCACCCGATCCATCAGATCTCGGGCGAACCGCGGCTCGTGCAGGCGCTGGGTCAGCTCCGTGACGACCGACTCCGGCTGGACCATGTCGTCGATCACCGCCACGGAGACCTCGTCGGTGACCTGAACGAAGTTCTCCTCGATCTTGCGGTAGACCTTCCAGATGGCGTAGGCGTCGCACAAGCCGCCAACCACAGCGCCCTCGAAGGCGTGCCTGAGCACCGTGCCCCAGGCCGCGTCGGGCACGAGCGCCCCCGTGACCACCCAGCCCACGGTGGCCCCGCCGATGATGCACCAGGCCAGCTTGCTCGCTCGGGTCATGCCTCTCCCTCCGGGACCTTATCTGTCTGGTGATGGACACCGCACCGACTCGTCGCTTGGAGATCGCGCTCGGCGTCGCCGCGCCGCTGTGCGTGACGGCGATCGTCCTGCGTCGCATCCACGCCGCGTCGATGCAGCCCTACGGCGACTCGGCCGCCCAGTACATCGAACACCTGGCGCGTCTGCGTGTGGCTCTGCGCCTCCGGGACCTCCAGGGCGCGGGCCCGCTGGAGACGCTGCTGGCCGTGGACGGGCTGTATCCGCCGCTGCTGCACCTGGTGACCCTGGTCATCGCGCCGCTGCCGGCCGAGAGCGTCCTGTGGACCGGCCTGATCTGGATGGGTTTGCTGGCGCTCGGCGTCGGCCTGCTGGTGGACGGCCTCGGCGCGGGGCGTCGGGCGGCGCTGGCGGCTGCGGTCGCCGCGACGCTGATCCCGGGCCTGCATGCCGCGTCGGTCCGCTACTACTACGATCTGCCGATGTCGGCGCTGCTGTGGCTGGGCCTCGGTCTGCTGGCTGCGGGCGGGTGGGCGCGGTCGGCGGGGGGCGGGCTGGCGCTCGGCGCGGCCGCCCTGATCAAGTGGAGCGCGTTGCCTCTTGGAGCCCCCCTGGTGGCGGGGCTGCTGGCGAGCGTCCCGCGCGAGCGGCGGCCCCGGGTGCTCCTGGGGACGGCGGTCGGCGCGGCGGTGGCGGGCGGGTTCGTGCTCGCGGGGAGCACCAGCTTTGGCGCGATGGCCGGCGTGACCTTCCAGCCCCCGACGGGAGCGGCGCTTCCCGAGGCCGCGTCCGCGCTCCTCGCTGCGCTGCCGCAGGAGATCGCGGGTCCGCTGGGGGCCATGGCGCTGCAGGTGGCCGCCCTCGACGGTGAGCGACTGGGGTTCTACCCGCTGCGGTTGGCCGCCACCGTCCTGTCACCCCTGCTGTCGGTCGGGCTGATCGCGGCGGCCGCGATCTGGCTCCGCCGGGGGGCCCCGGGCGGTCGGCTGCTGGCGATCGGCGCAGCGGGCCACCTGCTGTTCTTGATCCTGCTGGTCCCGCCCCTGGACGATCGCTTCCTGCTGACCATCGCACCTGGCGCCGCGATCATCGTGGGTGGGGCCTGGGCGGGCTGCCGGCGGTCGCTGCTCGCCTGCGCTGCGGCGATCGGCGCGGCGCTGTGGGTCGCTGGCGACTTCCATCTGCCTGCGGGCACGGAGCCGCTGCATCGCGACTGGAGACAGCCCCCGGAGGGACAGCGAGATGGCAGCGCGCTGGTGGTCCGACCGGGCCTGTCGTCGTCTCGGTTTCTGCGGGGATGGGGACGCGCTGATGAGGCGATGTCGGATCGGCGCGCGCTGCGCGCGGCTGTGTGGGCGGCGGTGACGGCCTGCGGTGCGCGGCGGGTGCGGGGCCCCGAGCCCGCGCTCTCGGCCTGGGGAGACGACAACTGGTGGGCCTACCAGGCGGCGCTGGGGACGCTGCGGGGGGAGCCTGCGCCGCCGAGGGTGTCCGGGGACGGGCCGCTGCAGGCCGGAGACCTGTGGGCAGCGGCAGATCCGCAGGACGCCTTCGGGCCGGTCCCGGGGACGCCGAAGGCTTGGGTAATGCTGCGCCGGGTGCCGGATCCGGCAGGGGGACCTGGGGTCCGGCTGTGGGCGCTGCCCCAGGACGTTGACGGCTGTCCCATGGATGTAGACGCCAGGTGATGGCGGACGCGGGTCGGTTGTTGGTATCGTTGGTGAGCGCTTCAGGGACAGAATGTCGCTCATCCCACCCTCAAACCCGACTCTCCCCGTGGGTCTCCACAACAACTCCCGCACCGGCTCCCAGGCCGGGGCCGCACAAGCTCAGCCCAGCACGTTCGCTGTGCACATGGAGGGCCCCAACCTGGGGCTCTACCTCTCAGCGGTGACGCCGCAGGTGCTGTGGGCCGCCCTCCCGCTGGCGCCGCGGGCCCGCGTTCTGGTGCGGAATCCCCCCCACGCGCCGCGGGTGGTCGCGTGGTCGGAGCTGTCGCCGCTTGAGGGGGACGTCGAGCTGATCGATCTCCCCGCGGGTCACGGGCACCTGCCCAGCCTGCCCGAGCCGCTCCTGTCCGATCCCGCCACCGCCGTGCCCCGCGCCTGGGGTAGCCGCCTGGCCGCGGGGCTCTACCCGGGTGGCCACGCCGTCGTCTTCTCTCCGGACGCCGCGCCGCTCCTGCGGTTCCTGTCGGTCGCCATCGCCCACAGGGTGCGCGACGTCGTGGGCGGAGCATGCCCCACCCTGCCGTCAGCCGCGTTGGCTCGACTCGCCCGCCCGGTGGCGCCCGGCGAGTGGGTCCAGGTCGAGGTCACCTCGCAGAGTCGGCTGTGGTTCCTCGACTTCCAGCGCCGCACCGCCAGCGGCGGGGTTCTCCAGGATCGCTGGGTGTGCCGTCGCGGCACCGGAGAGTGGCGCACCGGCTGGTTCTGGTAGTCGCTCTCCGCGCAGGGTCGCCCACCATGCAGGGTTTGGGTTTCTGACGGGACCCTGAGGAGAATCCTGACCGGGATCCTGACCAGGATTCTGACCGGGATTCTGACTGCGGGCGGTTGCCCCCAGGGGGGCGTTCCGGGTATTGCTCCGGTTCCCCGGATGGCCCCCGCATGCGACGGATCGCCCCCAAGAGTGTGCGCTACGTGGACACCCCGCGGGCGGTTGCGACAGCGATCACCGAGCTGAAGGGCCTGGACCGCGTGGGAATCGACACCGAGTTCCACGCGGAGCGCCGCTACCTGCCGGAGCTGATGCTGGTCCAGGTGGCGGACGATGAGCGGCGGGTGTGGATCTTTGATCCCCTGCGGGTCGATCTGCGCCCGCTCGCGCCGGTGCTGGGCCGGATGGACTGGGTCGCCCACGGGGCACGAAACGACATCGCGCTGCTGCAGGAGGTGCTCGGAGCGACCCCGAAGCAGCTGTGGGACACGCAGATCCTCGCGGGGATGATCGGCTGGCGGTTCCCCGCGCGCCTCGCCGATCTCAGCATCGAGCTGCTGGGCGGCACCCCGGACAAGCGGGTCTCGCTCACCGACTGGGCCGCACGCCCGCTGGACGCGGCGCAGCTTCGCTACGCGGCAGAAGACGCCATCGTTGCGCTGCGCCTGTTCGATGCGCTGCAGAAGCGCTGCCCCGGCCCGGAGCATCTCTCCTGGGCGCGTCAGGCGGGCGGCGAGCTCGTGGAGCATGCGCTGGCGCCGTTCAACCCCGTGGAGCGATGGTTGGGGCTGCGGGTGGTGAGCGATCTCGATGAGGCCGGCCTGCGGGTGTTGCACGATCTGTACCTGTGGCGCGAGGACCACGCCCGAGGCAAGGACCAGCCGCCCCACTACGCGCTCTCCGACGGCATCGCCCTCGATCTCGCCCGCCGCAAGCCGCTGGAGCTGTCCGCGCTGGCGGAGAACCGGAGGATCCCCGGCGGGCTCATCCGCCGCTATGGGCGGACGCTCGTGGCGCTGGTCCGCGCGGCGCTGGACGATCCCGAGCCGCCCCCGCGCGTCCCCACGAGGCAGGAGCGGCGCCTCGCGGCGGCGCTGCAGATCTGGGCGTCAGCCCTGGAGGGCGAGAGCCGCATCAGCGGTGCG
This sequence comes from uncultured Enterobacterales bacterium, assembly GCA_964464515.1. GTDB lineage: Bacteria > Myxococcota_A > UBA796 > UBA796 > UBA2385 > CAYXGP01. The sequence goes on from CAYXGP010000036.1 coordinate 32,247, forward strand.
CTCCTGATGCCGGAGGTGTGGGCGCTCCTGGTGGCGATGCACGGCCCGGCGATCCTGGAGGGCTGGCGCCAGGCGGCGGCCGGCGAGGCGCTCGCCGCCTTCATGGAGGGGGAGACGGCGATCATGTCCAGCGGGGGACGACTGGCCCTCCGCGCCGTCGGCGGCTGTTGACCGCGCCCACCTTCGACCCGGCCCGCGTCGGCGCTGCGGCGCGTCGAGGTCTCCTCACCGTCGCGATCTCCACAGCGGTCCTTGCGGTGGTGGCCGTGGCGGTCGCGCGATCATCGGTCGGCGCGGAGGCGCGCGCGCTGTGGACGACCCTGCAGCCAGCATCCCTCGCGGCGGCCTTCGCGCTGATCAGCCTGGCGTTCGTCTTCATGGCCCTCCGCTGGCGATCGCTGATGCCGCCGCCGCACCACCCCCCGGTTGGCGGGCTGACGGCCATCATCTGCGCGGGGCTGCTCCTGAACTACGCGGTGCCAGGACCCATGGGGGAGGTGGGCGCGGCCTGGTTCGCGCACCGTCGCTACGGCCTCCCCCTCGCTGACGCGCTCGCCAGCGGGGTGGTGGCGCGGCTCATCGGCCTGCTGACGTCGGGTGTGCTCGCGCTGCTCGTCTGGGCTGCGTGTGACCTGCCGGTGCCCGAGCCGCTCGCGCCCCTCGTGGGCGGGGCCGCCTGGGTGGTGGGGCTGGGCGCGCTGGTGGGGGCGGCGGTCGTGGGGGTTCCAGAGATCCCCGCTGGCGTCGCGGGGTGGCTCGAGAGACGCTGGGGGCAGGACACCGACGGCCTCGGCGCGCGGCTCCGAGGCGCGGTGATGGCGCTGGCGAAGGCGCTCGCCGCGGGCGCGGCCCGCGGGACCGGACCCCTGGCGCGCGCGGCCCTGTGGTCCACCGGCGGGCACTGCTGCGTCATCGCCGGCATCCTCGTGGCGGCGGGGGGGATGGGGCTCGTGCCCAGCGTCGCGGGGCTGGCCTTCACCTACGCCATGACGACGGTGGGGGCGGTGGCGCTGTTCGCGCTCCCCGGCTCGCAGCTGGGCTGGGACGCGCTGTTCTTCTCGCTGCTGGTCGGCACCGCCGGGCTGCCCGCGGCGAGCGCTGCGGCGGTGGCGCTGCTCGTCCGGGTCCAGCAGCTCTGCTTCATGGGCGTCGGTGGGGCGCTGGTGCCGTGGCTCCTGCGCCAGCCAGGAGCACAGGACGCGGGGTGAGCGCGTTAGGGGCCCCGCCATCGAGAGGAGGTCCCATGCGCATCACCACGTTCGCGCTGCTGCTGATCGGCTGCGGTCCGAAGGAAGCCCCGCCGGTGGCCGCTGCCGCCGCCCCTGCGCCCCCCGCGGCCACGCCGACCCCGGAGCCGGAGCCGGAGCCCGAGCCGGAGCCCGAGCCCGAGGTGGTGAACGCAGACTTCACCGTCGCGGTGACCCGCGCCGACGGCTCGATCTCCAGCGGCCACGTCAAGCGGGTCGAGCGGAGCACCGACTGGTACGGCGAGGCGGACTGGACGGTCGAGGAGCGCAAGCTGACGTTGTCTGCGGAGACCGACAGCGAGGCGCGCGACATGCCCTGGACCGAGGTCGGTTCGATCACGGTGAAGCCCGGAAAGGTGCCCGCCGACGTGGACTGCGTCTACGACAGCGACTTCTCGCCGTGGATGTATGACTGCACGCTGAAGGCGCCTACGACGGTCCAGGACTCCGCCGGCAAGACCTGGCGCATCGAAGGGCGCCACAAGTGGCGGCTGACCTTCGACGACGACTCTGAGGTGGAGTTCTGGCTAAAGAAGCACCCCGCGCGGGAACAGGACGACAAGGTCGTGGGCATCGACACCGTGGACCCGCAGAACTACTCGCTGTACGAGGCCCTCCAGGACCGGCTGCGCGAGGAAGCCAGGACCAGCATGGTCGTGAAGGTCGAGGTGACGCAGGGGAGCTGACCCGTGTCGCTGCTGGTCCGTTTCCGCCGCTGGGTGATCATCGCGATCGCTGTCGGGGCCCTGCTGTACCTGGCGGGTAGCGTCTGGGCCGGGCTGACCGACGTGCAGGAGGCGCTCGGACGGTTCCGTTGGCCCTACCTGGTGCCGGTGGTGGCGCTCACACTGCTCAACTACGGGCTGCGGTTCTTCAAGTGGCACTACCTGCTGGGGCGCCTCGGGGTGCCCATGCCGCTGCGGGTGGACATCTGGAATTTCGCCGCCGGGTTGGCGATGGTGATCTCCCCCGGCAAGGCCGGTGAGCTGCTCAAGCCCTACGTGGTGCGTGAGCACACCGGCGTGCCCATGGCGCGGACCATCCCCGCGCTGGTGACCGAGCGGCTGACCGACGGCATCGCCATGCTGGTGCTGGCCGGCTTCGGGGTGACCACCTACGCCAGCGACCAGGCCCACCTGCTGGCCATCCCCGGTGTGCTGATCGCGGCAGGGCTGCTGGTGCTGGCGAGTGAGCGGCTCTCCTTCGCCATTCTCAGCGTGATCGCCAGGCTGCCGGTCGTCGATCGGCTGGCTCCGAAGCTCCGCGAGATGTACATCGCGATGCGCACCTGCGTGGCGCCGTGGCCGCTCGTGCTCACGGTGGTGGTGTCGATCATCGCGTGGAGCGCGGAGTGCGTGGGCTTCCTGCTCACGTTCCAGGGGCTCGGGGTGGAGGCGGACCTGGGTGTCTGTGTCTTCATCTACGCCTTCGCGACGACGGCCGGGGCCGCGATGCCGGGCGGACTCGGGGTGGCCGACGGCGCCTTGGCGGCGCTCTCGCTCACGCTGATCGAGGGCTGCGGTCGGGCGGACGCGCTGGCAGCTGCGCTGCTGATCCGGGTGGCGACGCTCTGGATCGGGGTCGGGATCGGCGCGGGCGCGTTGCTCAAGCTGTCGAATCTGCTGGACGCTGACATCGATCTGTCGCGGAGGGCAGAAGAGTAGACACCCCTCGTTTTTCCCCTCGGGGTCTGGTGTTTGTGGGGGCTCTTCTTCTCGCGGATTGAGTCTCGTCCTTGTTCTCGATGTTCGCTCTTGCCGTTCGATCCTGATGCTCGTCCATCGAACTCCATGCTTGTTCTGGGCGCTCGTTCTCGATGTCGCTGACCGCGGTCCGTGAAGCCGTGGAGTCGAGAGCGAAGCGACCCGTGGTTCCGTGAAGCCGCGGCTCCTCCAGAGCGGCCCCGTTGACCGTGAAGCCGTGTTGCCGATTGATCGCGCTGCCGAGTCGAACCGTCTCCTCGGACCCGCGAGACCGCGTCTCCACGATCTCACCACCCGCGATCTCACGACCCGCGATCCCGTGATCCGCGATCTCACGATCCTCGCTCTGAAGCCACCCTCTCGGAATCCCCGAGCCATGACTGCTCGGCGACGACTCCGAGCCAGAATTGCTCCAGGACGGGTCCGAATCTCACGCGGCCCGAGCGAAAGAACCCGATGAAGTGAAGCCGGGGTGAAGAGAAGCCGGGGCGGGACCTTCGTGAACTCGGAAGAGCGGGGGGATCATACTGAAGAAGGAGCAATGGCCCACCTGCCCGTGTGACGGCTTCTGGCCCTCCCCGGGACGATGACCCACGAGCCGTGCGTCTGGAGGGCAGGGCTTCCCTCAGGGGCCGGTGGGCCGGCAGTGACGACCACAGCGCTGATCCACCCGGTGATGCATGAGGGTTCTCTGGGCATGGGCGGCGAAACACCGCCCGAGGTGCAAGGTGACCTCCGCCCCGGCCTGCTGTACGTAACGCTGGCCGTCAGGAGAGGGCGGACATGCCCTGTCCGGCGAGAGACAATAGGACCCATTACTGTTTGCGGGTGGAGCCTCCGGGCTTCACCCGACTGAGCTTCGCTCAGAGCGCCGTTCCACGACACGATCCGGCTCCAGTGGCTGCTCGTGTTTCACCCGATTTCCCCACTGGATCCAAATACGGGCCGCAGGGGGTGTGACATGGCGACATCGGCGAACCGGACGGTGCGGTCGCTGCTCCAGGCTCTCCGTGACTGCAGCGTGGTGGAGGCGCAGCGGGCCTGCGCGCGGATCTCGACGATCCGAGAGCCGGCGCTCTACACCCGCATCTTCGACGGCTGTCAGCTCACCGAGGACGGGCAGATCACGGCCAACGACACCTTCCGCGGGGCGGGTCGGAGCCACCCGGGCCTGGTGATGGCCTTCGTGATGTTGCTGGCAGAGGCTCCTCGAGGTGCCCGCCTCCACCCCTCGCTCCGGCGTGAGAAGATCGCGACGCTGTGGCTGGCGGATCTCGGCCTGTCGGTGCTCCCCTCACAGATCGGGGGATTTCGTCGTCTGCGCGTGCTGGGGCTGGCCGGCAACGGCCTCACGGCGCTGCCGCCCGAGCTGTTCGGTTTGACTGAGCTGCGGGTGCTGGCGCTGTCGCGCAACCACCTCCAGACGCTCCCGCGGGAGGTCGGGCAGCTCGCGCGCCTCCGAGTGCTCGACGTCGATCGGAACCGCCTGGAGCAGCTCCCGACCACCCTGGGACAGCTCGCGGGCCTGCGGGTGCTCTGGGCGCAGGGCAATCGGCTGACGGCGCTCCCCCCGGAGGTGCGTCGGATGGGGGGGCTGGTCGATGTGGATCTTCGAGAGAACCCGCTGATGCAGCGCGAGCAGCTCGTCGCGGCGCTGACGCGGAGCGCGCCAGAGGCGCAGATCCGCCGCTGATCGCCGCCTGGGGCACCCATAGAGCCTGCAGTCATCGTCTTGACATCGATCTACCAATGGGTGAAATGTACTTGTGAGTTGATTAAGGGGGCTCCGATGCTCGCAGGTCTGATCCAGATCCCGCGCCACGCGCTCTGCATGCTCTTCCCGCTCGTCTGCATCCTGTTCCTGATCAGCGCGCCGCACGCGCCCGCTTCGCTGGTGGCTTTCGCGGCGTTTCCGGTGGCGGTGATCCTGCTGGATCGGCACGCGGGTCCAGCGGTCGGTCGCCCCTCCGAGCTGCTGCCGGCGTGGTTCTTCGACGCCATCCTGGTGGCGCTCGCGGCGCTGCAGCTCGCCGCCGTGCTGCTGCTGGCGCGGCTGGCCTCGCTCCAGGGGCTCTCGGTGGACGTGCTGATCGGCGCTGTGCTGGTGGCGATGACCTCGGGATCGACGGGGATCGTCGTGTCACACGAGCTGGTCCATCGCCGCGGCGCCTGGTTCCAGCTCGGGCGTGTGCTGTTGGCGAGCGCGCTGTATGAGCACTTCGCCACCGAGCACGTCCGCGGTCACCACCGCCGCGTGGCGACTCCGGCCGATCCCGCCACCGCGCGCTTCGGGGAGACCTACGGGCAGTTCTTCCGACGCACCATCCCCGGCCAGCTCGCCAGCGCGTGGGAGCTGGAGGCCCGCCGCATCGGCCGCCCGAAGCGGGGATCGCTCCGCTGGCTGCGCAGCCGCGTGGTCCAGGGACTGCTGATGGGCTGGGGCGGTGCCGCGGTCATCGGGCTGGTGTTCGGTCCCACGGCGGTGGTCGCTCACCTCCTGCAGGCCTGCGGCGCCGTCGCGCTCCTCGAAGCCGTCAACTACATCGAGCACTGGGGTCTGGTGCGGGAGCGCGGGCGCGTTCGCCCCGTCCACTCCTGGGACGCCGACTCCTGGTTCACCTTCTACACGCTGGTCGGGCTGGCTCGGCACGCCGATCACCACACGCACGCCATCAAGCCCTGGCAAGCGCTGGAGCCCTCGCCCGAGAGCCCGCAGATGCCGTTCGGCTACTGGGGCGGAGCCATCGCGGCCATCTTCCAGAACGCGGATCTCCGCGAGCGGATGGTCGCTGAGCTGAAGCGACGTGAGATGGGACCGTTCTCTCCGCGCAGGGCGGCGTGACCCGGGTGGGGGAGCGCTGTCTGGAGGCGGGCGTGCGCCGTTGTGGGGGTGCTGGTTGACGGGATCGGCCTCCGATCGCTACCCTCGCCGGGGGCGATTCGCTCCCGGGGGCGCGCGATGGATCCCGATCTTCTGGTGGCCGAGGGCGCAGGGACCAGCCAGGTCACCGCCGCCGCCCTGCTGACGGCTGCTGGCCTCCTGCTCGTCGGCGGTGTCGCGACGGCCGCTGTGGTCTCCGCCGCCGTCCCGAGGGCCGAAGCCAACGACATCGAGGTCTACGGCGAGAAGCTCGCGCACGTGTCTTCCTGCGCGGTCCGCTACGACGTGGTGGTGGTCGGCAACAGCCGCTCGTACCGCGCGGTCGCTCCCCCGGCGATCGAGACAGCGCTGGCTGGCCGCGGAGCCCCCGCGAAGGTCTACAACCTGTCGGCCCCCAGCCTGATTCAGGCCGAGCAGCACGAGCTTGTGGCGGCCCTGGCGGGCTGCGCGCCCCGGCTGGTGCTGATCGATCCGGACCTGGAGACCTACGACGACGACAACTGGGCCGGTGAGCGTCGGATGTTCCTTCAGACCTGGGGGCGCGCCTGGAAGTGGGCCGGCCGGACGGCCGCGCAGAGCACACTGCCGGGGGTGCGGCCCGATCGGCGTCTGTCCCCGGTTGTAGGCGGCGCCACCCACCTGGGCAGCGCCGCTGCCCGCAGCGTGGGGTTCGGCGCGGGCTCCCGGGCGCTGTTTCCCGCGCCGCCCGACGCCCGACGCGACTACGCCCAGCCCACGACCGAGCGCGGGGGTTGGGTGTCCCTGGAAGAAGAGCCCAGCGAGGGGGTGAAGCGCCGCCGGGCGATCTTCGAGGCCGATCTGGAGGCGTTCGAAGCGCGCCTCGCCGAGCCTGTCGTCGCCGGAGAGCACGCGCTGACCGAGCGCGAGAAGGAAGACCTCCGCATGTTGAAGGCCGCCGTGGAGTCCTCGGGGGCCCAGGTGGCCTGGCTGCTGTCTCCCAGCACCACCCCCTCTCGACGCCGACAGGCGCTTCAGCGCGGCCTCCCCGCGCTGGGCGCGCCGGTGCTGGACTATACGCGGGGGGGGGGCGTACACCGAGATCTATCAGGCGGAGTGGTGGTTCGATCGCTCCCACCTCACGCGCGTCGGGGCCGAGCGGTTCGGAGCGCAGCTCGCGCGCGATCTGGCGGGGCTGCTGTGACGCACCGTCTGTCGATGTGTGGAGGGTGAACGAGCGTGCTGTTCGTCGAATTCCGATTCTTCATCTTCTTCGCGCTCGTGCTGGCGGTGTTCTGGGGGATGCGGTCCAACCGCAACCGCAAGGTGTGGCTGCTGATCACCAGCTACGTCTTCTACGGCGCGTGGGACTGGCGCTTCCTGAGCCTCATCCTGCTCTCGACGGTGGTGGACTTCTTCATCGGTGGGCGCCTGCATGCCACCGCGCCTGCCTCGGCCCGCAAGCGCCTGCTGATGGTCAGCCTGTTCTGCAACCTGGGACTGCTGGCGTTCTTCAAGTACTGCAACTTCTTCATCGACTCGGCGGTGGGGTTCCTGAACCTGCTCGGTCTCAATCTCCCGCCCACCACCCTGGCGATCATCCTGCCGGTGGGCATCTCCTTCTACACGTTCCAGACGCTCTCCTACACCATCGACATCTACCGACGGCGGCTGGAGCCCACGGTCGATCTGTTGGACTTCGCGCTGTTCGTTGGGTTCTTCCCGCAGCTCGTCGCCGGGCCGATCGTCCGGGCTCGCGACTTCCTGCCCCAGCTCGAGCGCCCCGCGCGGGCCGCCGACGTTCATGTCCGCGCGGCCGTGCTGTTGTTCGCGCTGGGGTTCTTCAAGAAGGCGTGCGTCTCCGACAACATCGCGCCGTTCGTCGACGCGTACTTCGCCGATCCGGGCAGCTACGACGCGATGAGCGCCTGGCTGGGCACCACGCTGTACGCAGTGCAGATCTACTGCGACTTCTCGGGCTACTCCGACATGGCGATCGCGTGCGCCGCGCTGCTCGGCTACCGACTCTGCCGTAACTTTGCCCACCCCTATTTTGCGTCGGGCATCTCAGAGTTCTGGCGTCGCTGGCACATGTCGCTGTCTTCGTGGCTGCGTGACTACCTGTACATCACGCTGGGCGGCAACCGCGGCTCCAAGCTGTTCACCTACCGCAACCTGCTGGCGACGATGCTCCTCGGTGGGCTGTGGCACGGCGCGTCGTGGACGTTCGTGATCTGGGGGGCGATGCACGGCGGCGCGCTCATCGTGCAGCGCGAGGTCGGTCGGCTGATGAAGGGGGTCGCATTTTATCAGAATATGCCCGCTGCGATGGGGATCCTGATCACGTTCTGGTGGGTGAACGCCACCTGGATCTTCTTCCGCGCAGCCGACTTCTCCTCGGCGTTCGTCGTGCTGCGGGGGTACCTCTTCTTCTCGGCAGACGGCACGGAGGCGCTCCCGGTCGTGCTGTGGGGACACGTCGTCGTGCTGGCGATTCTGCACCGCGCGTTCGACGGCGACACGCTATTCCATCGGCTCAAGGAGCTACCTCCGGTGGTGTTCTACCCCTTGGCCGGGGCGGCCTCGGCCGGGATGCTGGCGCTGGTGCCGACGGGGTATCGGCCGTTCATCTACTTCCAGTTCTGAAACTCGGGGCCAGTGCCGATCTCGAGAGATCGAGATCGGTGGGAGAGGCCCGGTTGTCCTTCATTCATCGGTGTGGATGCACAGGCGGTGACTCGCGGTCTCGTGGAGCCGCGGAACCGAACAGCCGTGGTCTCGTGGAGACGCGGGACCGATGAACCGTGAAACCGCGCTTCCGCGGGTCCGTCTGGACGAGGGTACGCGGAACCGGTCGTCTCCTCGGATTCTCGGTGTCACGTTCAAACGGAACCACGACCTCGCGAGCCCGCGTCTGCACGAAACCGCGATCCACGCGACCACGAACCAACCAGCGCACCGGCGCAGCCCAGAGCAGGCCCCGGCGGGCGGACGGCAGATGGGGGGGATACCGTGGAGGGGCACTCCGCCGAGGGCCTGTGATGATCCCCCTGCTGCTCTCCCTGCTGGCCTGCGGTGACAAGGAGCCCGCCACGGGCGGCGGGAACGGCACCGGCTGCGAGGAGGTCTGGTACTACGACGCCGACGGAGACGGCTTCGGCGATGAAGCGCTCACCCTGACGCGGTGCTCGGCGCTCCAGGGCTATGTGGCAAGCGCCGGGGACTGTCACGATCTCGATCCGACCATCCATCCGGGGGCGACCGAGGACTGTGACGGCGTGGACGACGACTGCGACGGTGCGGTGGACGAGGATCTGTCGGGAGAGGGGTACCTCGACGCCGACGGGGACGGCTTCGGCGATCCGGACACCCTCTCGACCGACTGCGACCAGACGGGGCTGATCGCGGACGGCACCGACTGCGATGACGCGGACGCCGAGATCCACCCTGACGCAGACGAAGTCTGCCTCGACGACATCGATCAGGACTGCGACGGCGTTGACTCTGCGTGCTCCGTAGAGATCACCAGCCGCGTGGTGGGTGATGCGTCGGGCGATCGGGTCGGCACTGCGCTGGCATTCACGGACGGGCTGCTGGCGATCGGCGCGCCGCGTCGCGGCGATGGGGGCACGGCCCACCTGTTCGAGCTGCCGATCGAGGGCGAGAGCGTACCGATCACCGACGGCCGTCTGTCGGTGGCGGGGGACCGCGTGGGCGTCGAAGGCGACGGCGACTGGGTCGGCTTCTCCCTCGCTTTCGGCGGAGCCGCCGCAAGCGGGGCTCCCTGGCTGGCCATCGGCGCTCCGTTCGCGCTGACGCCGGGCGGTGACGGCGGCGGCATCTACCTGTTCGACAGCGCAGAGGGAGGGGAGGCCGGCTCGGCGGACGCCGGGACGCGCGTCGAGGGCGGGGGGGACGCCCTGGGGGTGTCCGTGGCTTTCGGAGATCTCGACGGTGACGGGCTGGAGGAGCTGCTGGGCGGCGCGCCGTCGTACGACTCGGGCACCGGTCTCGTCTCGATCCGTCAGCCGAACGACGGCAACGGCCCTGTCTCCGGCGCGCTGCCGGCGTACATCGACGCGTTCGGCGTGGCGCAGTACGGCGAGCTGGGCATGTCCGTGGCCGCCGGGGACGTCAACGGCGACGGCCTGGAGGACGTCATCGCCGGCGGCCCGGGCACGAACGACGTGGGGGCGGTGTTCGTCTGGCACGGCCCGCCGACCTCGGTCATGTTCGCCGACACCGCCGACCTCTCGGTGTACGGAGACCTGCTGGACATGCGCCTGGGTGAGCGGGTGGCCCTGGCGGATCACGACGGCGCGGGGCTCCCTGATCTGCTGATCGCCGCAAGAGATAGCGACCGCTTCGCCAAGGACGCCGGCGAGGTCTTGCTGGTGGACGCAGACGGCACCGGCCTGCTCTCCCGGGAGGGAGCCGAGGCGATCATCGGCGACGCCACCCAGGACCTGAGCGTGGGCACGTCACTGGCCTCGCTGTCCGATCGCGACAGCGACGGCACCGAGGGTGTGCTGGTCGGCGTTCCGGGCAGCAGCGGGCCGGGCGGTGTGTGGGTCTTCTCAGGGCCTCTCAGCGGAACCCTCGGCCCGGACGACGCGGAGTTCACCTGGGAGGGCGAGGCCGACGGAGATCGAGCCGGGCGGGCTGTGGTCGATCTGGAGACGTGGGGGATCGCCGTGGGGTCGAACCGCGGCGACGCAGACCCGGGGGTGGTCTGGCTGCTGTCCGGCATCTGATTGTCTCGCCTGCTCATGCAGATGGTCCTCACCTGCCGGCGCGACTCCGCTGTCCGTGAGCAGCGATGAGCTTCGCGCAGCCCGCCTATCCCCTGTTTCTGCTGCTGGTGGTCGCGCTGTATTGGATGTTGCCCGGTCGCCGTCTGCAGAATCTGTTCCTGCTGCTCGCCAGTGGGGTCTTCTACGGTTGGATCCACCCCTGGTTCGTCGGCCTGCTCGCGGTGTCGATCGGCGTGGACTACCTGGCCGCGCGGGGGATGGGCCGCTGGCCGGAGCGGCGGGCGGCGCTGCTGTCCGCGAGCGTCGCAGCCAACCTCGGGCTCCTGCTGGTGTTCAAGTACTTCGACTTCTTCTCGGAGAGCGTCGCGGCTGCCGCCGGGGACTTCGGCCTTTCTGTCTCACCTTTTGCATTGGGTGTCCTCCTCCCCGTGGGGATCTCGTTCTTCACCCTGCAGTCTCTGAGCTACACGATCGACGTATACCGAGGCAGGCTGGAGCCCCGCCGCAGCCTGGTGGACGTCGCCACGTTCGTCGCGATGTTCCCTCAGCTCGTCGCCGGACCGATCGAGCGGGCTCGGCGCCTGCTTCCCCAGCTCGAACGGCGGCGTGTCTTCAGCTGGGGGATGCTCGGCTCCGGCGCCTCCCTGGTGCTGTGGGGGGCGGTGCAGAAGATCGTCGTGGCCGACACCGTCGCGCTGTACGTCGACGCGGTCTACGCCATGGACGCGCCGTCGTGGGCGCTGATCTGGGCGGCGACGCTGGGCTTCCAGATCCAGATCCTCGGCGACTTCTCGGGGTACACCGACATCGCCCGGGGCTCCGCCCGGATGCTGGGGTTCGAGCTGATGGAGAACTTCCGCGCCCCGTACGCCGCGGCCAGCCCGTCTGAGTTCTGGCGTCGCTGGCACATCTCGCTCAGCTCGTGGATACACGAGTATCTTTATGTTCCTCTCGGCGGCTCCCGACGCGGGCCTGCGCGGACGGCGCTGGCTGTGACGATCTGTCTGCTCCTGTCGGGGCTGTGGCACGGCGCGTCGTGGAATTTCGCGCTGTGGGGACTGTACTACGTTCCGCTCATTCTGCTGTTTCGACGGCTCTCGCCGCCCCGCTGGCTGGGGGTGCCGCTCACTTTCGGGATCACATGGTTCGGTCTTCTGTTCTTTCGGGAGCGCAGCATCGGGCGTATCGCGGAGCTGCTTGCGCTGAGTCCGTTCGACGATACTGCCGAGTCATGGGCGCTGGCCGTCACCGTTCTCTCGGTGAGCATCGCCAGCGGGATTTTTTTGTGGATCGGTGGGTGGGCGCGGCGGACCGAACGGGTGCCCCCGACGCTGCGGCCGGTGCTGTGGGCGCTGGCGCTGCTCGCGTTGGTCGTGTTCTGGAGAGACAGCGCGCAGGACTTCATCTATTTTCAGTTCTGATGGTGACTCGGCTCGGGGTGCCCCGGCGCTCATGGCCGCTGGAGCGCTCAGAGGGGGTCTGCTACGATCGCGTGGCTTTCCTCCCTCAACTGATCTCACCACGGTGAGCGGGCGGCGCGCTGCGGGATACCCCGCCGCATGGCAGCTGCGCACCGAAGCCTGGGACCGATCTGCGCGCTCCTCCTATCGGCCAGCTCGTTGGTTGGCCTGCTGTGGCTGGGCCGCGCTGAGCGGGTCACCCACCCCGACGCCGAGACCATCACGCGCGCGCTGGACGGCGGGCCGGCGGGCGCCGTCATCCTCGGGAACTCGGTGGCGCTGGCGGGCATCGACGCTGACCAGATGCTGGCGCTGCAGGACGAGACCGGCGGCCGGGTGCTCCGGCTGGCGCAGCGGGGAGGGCAGCCCGCGCACTGGGTCGCCGCGCTGCGCGGACCCGCCGGGGAGCACCGGCCCGCGGCGATCGTGACCTACGCGCCGCTCCATGTGCTGACGCACGGTGCCCTGCAGACCGACTCCGGTCGCCGCCTCCTGCTGGCCCTCGGACCGGACGACGCGATGGCAGAGCGCGCGCTGGGGACCCCGCAAGGATGGACCGCGCAGCTCGCTCGGGGGCGCGATCGGGCCCGCGAGGGGCTGCTCACCCTGATCGGTCAGGGACCCGCCCGGCTGCTGCTCGGCGACGTGGCGGTGTCGGGCGCGCGGCAGGACCTGGTGACGCCCAACGCCGCCGCGGAGCGGCCGTCTTCGGTGCCCGGTGTCCCCGAGGAGGCGCGGAAGACCGCGGAGGCGGAGTGGACCTCTCTGCCGGTGGAGGGCTCGTTCGTGCCGGATCTCGTCGCCGCGGCCCGGGCGCTCGGCGCGCGACTGGTGGTGGTGGTGCCGGTGGTGGACCCGCGGGCGCGCATCGGCCCGCCTTGCTCGAAGCGACCGTCCGAGCAGGCGGTGGTGGATCACCTCGTCGCGGCGGGTGTGGCCGTCGTCGACCTGTCGTGGGCGGATGTGGAGCCGGACCTGTTCCGGACCCGCTTTCACGTGGCGGAGGCCGGGCGGGCGCGGGTGACGGAGCTGGTCGAGACCGGGGTCGTCGCAGCGCTGCGCGGCGCATCGACCGCCTGCACAGGCTCTCCGAAGACGGTCACCCCGAAGGGCTCGCCTGATCGTCGCCGTTGAGCCCCCAGCAGACCACCTCGGCGGTGTCTACCTCGACCCCGCAGACGTGGTAGCCGCCCTGCGCGCCGTCGATCTGCTGGAAGACCCGCTCGGGCGGTGACTGCGGCCAGTCGTCGTCGCCGCCCCAGCACGTCACGGCGCCGTCCTCGTCGAGCGCGCAGGTGAAGTCGGTCCCCATCGCCAGCGCCGCGGCCGCCATGACCGGGGGGCTGGACTGTCCCTGATCGTCTGCGCCCCAGCAGACGACCTTTCCGCCCTCCTCGATGGCGCAGGAGTGGTCCCGGCCCGCGGCGATCGCGATGTATGGATCTGTGTTTACGGGCGGAGAAGAGCGTCCGGAGGTGTCATCGCCCCAGCAGGTCACGGTGCCGTCCTTGCGCAGCCCGCAGGTGTGTCGCCAGCCTGCGGCGAGCTGCGAGAACGTCTCGCCTTCTGGCACGGAGGCCTGCCCGGAGGTGTCATCACCCCAGCATGTCGCGATGGTGTCCTCGAGGACGCAGCTATGTCCTGAGCCTGCGCTCACCTGCTCGCCCTGCAGGCCCGCGCCGCCGCTCACCTGCCCGAGATCGTCGCGTCCCCAGCAAGACACCGCGCCGTCAACCAGCGCGCAGCCGTGGGCGTACCCCAGGTCGATGGTGGTGGCGCCGGAGGGGGGCGTGCCCTCCAGCGGGAACCCCCAGCAGGTGATCTCCCCGCTCAGCAGCGCGCAGGACGACAGCCCACCGACGGCCACCATGTCCGCGTACAGCGGCGCTCCCCCCGTGTCGCAGGGGTTGTCCCACAGGGGGATCGCGCAGCCTGTCAGCATCAGGACCGGCAGCGCCCAGCGAGACGCCCTCACAGGGGTGACCGTCACGGGGTTGGCCCTCATAGCGCCACCCCCACGCCCGCTGCGCCGTCCGCCCAGATCGTGGGAGCGGCGCCCACCCTGATCTGCCCTTCGACGGAGAACCGACGCGACAGCGGGATCGACAGCCGCGCCGAGCCCGCCCCGCCGATGTGCAGCGTGCCGCTGCTGCCGCCGCAGTCGCGCTCGGTGATCTCCAGATCGGTGACGAGCTGCCCGCCGAACGACCACCCCCCGATCGCCGCCTCCAGCCCCAGCCCCGCAGGCAGGTGGGTGCTGCTGCCGGCGGAGAAGCCCGGCTCCCAGGTGAGCGCCAGGACGCGTCCGAGGGACAGCCGCGCCGAGATGCGCAGCCCGCCGGAGGCTGAGTTTCCGGTCAACCCTCCCTCGGCCAGCCCTGCGACCACCAGCGGGGGACGCCCGCGCGCCCACGACCGGGCCACGAGGTCGGCCCGCTGCGTCGCGGGGATCTTCGTAGGGGAAGGGACCGGAGCGCCGCTGGGCACCGCGAGGGTCTGACCGGCCTGCACCAGCGCGCTCGTGCCGTCGGCGCCGGTCACCCGCACCGCCCCGTTGGTCACGGTCACGGCCACGGGATCGGGGCCGCTCATGATGAACTCGGTGCCCTCCACGGTCGCCTCGACGGTGCGGTAGTCCACCGAGAACGCCCCGCGCAGCGCGTAGTAGACCTCGCCCATCGCCTGCAGGACGGAGCGCTCCTGAAGGGTCAGCTCGGCGGCCTCACGCACGGTGAGCTGCTCGCCCGTCTCCAGGCGGATCACCACGCGCGCAAGCTGGGTGCGGATACCGTCGCCGACCTCCAGCGGCGCGCCGACGGTCAGGGGCTCATAGGCGCCGTCGCGGACGCGCTCAGCAGCGGCCGAGGTCTCCACGGCGACCCAGCGGCCGTCGAGGTCGGGCGTGCGGATCTCCTCGATCATCGCGAAGTCCTGCGCCCACGCGGCCGCGACCAGCATCCACAGCGCGAGCAGCGTGTTCATCACCCGGCCACTCTAACCCCTGGACGGGCCGCCGACGCCGGACAGGGTGACGAGTCAGCGCAGCACCCAGATCGCCGCCACCAGAGCCAACACAATCGGCGTCGGCGCCAACACGATCCCGGCCTCGGCCAATGCAGCGAGCAGTCCCAACGCAGCCAGCGGCAGCACGCCAGCCATCCACCTCCGCCGCGCCGGCAGCGCGAGTCCCAGCACCACCGTGCCGATCCCAACACCCAGCGCGACCAGCGCGTTCAGATCGGGCGAAGCCAGCCGCAGCCCCTGCTGCCGCAGGAGCGTCTGAATCAGCACCGCCTGCACCTCGGCGCCGTACCGCGGGCCGTCCGGCGTCTGGTGACGGTCCTCGGTGCCGCCGTAGACCCCGAGCACGGCGATGTGATCCGCCAGGCTGTCCCAGGTGTCGGGGGCGTCGAAGTCCACCACCTGCACGGCGCCCGCCGGGGGGATCGTCACCACCTCGGCCCAGACCGGGTTGCGCAGCGGCCCGATGATCAGCTGGCGGTCTTCCACCCGCGGTGGATCGACGGCGTCCAGGCTGCCGCCCACCGTGAGCGCGGCGGCATGCCACCAGTCCGTGCCGTCGAGGGTCCGACGCCGGATGGGCGCCCGCCGCACCCGTCCCGAGAACAGATCGGCCTGCAGCTCGATGAGGCCCAATCCGGCGGCGCGCTGCAGCGCCGGGCTCCCGGGCAGGTGGTAGGTGTCGGCGTCGAATCGGATCGCCATGACCACCGGCACCCCCGCCGCGGCGGCGCCCTCGACGGCGGCGGCGATGGCGTCGTCGTGCTCGCTGGGGTTGCTGAAGGCGACGTCGAAGAAGATCGCCCGCGCCCCGACGTCCACCAGTCGCGTGATGGCGGCCGGGTACTCCACCCGGCGATCGAACATGGTGCCCTTCTTGCGCACGCCCACGACCGTGACGTCGGTGATGGGCATCTCCCCGCGCAGCGCGCGCAGCACGGGGGTCTGCAGGAGGAGATCGAGCGGCGCGGCGAGGTCGAGGAAGGCGATCACCGCCGGCACCAGGAGGGCCAGCAGCCGCAGGCGCTGTCTCGGCGCGACAGGAGGCTCAGGTCGGGGGGGGGCAGGTCGGGGGGGGGCAGGTGCCGCCGGTGGCGGGGAGACTGCTGGCTCCTGAGAGGGGACGTGGAGCGTCGGG
>CAYXGP010000037.1:0-47731 GCA_964464515.1 uncultured Enterobacterales bacterium
CATCGGTCAGCTCGTCGAGAGTCTGCTCCTCGTGGTGCGAGGCTGAATTCATGACATTGACGCTCACAACGCTGACGGCCCTGACCCTCCTCTCCGGCCCCGCCCGCGCCGACGCTGGCGCCGCGGAGGTCGACACCTGCCTTCGCCTGGTCGGAGAGGAGAAGCTCCCCGAGGGGCTCCGCCCCGTCTCGCGACAGAATCACTCCATCGCGACCGGCGCCGAAGAGGTCTACGCCGTGACCCTGTTCGCGGGAAACAGCTACACCTTCGCGACCTGCACCGCGGCGGCCATCACCGACGTCGATCTGGCCCTGTACGACCAGTCCGGCAAGCTCGTGATCGCCGCCACTGAGACCGACCGGCAGCCGGGCCTCGTGCACAAGCCGTCCATGACCGGCACGCACTACCTCGTGGTGTCGAACGTCGCCGGGCCCGACGGCTCGGTGGGCTTCGTGCAGCTCTACGAGTAGATGAGCCCGGCAGAAATGACAGGTCATTCCCGCCGACTGCGCTCTGCGCAGTTGAGAGCGCTGCGCACCTCCCGGGCACAGTGACCGGCGGATGAGGCGTCCTCTCCTCACCCGATGCATCCTCGAGCGGGCCCACGCCGAGGGGGTCGTCCTCACCGACGAGGGCGCCACCTTCGCCGCAGAATTCACGGCCCTCATGGTCGACGTGGCCTGGGCGGATCGCGTGCTGCTCGACGCCGAGCGCGCGGCGATGGTGGACGGGCTCCAGAACTGGACCAGCCTGTCGCCTGCGGCCATCACGCTGGTGATCCGCACCTGCCTGGAGGCCGCGCCGTTCTCAGCCTCCGCCGAGCAGACCTGCGCCCGGGCGCGGGCCTTCGCCGACGACCACGGGCTCGGACCGGCGCTGCTGCTCCTCGACTGCATGTTCGCGCTGGCCTCGGCAGAGGGGATCGTCAGCCCCGAGGAGCTGTCGCTGCTGGGGCAGATCGCCGACGCCCTCCAGGTCGACGCGGCGCTGCTGCGGCGCCTCCAGGACCGCTGGATGCCCACCCACGCCCACGGCGACCGGGTCATCAAGCTCACCGGCGACCGCCTGCGCATCGGCCGCGACCCCGCGCTGGAGCTGCACCTGGCCGATCCCGAGATCGCCTCCCATCACGCGACCTTGAGCTTCGAAGGCGGCGCTTGGTGGATCACCGCGGAGGACGGCCCGCTGTTCATCGAGTCGCGGCGTCTGGAGCGCGAGGCGCTGGGTCCCGGCGACCGCGTCCACGTCGGCCGCTTCTGGCTGCGCGTGGTGGCCGAGCGGCGCGAGCTGCACGTCTTCTCCTCGACCGCCTCCACGGTGCTGACCATCCGGAACCTCGGAGTGGAGGTCCCCACCCCCGACGGCCCGCGGCCCATCCTCCACGACATCTCGCTGTCGGTGTACGCCGGGGAGCTGGTGGGGCTCATCGGGCCCAGCGGCAGCGGGAAGACCACCCTGCTCACGGCGATCTCTGGCGTACAGGCGGCCACCAACGGCGAGGTGCTGCTCGACGGTGAGCCCTTCTCCAACCTGCTGTCGGCCAACCGCAACCTCATCGGTGAGGTTCCGCAGGACGACATCGTCCACTCCACGCTCACGGTGCAGGAGGCTCTGTGGTACTCGGCGCGCCTGCGGCTGGCCCAGGACCTCTCTCCCGACGAGGTCGATCGAGAGGTGACCCGCGTCCTCGGTGAGCTGGACATCGAGTCCATCGCCGGCAGCCGCATCGGCGACGCCACGCTCCGCGGCATCTCGGGCGGCCAGCGCAAGCGCGTGAATCTGGGCCAGGAGCTGCTGTCGCGGTCCACCCACGTGCTGTTCCTCGACGAGCCCACCTCTGGCCTGGACCCGTTCAGCTCGCGGGAGATCGTGCGGCTGTGCCGGCGACTCGCCCACGCCGAAGAGGCCGGCGACGAGCCGCGGATCATCTTCCTGGTCACCCACGATCTCAGCGACCAGGTCGTCGAGATGCTCGATCAGGTCGTCATGCTCACCCGCGGCGGCCAGCTGGCGTTCTTCGGGCCGCCGGCCGAGGCCTGCGCACACTTCGGCGTCGACCGGCTGGAGCAGGCCTTCGCGAAGCTCCAGGTGGACGGGGCCGCCGAGGAGCTGGCGGACGCCTACCGGCAGTCTCGGGCGTACCGTCGCTACGTGCAGACCCGCCAGAAGATCATCGGCCTTGGCGGAGAGCGCGCGCCGGGGGTTCCGCCGCCGCCCCCTGTCGCCCACGGACCGGGCTTCCTGGCGCAGCTGTCGTTCCTCACCCGTCGCTACGCCACGGTGAAGCTCCGCGATCGCGTGGGCATGGGGGTGCTGCTCCTCCAGGCCCCCATCCTGGCCGCGCTGATGGCGCTGGTGTACCCCCGGGCCGAGTCCGGCGTCGTGCGGCTCGATCCATCGGCGTTCTTCGTGCTGTCTCTGGCGATGCTCTGGTTCGGCTGCACCGCCGGCGTCCGCGAGCTGATCTCCGAGATGACGATCTACCGCCGCGAGCGCCGCGCGGGCCTGCGCGCGCTTCCGTACCTGTTGTCCAAGGTCACGGTGCTCACCGTCATCTGCGCCATCCAGGCGGCGCTGCTGATGGGGGTGGCCTGGGCCACCCTCGACATGGCCGGCTACGGCTTCTCGCTGCCCGCGCTGTACGTCACCGCGCTGCTCACCGGCGGGGTCGGGCTGTCCATCGGGCTGCTGGTCTCGGCCTCGTTCTCGTCCTCCGAGGCGGCGGTGGGGTCGCTGCCGCTCATCCTCATCCCGCAGATCGTCTTCGGCGGGCTGCTCGTGACGCTCAAGGACATGCCGGCCGTCGCAGCGGTGCTGTCACACCTCACGGTGACCCGCTGGTCGTTCGAGGCCATGCTCAAGGCCGGCGAAAAGCTCCCCGAGCTGAACGCCCGCTTCCCCGCGAAGGACCCCATCGCCAGCGCGCCGCCCATCTCCAGCAGCCTGTACCACCTGGGCTTCCGCGGCAAGGACCCGGCCGACATGGGGCACGCCCTGTGGACGCTGGACGCCGTGCTCGTGGTGATGGCGGCAACGCTCCTGCTGGGCACCGTGTTGATCACTCTGGCCCGAGAGAAGAGGTGAGCCCGAGAGCAGAGGTGAAGCGTGCGCTCATCGTCGCGGCGGGGGCGCTGGGGCTGGTGGTCGCAGCGGCCGCGCTCTGGCCGACAACGCTCACGCCCGAGCAGCGGGTCGAGCGCGCGCTGGGCGCCATCGCCGACGCCGCAGAGGAGCGCGACCTGGCCGGGGTGATGGATCGGGTGAGCCCGGCCTACGCCGACGCCGACGGCCTCACCCGCGAGCAGATCGGCGGGGTGCTGTTTCGGCAGTTCTCGCGCACCGATGGGGGGATCCATGTGGTGCTCAGCCCCGCGATCATCACGGTCGACGGAGAGCAGGCAGCGGCCGAGTTCGAAGCCATGCTAGCCGAGGGCTCGTCGTTTCCGCTGTGGCCCCAGAGCGTGGACGCGCTCCACTTTCGGGTGAAGCTCGAGCGACGCGACGGCGACTGGATGGTCACCTGGCACGAGCGGGAGCCGGTGATCAACCGCTGATCGGGCGCCGGGTTGCTGTCGCAGCACCAGCCCGCCACGGGCGCCCCCTACTTCTTCTTCAGCCTGTACACGCCATCCCAGTCGTCTCCTGGGGGACTCTCCTGGAACGCCTGGCACCGCTCCATCAGCAGATCGGTCGCCTGATCGTCGCCTCTGTGCGTGCGTGCCTCCTCCAGCGTGGAGATGGCCTCGGCCCAGCGCTGCGCGAAGTAGTGCTCCAGCGCCTGCTCGTACAGGCGGGCGGCCTTGACCCGCGCGGGATCGACCTCGCCGGCCTGCCCCATCAGCTCGTAGATCTCGATGGGCAGCACCTTGCCCTTCACCGCGACGCGGTCGAGGTGGCGGTAGGTGAACCGGTCGGGGGAGATCTGCGCCTCCACCGTCTCTGAGATGATGATCTTGGTGTCGTAGACCTTGTTGGTGCCTTCCAGCCGGCTGGCAAGGTTCACGCCGTCGCCCACGGCGCCGTAGTACAGCCGCTCCTCCGAGCCGAAGTGGCCCACCGCGACCGTGGCCGTGTGGATGCCCATGCGGGTGTCGAAGAACGGGATGTCGGGCTCACCGTCCCACAGGTGATCGATGATCTCCTGGTTCTTCAGCGCGGCCAGGCAGGCCTTGGAGGCCTCGTCCTCGACCGGATCGGGCGCGCCCCAGAAGGCCATGATCTCGTCGCCGACGTACTGCACCACCAGCCCCTCGTTGTCCTGGATGCAGGAGGTCAGGTTGGAGTGGTAGAAGCCCAGCCGCTGGGACATCTGCTTGACCCCGAGCGCCTCGGAGATCGGCGTGAAGCCGGCGATGTCGGAGAAGTAGATGGTGAGCGGTCGCATGGTCGAGCCCAGCACCGTCTCCTGCTTGTTGCTCAGGAGCTTTCGCACCAGCGCCATCGGCATGTACTTCTGGAACGATCGCAGGCCGGTCTTCATACCCTCGAAGGCGTGCAGCACCTCGTGGATCTCGGTGAACGGCGAGCTGACCGCCATCGCCCGGTCGAGCTCCAGGCGCTGGACGCGCTCGGCCTGCTCGACGAGCGAGCGGAGCGAGCGGGTGATCCAGCGGGTGAGGATGGCGCTGAGCAGCAGCGAGATCAGCAAGAACACCAGGGTGATGACATAGCTCTGCTTCGTGGCTCGCTTGATCTCGCCCAGGAAATCGTCTTCAGGGACCAGCACCGCCACCATCCACTCGGTGCCTGGCTCGATGTGGATGGGGGTGAGCACGCAGCGCCACTCCAGGTCGGCGTGGGTATACCGCAGCGTGTGCCCGACGTGGTTCTTCAGCGTGTCGAGCAGCTCGCTCTGGGAGGACAGCGCCACCAGCTCGGGCACGGGGCTGGCCGAGATCGCCGGGAGGATGGTGTCGCCGTCGGGGCCGATCGTCGGCGAGCCCTCGCCGGCCACCACGCGTCCCTCGCCGTCCAGCAGCACCGCCAGACCGTTGTCGCCGATCGCCAGACCGGAGACGAACGATGAGAAGTCCTGCATGCGGATGTCGAGGCTGAGCACCCCCTTGAGCGCGTCACCCTCGTACAGCGGCAGCGCCGCCGAGATGCCCGGCTGCTTATCGGACGAGAAGATGTACGCCTCGGTCCAGAACAGCCCGCCAGTGGCCGACGCGCCCTTGTACCAGGGGCGCGCGCGCGGATCGTAGCGGTCTTTCGGATCGACCTCCTCCTCGGAGATCACGTCCATCCCGGCCCCGGCCACGCGGCGCTGCCAGGTGGCCCACACCTCCCCGTCCTCGCGATGGACCTGCTTGGTGTGCAGCGCGCCGTCGGGCATGCGCTTGACCATGAAGAACCGGCCCAGCTCGTCGCCGTAGTAGATGCTGCCCACCATCGGGTAGACGGCCAGGTAGTCGAAGAACCAGCTCTCCATCTCGGCGGGCTCGTCGATGTTCAGCCCGCCCACCGACGCCTGGTGACGCCCCATCTCCAGAGCTGTGCGGGGCACCTCCAGGAAATTCTGCACGCGGTCGCGTGTGCGCGAGGCCACCTCCGAGATCAGATCGCTGGTGATGGCCAGCGTGTTCTTCTGCACGGTCCAGCCCGAGAGGGCGGTGACCACGACCGTGGTGATCAGGAGCAGGCCGCCTGTCAGGCCTCCCACCACTGGCCCCAGCGGCAGACGTGCCCGCGTTTTCGTCTTCTCTGTCACGTACTGTCCCCGCTGCACCTGGGATCCCGCCGGATGTTACCGCGCGGGCCGCGTTCGTTGGCGAGAATTCATTACAGGCCAGTCCACTCGTCCAGATTGCCGTCGCAATTGACATCCACCAGCGACTCCCAGAGCGAGCCCAGAGCGAGCGATATCATCGCGGGATCGACCTCCTCCAGCGTGAGCGCCTTGTGGTCACAGGTCTCACCGAGCTGCTCGACGGTGTGGTAGCCGGCCTCCAGGCGCGGCGGCGGATCGCCCTCTTCTGGTTTTCCCGTAGGCGCCTCGTCGGGGCGCTCCGCGTCCTGGGCCTCCGTCACGTAGAGAATGAGCACGCCCTGGCTGCCGCCGATCACCGACTCGCTGTCGCGATCCCAGGTCTCGTCGTCGTCCGTGTCGAGGTAGAGCATCGGCGCCCCCACCGCGACCTGCCCGTGTCCGAACGGCGGATCGAGCAGCGCGTCTTCGTCGGGCGGCTGGTAGAGCGTCAGCGTGTACTGCGCGGGGAACGCCGTGGTGGTGGTGACCACCAGCTCGTCGGTGCCATCCGGCTCGGGGCCGGCCCAGAACACCGCCACGCGCAGGTCGTCGGCGTCGTCGCCGAGGGGCTCCTCCATGAGGACCTCGCCGGCCAGCTCCAGCAGGGGCTCGCCGTGGTAGTCGGCGCCCACCAGGGGATCGCCGCAGCCGAACAGCAGGAGGAGTGGCAGGGCCGCGCGCTCAGCGAAGGTAGCGGGCGAGATCGATGCTGACATGGGGCACCACCTGGGTGGAGAGGGTGTCGGTCGCGTCGTCTTCTGTGCGGAGCAGGTGGATGTCCGCCCCAAAGTCCAGGCCCACGAGCCAGCGGGCATGCGGGGCGACCTCCAGGCGCGCGATCGGCCCCGAGAAGCCGGTCATCGACCGCCGATCCGGCGCGTCCCCGCTGGTGTCGAACCGCTGCCAGACCACGTCGGCGCCGCCGTGGACCCCGAGTCCGGCGGACAGCGGGCCGATGTCGAAGATCTTGAACGCGCTGACCTCGCCGCCCAGCGAGAGCTGAGACAGCGACAGATCGGAGTTCTCGCCCTGAGATCGCGACGCGCGCAGCCCGGTGTGAAGCGTGAGCAGCGGGAGATCCAGGCGAACGCCGGTCTGGACGCGGGGAGCGGGACTCAGCCCGTCGAGCAGCGGTCCGCCCACACCGCCGCCGACCACCCCCGCGACCGCGCTGCGTCGCTGCGTGGCGTAGCCCTTCCGCGTCGTCTTCCCGTACGGCAGCACCCGGAGCTGCTCGGCGGCCACCACCCGCAGCCCCCCGGCGGAGATGCGGATCGCCGCCTGCTCGACCTGATCGGGGCTGCGGCGGCGGAGCAGGTAGTCGCCGGCCGGTAGCGCCAGCGTGCCCCCGGTGCCCAGCTCCGCCTCGACCACCAGATCGCTGCTCTGTGGATCGAAGATGACATAGAGGCCACCGCGATCGAGCTGGAGGCGCCCCATCTGGCGAGTGGTCGCGGGCTCGGTGATCACCAGATCGCTGCGGCCGCGGAGATCGAAGTCGTAGCTGGGGTGCTGAACCGTCGGCGCCAGCGTGGTCGACAGCAGCGTGCGATCGTAGCTGTAGCGGTACGCCTCGTCGAGGGTCACGCGGCCGTCGGCGGAGGTGTCGGCCGCCCCCTGGAGCCCGGCCAGGAAGTGGTGGGTGAACACCCCTCCCCGGAGCCGCTCGGACTCCTGGGCGTCCTCTCCCGCAGAGGCCGACGTGATGATCGCCATCCCGCGGCTGTCCAGCTGATCATCGACCTCCAGCACGAACGGCTCGGCGGGCGTCGCGCCCTTGGCGCGGATCAGGGACCCCGTCCGGCAGGCGTCCAGCACCATCAACCGGACGTCCACCGGCATCTGCCGCACCAGCTCCGACAGCTCGGTGAGGGGGAGGCGAGAGCCGGCCATATGGAGGCTCTGCGCGTCGGCGTGCCCGCTGTAGTAGAAGAACAGCAGCGCGCGGGTCTCATCGGGCCCTCCGGTCTCCACGCTCTGCGCGCGATCCGCCAGGATGCGAATGTGGACCCGCCGCAGCGCCCGCCGCAGCCGATCGGCGCTGGGGTCCTCCAGGACGATGAGGTCTTCGGCGTCCACGCCGCCCAGCTCCTGCAGCACGTCCGCCGTGCGCTGCGCGTCGCGTCGGGCCCAGAGCAGCGCGGCCTCGGCCGGGTCTCCATGGTTGGCCCCCACCGCGATGGCGTACCGGCGCTCGCCGGCCTGCGCGGCGAGGGCGAGGGCCAGCGCCCCCGCGATCACGGCGCCGGCTCCACCGTGCCCTTCTCCACGGCGGCCCTGGTCAGGCGGACCTCATCGGCCACGCAGTCCCCGCGCAGGGTGAGCGGACCACCCGCCGCCGCGCGGAGGGTCGCGCTCGCGCTGTCCATCGTGATGGGGTCGTCACACAGCAGCGCGGCGATCCGCTCCTGCCCGGGCGTGGCGTCCAGCCGGACCGCGCTCTCCAGCGCATGCATGCCGGCGGCGACCTCCGAGGCGGGGTGGCACGGGTAGGTGTTCCCCGCGCCGTCGACGCCGACGATGAGGAGGTGCCCGGCGCGGCCGGCCTCCACCCGGAAGCCCAGGCGCTCGCCGGCCGTGACCGCGTCGCCATCGGTCACGGGGGCAGACGCCGCGCCGTCGTGGCGAAACACCTGCAGGGAGAGCTGCCCGCCGCCGCGCGGCTGGAACTCATCCGAGCCGTCGGGCAGGACGAACAGCAGCGCGGCAGCAGCCGCCGCCAGCAGGGCGCCCGCGCCCCAGGCGCGCCAGGGCCGCAGCGGGATCACCGGCGCGAGCGGCCGCGCGGCGGGAGCTGCGGGGAGCTCCAGCGGGGGCAGCGGCGCCGCGTGCAGGCGAGCGACGTCGCCCGCGCGCTCGGTGCAGGGCGGGCAGTCGGCGAGGTGCGCGCGCGCCCCTGCCTCTGACTCCGCCGATAGATCTCCGATCTCCAGGAGATCGAGCGCGACGTCCAGCAGGTGACCGTCCCGCGTGAACAGCTCCGGTTTCATCGCGTGCCTCTCTCGTCGCGCACTCCGGCGAGCCGCCGCGCGGCGGTCTCCAGCTCGACCAGTCGGTTGCCCACGGTGCGTCGGGAGCAGCCCAGCCGCCGGGCGATCTCCCCGTGGGTCATTCCGTCTACGTGGTAGTGGATCCCGATCATGACCAGCTCCTCAGGGAGCTGCCGCCAGACCTGAGCCAGCAGCGTGCGTCCCTCCTGGCCGGGCGGCGCGGTGGGCTGTCCCCAGAACAGATCGCCGTGCTCGATCCACAGCTCTCGCCTGCGCCCTTCGTCGCGCAGACGCCCCAGGCAGTAGCGGGTGGTGAGCTGGTACAGCCACGTCGACGGCGCCGCGTCGCCGCGGAACGTGTGGGCCTTCGTGGCGGCGCGAAGAAAGACCTCTTGCAAGACATCATCGGCGTCCTCCGGGCCGTAGAAACGGCGGATACGCCGGCGCACCATCCCGCCGTAGCGGATGTAGAGCGCCGACAGATCGAGGGGCTGTTGGCGGGTCATGGTGCTCTGTTGGATGCGTAGGCGGCGAAGAGTGGCAACGGAATCTGAGGACCATAGCTGGATCGCGGAGGTCCAATGGTCCCGCTCACGTGGCGCGCTGCTCCACCCCGGGTGTTCTGCCTGGCCGTGGCGCCGACGCTGTCAGCCTGCGCCCCCCAATACGGGACGACCCGGAGCCCCTGGGTCGTCTCCGACTACGGCGCGTGGTCTGAGGTCGAAGTGGAGCCCAGCCCGAACGATCCGTTCAGCGCGCTGATCTCCGGCCGCTTCAGCGAGGACGCCGACGTGTACGCGGAGGCCGGGTCTGCGAGCGACCCCACACAGAGCACGCCGACGGTCTCCATCGCGGCTGACCAGCGGGTGGAGATCCTCATCACGGGGCTCCCCGCCGACAGCGACAGCTCGCTGCGCCTGGTGGCGGAGCCCGTCGCCGACGTGCGCACGTCCAGCGATCCCATGGTCTTCGTCCCCGAGGATGCGCCGATGCCGAGCGGTGACTGCGTCGTCGAGCGAGGGGTCACGGCAGAGGTAGAAGCGGGCGTGTTCTGCACCCGCGGCGCCCCCTCGGACCACCTCTACTACTGCGTCGATCGCACCGGCACCCCCGTCTGGTGGCTGAAGCACCCTGACGAGATCTGGTTCGGTCACGTCCAGCCCCTGTCTGGCGGAGGCTTCGCCGCGGTCGGCGGAAACACGTCGCTGCTGGCCCTGTTCGATGAGCAGGGGAGCCTGCTCTCGGAGTACTCCGCGCCGTGGTTTGAGGGCAAGACCCGGTTCGAGCACGCGTTCATCGACATGCATGACGTGATCGAGCTGAAGGCGGGCCCGTGGGCGGGCGCGCTCGCGTTCCAGACCGCCACCACGGAGGCCACGAAAGAAGGCGACGGGCGAGTCGGGGCAGGGATCATCGTCTTCCAGCCCGAGACCGGCGCGGTGCTGTGGGACTGGAGCGTCCACGGCACCACCGGCGATGGCCGGCCCATCGATGAAAAGCTCGACTACGACCGCATCGGAACGAGCTGGGAGAAAGACGGCTCGTGGGGCTCGTCCAACGCCCTCGTCCACGAGATCGACGGAATGGAGCAGTTCTTCTGGCTGAGCCTGCGGAGGCAGGACTGGCTCATCAAGATCGACGTCGAGACCGACGCGGTGATCTGGCGGCTCGGCAGGCAGGGTGACTTCGCGCTGGTCAGCAGCCTCGACGACGCAGCCACCCCGCTCGATGACCAGCACTGGATGTACCAACAGCACGCCCCGGAGATCCAGGCCCGGGAGGGCGCGCGCGTGTCGTTCCTGGTGTTCGACAACGGCCTGGTTCGGATCGACTCCGACGGCGAGGAGATCGACGCCCCACAGTACAGCCGCGTGGTCGAATTCACCCTCGACGAGTCCGCCATGCAGGCGACCATCGCTTTCACCCACGGCAGCCCCGACCCGCATGATCCACAGTGGTTCTACGCCGACGGCGGCGGAGACGCTGACATGCTCGGCGGCGGGGGCCGCATGCTCTACGTCAAGGGACGCGACGGCCCCTACATCTCCGAGATCAGCTACCCGTCTGGCGAGGAGCGGTGGCGATACGCCTGTCCCGATCGCGCCACCCTGTACCGCGCCGCCTTCTACCCGAGCATCTACGACCTCGTGTGGTGGAGTCGGGTCGACCCCTGACCTGCTGCTGACCTGCTGCTGACCTGTTGGGATCTGCTGGACGGCGCCTGCCGGCGGGATACCCCGACGGGTCCGGAGAGCACCCGACCGTGACCGTCCGCATCGTCCACACCGGCGACATCCACCTCGGCCAGAGCCTCCGGCGCCACGCCCGCGCCCCGGAGCACCGCCGTCTGCTGGCCTGGCTGCGCGATGTGCTCATCGAGACCCGGGCGAACGCGCTGGTCATCGCCGGCGACCTGTTCCACCACGCCAACCCCTCCGCCGCCGCCTTCGGGACCTTCTTCGACTTCCTGGGGAGCCTGACCGGGCCGGCGCTCAGCGCGCTGCGAGACGTCGTGATCGTGGCGGGCAACCACGACGGCGCCGCCCGCCTCGACGCGCTGCGGGGCGTGCTCTCCCGCATCGACGTGCACGTGGTCGGTCGGCTGACGGCCGATCCGGTGAGCTGGGGCGGGGCCCTGGTCCCCCTCCGCGACGACGCCGGAGACGTGGCCGCCGGCCTGATCGCGATCCCGTTCCTGTCGGAGTACCAGCTGGGGATCCGCGCGCCGGGCATGAACCGCGGCGAGGTGGCGACGGCCATCCAGGACGGCTTCACCGCGCTCTACCGTCGGCTCACCGATCGGGCCGCTGCAGCTTTCCCCGGGCTCCCGCTGATGGCGACCGGTCACCTGGCGGCGATGAACGAGAAGTACGAGCTGGGCTCGTCGCCGCTGATGGTGCACATGGCGATCGACCAGGGCCTCGACGGCGCCATCTTCGATCCGCGCCTGCGGTATGTGGCGCTGGGCCACATCCACAAGCGCTACCGGGTGCGAGGCCCCGCCAACGCCTGGTACTGCGGCTCACCGCTCCCGGTGAGCTTCGATGAGGCAGAGGACGGCACGGTCCGGGGGGTGCTCTCGGTGGATCTGGGCGAGGAGCGCCCGGAGCCGACGGTCCACCCGGCGCCGACCTTCCGCCAGCTCCTGCGATGGCGCGGCGACCTGGAAGAGATCGCAGACAAGCTGACGGCCCTGGCCTGGTCGCCCGACGAGCTGCCGCCCTGGCTGGCCCTCACCGTGACCGCAGAGCGACGCGAGCTTGAGCTCGAAGAGCGCCTGCGCGCGGCGGTCGCGGCCCGGCCCGAGACGGCCCGCCCCGCGATCCTCAATCTCGTGCCGAAGATCCTCTCCGAAGAGCCCGACGCCCCGCAAGCTGACGCCTTGACCGCCGCCGGCGACAACGAGCGCGTCGTGCTCGAGGCCTTCGCCCGCTTCCGCCAGGAGGTCGATCGGCTCGATGACGAGCTGCTATCCGCCTTCGAGGAGGCGGTTCGCCACGCCCGCGACCGCGCGGCCCAGAGCTGAGCAGGACAAACAGGACAAGCTGCCGTGCGCCTCCATCGCCTCACCCTGAGAAACATCAAGTCGCTGGCCGGCGAGACCACGCTCGACTTCGACGCCCGCTTCGGCGCGTCGCCGCTGTTCCTGATCCACGGCCCCACCGGGGCGGGCAAGACCACCCTGTTCGACGGCATCGCCCTGGCGCTGTTCGGCCGCACGCCGAAGCTCCGGGGCACGTCGCGCGGCGTAGGCCGCGAAGAGATCGGCCTGGTGATGAACAAGCACTGCGGCTGGTGCATGGTGGAGCTGACCTTCACCCTGCAGACCCCGAGCAAGGCACGCACCTACCGCGCCTGCTGGGAGCAGCGGCGCGCGCGCAACAAGGTCGACGGCCGTCTGCAGGACCCCGAGCGCAGCCTGGAACGCATCGACCCCACCACCGGCGCGATGCTGGAGGTGCTGTGCTCCGGCAAGCTGCGCAAGGAGACCGGACCCGCCTTCGCAGAGGTGGTCCAGGGCCTCAGCTTCGATGACTTCTGTCGGACGGTGATGCTGGCCCAGGGCGACTTCGCAGCCTTCGTGCAGGCCGAGGCCGGGCAGCGCGCGGCCCTGCTGGAGCGCATCACCCGGCTCGAGCGCTACCACTACATCTGTGAGCACGTCGCCCAGCGCAACCGCGACGCCGCCCGGCGACTGGAGCGTCTGAAAGAGCGCACCGCCCACCTCCCGCCGCTCAAGGACATCCCTCGCCTGCAGGCCACGGTGGTCGAGGCAGAGGCGGCGTGTCGGCGCATCCGCGCCCTCCGGGAGCTGACCACCGAGATCCGACGCCTGGACAGCCCCCCAGCCGAGCTGGTGCGAGAGCAGACGGCGCGGTCGCACATCGAGGCCGAGCAGGCGACGATCCGGACCGAGATGGAGCGCCGGACCGGCCGCGTCGCGAGCCTCACGACCGCCCTGGACGACGCGCGGGTGGCGCTCGAAGCGTTCGAAGCCCGTCGCCTGGCCCTCCGTCCGCTGCTGGCCGAAGCCGCTGGTGCGCGACGAAGCGCCGCGGAGGCCCGCTCGGCTGCGACGGCGTGGCGCACGACCATCACCAGCCAGGAGGCGGCCCTGGCGCAGGCCATCCTCCCCCGCGGGGGTGATCCCCAGACAGCCCGTCGGCGCGACGCCCGGGACGCCGCCCGCATCTCGCTCGCCACTGCCCTCGGCCTGCCCACCGACACCATCCCCGTCGATCTCGATCAGCGCTGCGAGAGCGCCCTGGGTGAGCAGCGGCGCACGCTCGAGACCCTCGATCGGCTCGGCGAGCGTCTGAAGCGTCGCCAGCAGATCGCCGCCCTGCGTCGGCAGGTGGACGCCGCCCTCCGCGAGCGCGATCAGCGTCGCATCGCCGCGCTCACCCGCGTGGAGACCCTCAACATCGAGCAGGGGGAGCTCGACGACGACATTACGGCTTATCGGCGCGCGCTGGAACCCCACGACCTGCGGGCGCAGCTCCAGCCCGGCGAGCCGTGTCCGGTGTGCGGCGCCACCGAGCACCCCCTCCAGGGACTGATCGACGCCGAGAGCACCGCGCTCCGGACGCGCCTGCAGAAGAAGCGACAGCGGCTGGACGCCGTCCGCCGCGAGCTCCGGGCCATCGAAGGCCGCATGAAGACCGCCGATCGACAGGGCGCGCGGGACGAGGGTGAGGAGGCGCGTCTGCGGAAGGAAGCGGCAGATCTCGACGCCGGGATCGCGTCGCTCCAGCGCAGACTCGGCCGACGCGAGCAGCCGCCCACCGATCCAGCAGGGGTCTCCACCCTCATGATCGAGCTCAAGGCGCGGCTGGAGCACCTGCTCGCCACCCGCTCCCGACTGCGCGCCGCCGAGGTGGCGCTGGCCGGAGCGTTGGAGCAGGAGCGCCTCCATCGCGAGCAGCGCAGCCGCCGCGCAGCGCTGGAGCGCAACCTCTCAGAGAGCCGGGAGCGTCTGCCAGGGCTCGAGGGGACCGCCCGTGAGGCCGCCGAGCGCTACGCGACCATAGTGGAGAGCCTGTGCGAGCGGGTGGAGGCCACAGCGGCGTTCGGCACCGACACCGAAGACCGTCACCGCCAAGCGGTGGAGTCGCTGCGAGAGCGGGCGCACCAGCGCACGGACGACACCACCCGTCTGTCCCGCGAGCTGAAGCGGGAGCGCGAAGAGATCGCGCGGGTCTCGGCCCGACGCCGCGCGCTCACCGAGCGCCAGGCGCAGCACGCGACGACCATCGCGGCGCTGGCGCAGGCCCACGCGCGCGATCTCGCAGCGCTGCGGTCCGCCCTCGCGGAACTCACCCCCGGACCCGAGCTGGCGATCGACGCAGAGTCGGATCCCGACCGCCGGAAGACGCTGCTCCTGGCCGCCGCCCCCACCCTGGATGAGCTGCAGGTCGAGCAGAGTCGGCGAGCCCACGAGACGCGGGCGCTGCTGGCGACGCTGGAGGCCAGCCGCCAGATCTTCGCCGACCAGAAGACCGCGCAGTCGGACTGGGAGCGCTGGCGGCGTCTGCACGACCTGATCTCCCCGCGGCGTCCCCGCCAGGACCTGCGCGGCTTCGCCCTGAGTCTGGAGCTCGATCGGCTGATCACCGCCGCCAACCGCCAGCTCGCACGCATCGCGCCCGAGTTCCGGCTGCTTCCCCGCTACTCCGACCGCGACGGAGAGGAAGGGATCGCGCTCCTCGACTTCGAGATCGAGCGCGATGGCCGCGGGCGGAGGCCGCTCATCACGCTGTCGGGAGGGGAGACGTTCCTGGTTTCGCTGGCGTTCGCAGTGGGCCTGTCGCATCTCCTCCGAGGCGGGCTCCACATCCAGACGCTGCTGATCGACGAGGGGTTCGGATCGCTCGACCGTGACAACGCCGAGATCGCCATCGCCGGGCTGGAGCAGCTCGCCGCGCAGGGGGTTCAGGTCGGTGTGATCAGTCACGTCGAGGCCCTCCGCGACCGCATCGCCGCCCGCACCGACGTAGCCGCGCTCCTCGTCTCGCCCGAGGCCCCGCCGCCGCGCCGGGGCCGCCGCGCGGGATAGCCTCCCCTCATGTCAGAGCCCGTGCGAGCGACGACCCCACTGATGCGCGGCGTGCTGATCCTGGCCGCAGCGCTGGTGTTCGGGGCGGGGGCGGCCTTGTTCTTCGGCGCCGAGCACACCGCGGAGTTCTTCGCGTGGACCGTGACGCCGCCGCTCACCGCGGCCACGCTGGGCGCGGCCTACTGGGGCGCGATGGTCCTGGAGCTGGGCGCGGCGCGGGAGAAGTCCTGGGCGGCCACCCGCGTGGCGATCCCCGGGGTGCTCGTCTTCACCACCCTGATGAACCTGCCCATCCTGCAGAACATCCACCTGTTCCACCTGCACCGGCCGGCGGCGTGGGCCTGGATCGCGGTGTATGCGGTGGTGCCGTTCGTGATGGGTGGAGCGCTGTGGCACCAGCTCCGCCAGCCAGGAGGCGACCCGCCCCGAGGCGACCCGCTGCCGCTCCCGCTGCGGGGGCTGCTCGCGGCGCAGGCGATGGGGATGCTGGCCCTGGGTGCGGGCATGCTGCTGGCCGCGGAGCGCTTCGGCGGGCTGTGGCCGTGGGATCTCAGCCCGCAGTCCGGGGCCTACCCGGCGCACAACGCCCCCTACTTCGGGTGCTGGCTGCTGGGACTCGGCGTGGTTGCAGCGCAGGTGGTCTGGGAGAACGACCGCGGACGACTCCGCGCGGCGTTCCTGTCCTACGCGGTGCTCGCGCTGCTCATCTTCGGGGCGCTGCTCAGGTACGCACGCAGCGTGGACTGGAGCTCTCCGGGCACGGTGCTGTACGTCGCGGCGCTCGGGAGCATCGCCGTGGCTGGCGCATGGGGGATGTCGCTACGCGACGCGTGATCTCGGGCCGTCCAGTCCGAAGACCGCTCCTTGCGGGGTCTGCGCCACCGGCTCGTCCGTCGCGCGCAGCCGCGCAGTCTTCAGATCGGCCACGATCTCCGGATCGTCCAGCAGCTCCGCGGGGATCGCCGGCTGCCCCGGCGCAGCGACCAGCGCGGCCGCGATCACCTTCTCCACGGCAGTACCGGTTGGCATCGTGTCGCCGAGCAGGGTCAGCTCCGTGACCTTCCCCCACCCCACGGCGCCCCGCTCGAGCATGTCCAGGGCCGACAGAGCAGCCAACGCCTGCGGCAGCCGCGGGTACGTCGCCAGCACCGAGGTCTCGCGGGTGCAGAGCCGCCGCGGCTCGGTCTTCCGGAGGCGCTCCGACAGCCTGAGCGCCGCGCCGGGATTGCCCTGCGGAAGCTCGACGGCGAGGATCCCGGCCGGCACCTGCGCCTCCACCGAGAAGCCAGGCTGAAGCGCGTCAGGCGGGAGCAGCTCGCGGGCCCCCTTGAACTCGAAGAACCGTCCCGCAGTCAGCACGTCCCGGGGCAGCTCCCGACGCTCCAGGATCAAGTCGACCGGCGCGGTGGCGAGGCTGCCGATCATGATCGTCACCGCGCCCGGCCCCAGCTCCAGATGCGACGGCGAGACCGTGCCGTCCCCCACGGAGACGACGCCAGCGCCGTGGGGGCTCCCACGGCGGACGGTGATCAGCGCGCTCTGCGTCGGGGGGGCGGTCCGTAGTCGGTAGGTGCCGGCCGCCAGCTCCAGGGCCATCTCCAGCTCTCCGCCGGGCTCGATCACGTCCTGCGCCACGATGTGGGGCTGGCGCTCCGGGCTGCCGATGCACTGGATGGGCGCGTCGAACGCGCGCACCTGCGGGCTGGGTCGGAACCCGATCGCCACCGCGTCGGGGAAGGTGGCGTCGAAGTGGATGTTGCACGACGGGCAGTGGACCTGCCGCTCCTGGTCATCGAGCTGCGCGATCTGCTCCTTGGGCGCCTGGCACAGCGGGCAGAGCAGATCCCAGGACAGCGTGAGCGCGCCGCGGCGGGTCGCCTCCATGAAGTCGCGGACGTTTTCGCGCTCGGAGACGGACCACCTCCTGGCCAGGGCTATGGGGTTCATCCTCACCTGACCAACCAGGGGCTCCTTCTCGATGAAGCCCTCCAGCCGCTCCGCGAACTGCGGGGCGGTCAGCTCGGCGCAGATCTTCTTCAGCGCCTGCTGCTCCGCGGAGAGCAGCGGCGGCGGAGGCCGATCGGGCGCCGCCGCGTCGCCGCCGAGATGCACCAGCATCCCGTCGAGCACCCGCTCGATGCGCGGCCGCGTGCGATGCTTCAGCTCGATGGAGACCAGCGGCGCCAGCAGGGCGTGGCGTGGGGTGACCTCGACGGTGTAGCGCACCGCCGTCCCCTCGCCGCTGGGTCGGAAGCGCACGGTGCACAGAAGCTCCGCGCCCGGTCCGTTGTGAAACAGACGGCGCGAGCGGAACCACTGCGGCTTGCGGTACTGGAACGGCAGCTCCTTCCAGGAGATCTTCATCCCCAACAGGCGAAAGGTGCCGGTCCGCGCCACTCGCCCGTCCGTGCGCGACTCCTCCGTGAATCGGAACCCGAAGTCGACGGCGCGGTTGAAGCGATCGGTGTCGGCGAGGATCGCCCACACTTCCTCGACAGGGGCGGGGGTCGTGCGATCGAACTGGATGCGTACGGGCTCAGGCATGTGCGGCCTCCCAGGGTAGCCTTCATACCTCAACCGCGACGCGAGCAGCCGCGCACAGGGGACTCATGACCGCTCCCGAGATCGACGCACGCGCAGACATCACCGAGCTGATCGGCGACACCCCGCTGCTCTCCCTGGCGGCGCTGGCGCCCGGGCGCAGGCTCTACGCGAAGCTGGAGCTGCTCAACCCCATCTCGGTCAAGGACCGGGTGGTGCGACAGATCATCGACGACGCCGAGGTCGCCGGACGCCTCCGCCCCGGGGACACCATCATCGAGTGCACCAGCGGCAACACCGGCATGGCGCTCGCGAGCATCGCCGCGGCGCGGGGGTACCGCGCGCTGGTGGTCATGTCGGCCATCCAGAGCCGCGAGCGCCGGATGGTGCTGGCCGCGCTGGGCGCTGAGCTGGTGCTCACCCCGGCCAGCGAGGGGACGGCCGGAGCGCGTCGTCGTCTCAAGGAGATCTGCGCAGCGCATCCCGAGTACTTCTACCTGGGTCAACACACCTCCCCGTCCAACCCCAGGGCGCACGAGCGCGGAACCGGTCCCGAGATCTGGCGCGCCACCCGGGGGCAGATCGCGGCCCTCGTCGCGGCGCTGGGCACCGGCGGCACGCTGTGCGGAGCGGGCCGCTACCTGCGCGCCCAGCGCCCGGACGTACGGCTGGTGGCCGTGGAGCCGGAGGAGTCCCCCTTCATCTCGCAGGGCGTCTTTCGCCCGCATCGCATGATGGGCACCGCGCCCGGCTTCGTCCCCGAGACCCTCGAT
This sequence comes from uncultured Enterobacterales bacterium, assembly GCA_964464515.1. GTDB lineage: Bacteria > Myxococcota_A > UBA796 > UBA796 > UBA2385 > CAYXGP01. The sequence continues at coordinate 18,610 of CAYXGP010000037.1, forward strand.
CGGGATCTCATCGACGAGATCCTGCTCGTCAGCGAGGCCGATGCCTTCGCCTGCTGTCGTGAGATCGCCCAGACGGTGGGGCTGCTCGTGGGGATCTCTTCGGGGGCCGCCGCCTGCGCGGCGCGGCGCCTCACGGGCCGCTCCGGCTGGGCCGAGAAGGTGGTGGTCTGCGTCTTCGCCGACACCGGTCAGCGCTACCTGAGCGTCGACGGGCTGTTCGCCGCCCCGGGTTGACGGGCTAGCCCGGGATGATCGGCTCCACCGGCCAGAATTCCCAGTGCTCGGTCAGCTCCGCGAGGTCGCGCGGGAGCTGGTTATGCCCCGGCGGGCCATAGCGCTCGAACAGCAGCAGGCGGTGCCGGCGCACCGCCCCCTGGTCCGAGAAACGCTCCAGCACCACCACCAGTCGGGGGTCCACGCTGTTGCGATGCAGGGAATACTCCAGGCACCCGGACACGGTGCGGGAGTCCGCGGCGACGCGAAGCATCAGCGCCGCCAGCTCCTCCTCGGCGTCGTCACGCGCGAAATACTGGACCCAGAATCGGGACTCCACCGACATGATCGTTCCTCCTCGGGTAATGCCGCTCCAGAAAAAGCCCTCTCCACCCTCAACGCGGATGCACTTCGCCCAACGGCTCGCTGAGCTCTCGAAGGTTCCAGAACCGACATCGAACTCGGCAAACCACTGGGCCCGCACCTCACGCGGGGCCGCCCTGAGGCCGATCATTGGAGACTTCTTTTCCTGGAGCGGCCTGATGCCTGCTCGGGTCTCCTGAGCTCTGGCCATAGCCAGACGATGACCGGCACGCATTTCCTGGCGGGGGAGGACGTCCTCCCCCGCAACGCGGCGAGTTAGCAGCGCGGTGCGGCCCAGTCCAGCCTCCCCGACGGCGATCATGAAGAAGACCACTCTCGTCCTCGGCACGCTCGGTGTGCTGACCGCGGGGTACATCACCCTGCTCCTCCAGCTCCGCGACCACCTCGAGGTGGGAGCGCCCGGCGCAGACGCGCGGGCTGTCGTGGTCACGGCAGAGGGAGAGATCGTCGTCGTCGGAACAAACCTCCCGCCCGACTCCGGCGTCGCGTCGAATCTCTGGGTCGGCCGCCTCACCGCAGCGGGGGAGCCGGTGTGGCACCGAACCCACGACGCGGAAGACGGCGTGATCACCGGGGTGGACGTCGAGCTGGACGAGACCGGCGGGCTGCACATCGCCGGCACGCTGACGGGCACGCCGCCGAGCGCGGGGCTGATCTCGCTCGGGGGCTCGGGAGAGGTCCGCGCGACCCACCCCTGCCCCACACCCGAGCAGGGCTTCGCCTTCGGGCTGCAATCCCTCGACGCCGACACCCGGGTGCTGCTCGGCTCCAGCGAGCGCGGATCGCTGATCTGCGCCGTCGGTCCGGACGGCGTCCGCTGGAGCAAACGCCTGGAGCTGGGGTGGGCCGCGGATCTGGTCGCGCGGACCGGAGAGCTGGTGGTGATGACCACCTTCGACATGCGCGAGGGGCGCGGCGCGCGCTACCGTCCGCGCATCCTGCGCCTCGATCTGGAGGGGCAGGTGCTGGACCAGAGCCTGCCGTGGAACGAAGGCGCCGCCGGGCAGCTGCTGCCGCTTGATGACGGCGTCCTGCTGGTGGGGACATCGAACAAGCAGGGACGGCTCAGCGCCTTGGATGGACGGGGTGAGATCCGATGGGATCGCCTCCTGGGTGAAGCGGGCAGCGGGTTCGCCGCCGCCGTCCCTACGGCGGAGGGCTGGATCCTCGCGGGCTTCACCGGACACGAAGATCACGCCGCCGACGGCTGGGTGGTGTCGGTCGATGTCACCGGGGAGCTCCTGTGGGAGACGCGCTTGCCGGGCGGCGCTGGCGCCAGCCTGCGAGACGTCGCCCTCCTGCCCGACGGCAGCGTCATCGCGGTGGGGCAAGCGCCAGGGGAGGAGTGGCCGCTGGCCTGGTTGGTCCACCTCGACCCTGGCGGCGCCCTGCTGTGGGAGCGCCGCCTCGGCCCGCGCGATCTCCCCGCACAGACGGGATAGGGTCGGTCCCGTCGAGGATCGTCAATGGCAAGGCTACCCAGACCCACCGCCCACTACAGCGCCGCTGACAAGGGCGCACTGCTGCTTCGGTACGTTCGCGCCAAGCAGCGCACGGCGGGCCTGAGCTTTACGGGCGCGCACCTCCCCCGCGCAGATCTCCGGGGAGCGCGTCTGCGCGACACCGATCTCCGACGGGCAGTGCTGGAGGAGACCCGCCTGTGGGAGGCGCGACTGAAGGGCTCGGATCTCCAGTGGGCGCAGCTCACCGGAGCGAACCTCACCCGCGCCGAGCTGATCGGCGCGAACCTGCGGGGGGCGGTGCTCCGCCGCGCCGATCTCCACGAGGCCGACATGCGCAAGGCCGATCTGGAGGGCGCAGATCTCCGCGGCGCTGCCTTCGAAGGGGCGCGCCTGCAGCAGACCCGGCTGGTCGATGTACATCTGCAGGGAGCCAGCCTGCGCAGCGCCGATCTCCGCAAGGCTGAGATCCGCCGTGCCGATCTCCGCGGCGCGGATCTGCAGGGCGCGAAGCTCCGCGGCACCATCTTCGAGCGCATCTTCTACGACGACGACACCCGCTGGCCGACGGGCTTCGAGGTGCCGGCCTCCGCGATTCGCATCGGTCGGGGGAGCCAGCTCGGCGAGATCGATCTGCGCGGCGCCGATCTGGAGGGAGCCAACCTGGAAGGTGCGCAGCTCAGGGGCGCGCAGCTCAAGGACATCAACCTCGAGGGCGCCAACCTGTCCGGGGCGCAGCTGGAGAAGGCGATCCTCCGCGGCGCCAACTTGCAGCGCGCGCAGATGGTGGGCGCGCAGATGGCGGGGGCCGATCTGCGAAACGTCATGGCGATCGACGCCGATCTCTCGCGAGCCTGCCTCACCGAGGCCCGCATGGAGGGCGCCAGCCTGGCGGGCGCGAATTTCTCCGGGGCCGACGTGAGCAAGGCGCGCCTGTTCGGTGCCCGCCTGCCGCGCGCAGTGTTGGACGGCGCGAACCTCCGCGACGCCAACCTCAAGGAGGCCGTCCTCACCGGCGCCAGCCTCCGCGGCGCGAACCTCTCCGACACCGATCTCCAGCGGGCGGTGCTCCGCAAGGCGGTGCTGATCGGCGCGCAGATGGACGGCGCGCTCACGCGGGGGGCCGACTTCTCAGGAGCGATCACTGAAGAGACCTGATCGCGCTCAGCCGAGCCTGTCTTCTGGCTTGCGCCGCTCCGACGAGCTACACCCTGGGCGTCATGTACTCCGTAGACCGCCACCGCTTCCTCCAGGCCTGCTGTTGTTGCGCCTGTCGATGGACCGGGGTGGCTCGCGTGATCGCCTAGAACGCAGCGAGAAGCAGCCGCAGCGACGCCCTGGTCCTCCCAGCCGCGGCGCCGCCTCTGTTTCCACCTGCACCAACGGTCCCCTTTCATGACCCTGCCCACCGTCCACGTCCTCTATGAGAACCCCGCCTGGCTCCCCCCGGTCCTCACCGGCCTTGAGGCCGAAGGCTTCACCGCGCGGCCCGTCGCGCTCGATCAGGCCCTCCTCGACCCCTCGCGGCCGCCGAGCCCCGGCATCTGGCTCAACCGCATCAGCCCGTCGTCGCACACCCGCGGCCACGACCACACCGTCGCGCTGGCCCGCGAGGTGCTGTACCAGCTGGAGCTCTGCGGCCGGCGTGTCGTCAACGGCCTGGCCGCGTTCGAGCTGGAGATGAGCAAGTTCCGACAGGATCTCATCCTGCGACGCGCGGGCATCCGCACCCCACGCACGCTGCTCGCCGTTGGCCGAGAGCATCTGCTCGCCGCCGCCGAGAGCTTCGGGACCCGGTCCATCCAGACCGGGTCTGTAGGGACCCCGTTCATCACCAAGCACAACCAGGGCGGCAAGGGGCTGGGGATCCACCGGTTCGCCGACGCCGCCGCGTTCCGACGCCACCTCGACTCCGGCGCGTTCGATCCCGGGCCCGACAGCAAGGTGATTTTGCAGCAGTACATCGCTGCGGCGGGCCCCCACATCACGCGGGTTGAGCTGGTGGGTGGACGCTTCCTGTTCGCCATGCGCAGCTCCACGCTCAAGGGGTTCCAGCTCTGCCCGGCAGACGCCTGCCAACTGCCAGAGGGAGACGCCTGCCCGGCAGACGGCGGCACCTTCTCGCCCAGCCCGCTCACCGCCGATGATCCCCTGGTCCAGCGCTACGAGCAGCTCTGCCGCCGCGAGGGGATCGAGATCGCCGGGATCGAGTTCGTGGAGGGGACGGATGGCCACCGGTATACCTACGACATCAACGGCACCACCAACTACAACCGCGTCCTGGGCGAGCGAATCGGAGTGGATGGGATGCGGGAGGTCGCGCGCTACCTGCGTCGCACAGTGGCGCCCGCCCTGTCTCGCGTGGCGTGACTCAGGCACCGCTGGGGTGACATCGACTTGCAAGCGCGGTGAGCTGAGCGGGCTAGGATCAGCTTGCCCGCTCTCTCTGCACAGACATGTCCCACCCTGACGCAAACCAACCCACCTACACCCTCCAGGCGCCGGTGCCGGTGCGGAGGGTCCTGCTGATCGTCGATGACGATCCGGTGGTGCGGCGCGCGATCCGGCGAGCCATGCGGCGCCTGCCCGACCGCCCCATCATCCTGGAGGCCGACACCCTGGCCGCAGCGCGGGCTGCGCTGGCCCGCCACCCGGTGAGCACCATCGTGCTCGACATCGAGCTGCCTGACGGCGAGGGGACCGAGCTGGTCGAGAGCCTGTCGGGGCCCGATCGCCCGGCCATCGTGGTGCTCACGGGGCTGGACGAGTCCAGCATCGGCCCGCGCTTGATCGAGGCGGGGGTGGAGGACGTCATCCAGAAGTCGCGGGTGACCCCCGCCAGCCTCACCCGCGCCATCGCCTTCGCGCAGCAGCGGCACCTGAACCGCCGCAGCCGTCCCTCGGCAGCTCCCCATCTCGAGCAGTTCAAGCGGCTTCCCATCATCGGGCTGGCTTCCGGTGAGGCCTGCGGCGAGCTGATCCGCGAGACGTCCGGGACCATCTCCGGCGTCCCCGTCTGGCGAGGAGGTCGCGCGGGCGGCCCGCGCCGGCTAGCTGCTCGGCTGGAGGCTCTCGAGCGCCGCCCACCTGCCCACGCGTTCCTGCCCATCACCGCTCACGCGCTTTCCTCGTCGGAGTCCCGCGCGCACCTGATCGCCGCAGCGCAGGGGCTCGGCTCGCGAGAGATGACGCTCCTCATCCGTCCCGCCGACTCGCCCCTGGATGCCAGACGACTGGCGAACGACATCGCCCCCCTCCGAGACGCAGGGATTCGAATTGGCGTCGCCGACGTCGGCGGTGGGCACGTCCCGCTCGCTGCGCTGCTTCGGCTCCGGCCGGTGGTGCTACAGGCTGCGCAGGAGCTCATCTACTCCGCACTGGGCACCCCAACCGGTGAGCCGCTGGCCTCGCTGGTGGGCGTCGCGAACGCGCTGAATTCCCAGGTGCTGATCACCCACCTCCGCGGCCCGGCAGACACCAGGCGGGCTGCAACCTGGGGCGTCCACCTCGGCGCGTTCCGCACTTCTGCGCAGTAGACTTTCTACGCAGGAGACTTTCTACGCAGGAGACTTTCTACGCAGGAGACTTTCTACGCAGGAGACTTTCTGCGCAGGAGACTTCCGGTCAGGAGACTTTACGGGAATCTGCCAACGAACGGGGCTCCCACGCAGGGTGCTCATGCTGATCGGGCTCAGCTGAAGCCCGGCGTTGACCCAATCCAGCGCAGCGCCCCCTCCGCCGGGGATTGACAGCAAAATCCCTGGTCGATACCCCTGCTTTTGTCGCCGGGGGTTCTGTGTTCATCGGCCTGAACCTCGCGCTCATCGCCGCGGCCAGCGCCGCCGAGCCCCCTCTACGGGCAGACTTCGACGTCATCTCGTACGCCCGCTTTCGACGCGCCGACATGGCCCCTCGGTACGACGGACACTGGCTCCGCGTCGAGTGCCGATACGCGGCGGTGGTGCCCGCCACGGACAACGCGCTCGCGGCGCGCGCGGCGCCCCTGCCGACAGACGCTCACCTGCTGTCGGTCTCTGGCCCCGTCCGTAGCGAGCCCGTAGAGACATTCGACGGGTTCATCCTCACCGCCGCCCAGAAGGCCTCCGCCGAGGAGCTGGCCGTGGGAGAGCGGGTGGTGCTGTACGGCCACGCTCGCGCCCTCCCCGCGCAGGGCGATGCGCCCGCCGCCCTCCTGCTCGAGGTGACCGCCCTGGAGAAGAGGGACGCGCCCGAAGCACCGGCGCCGGAAACCGAGGTGGTCGACATCACCGGCCCCGAGTGGGCCCCGTTCGGCATGTCGCTCGGCACGTACCGCGCGCAGTCGCTGACCTCCGGCGCCGCGTTCGAGAAGGACGGCCGGTGGTGCGTGCCGGACGCGCGCACCGAGCAGGCGCTGGCCTGGGACGTCGAGCTGTGCGGAGTCGATCAAAACGCCATCGACCGCATCGAGATGGTCACCAGCAAAGACACCCTCAAGGAGCTGGGGCTGGTGGAGCTGCCCGGTGTGGGCGCGGTGCGCAGCCGACTGGGGGGTGTGCTCGGCGCAGAGGGTGGGGCCTCACTCACCGACCTCCAGCGCCGCGTTCGGCAGTCCCTCATCTCGACCTACGGCCCCCCCTCTGCCACGAAGACCGTCGAGGCGGGCTGGACTGACTCCTGGGTGGACGCCGAGGGCGATCGGGTCGAGCTGGCGCCGCGCAGCCTCAAGGTAGCCCCGCTGGTCCAGGCCACCGGACTGGTCATCTCGTGGGAGCACCCCCCGGAGAGCCCATGATCCTGCTCACCATCGGAGCCGCGCTCGCTGGCGGGACCACCGCCGGGCTTGAGACCAGCGCCCTGTGGTCGGGCACCGCGTCGGAGAGTGGCGAGGACTACGGACGATCGGTGGCCGTGCTCCCCGACCTCAACGGCGACGGACTGGCAGATCTAGCCGTGGGCGCGCCCGACTACGACAGCACCAGCGGCCAGACCAGCGAGGGGCGGGCCTACCTGTTCCTCGGCACCACCTCCGGCCCCTCGAGCGCCGCGGTGTTCTCCCCCGACGCCGACGACGCCTACGTCTACATGGGCTGGCAGGTGGTCGGCCCGGGAGACGTCGACGGCGACGGCCTGGGTGATCTGCTGATCAGCGGGATCGGCTCCTGCTTGTCCACGACCGGCGGCGAGGAGGGGCGGGTATACCTGTACAGCGGCTCTCCCAAGGGGGTCTCCACCTCGGCCTGGATCTCCTCGCCGAGCGGCGACACCGACGCCTGCCTGGGCTGGGCGCTGGCCGGCACAGGCGACGTGAACGGCGACGGACTGGCGGACTTCGCAGCCGGCGCCCCGGGCGACGACAGCACAACAACCGACGGCGGCGCGGTGTGGGTGTGGGCCGGCGATCCAAAACAGATCGACACCTCCGGCGACTGGCTGCTGCAGCCAGCGACCCAGGCCGGCGCGGCGTACGGCAGCGCGGTCTCCGCGGCGGGCGACATCGACGGCGACGGCTACGGCGATCTGCTGGTGGGCGCTCCCGGCTACGGCCCCACCTCAGACGGCGGGCGGGTCTACCTGCACCTCGGCAGCATCTCCGGCCCCGAGCCCGCAGCCACCTGGACCCTCGACGGTGTGACCGGTGAGGCTGTGGGTACCGCGCTGGTCGGCCCCGGAGATGTGAACGGCGACGGCTGGGATGATGTGCTGATCGGCGCGCCTGGTGCCGGCTCGGGCGGTGAGGGAGAGGTGCGGCTGTTCCTGGGCGGCGTGACAGGGCTGGCAGGCTCCGCAGATCAAGCGCTGCCCGGAGACACCCCGGACGAGGGCTTCGGAGCGACGCTCAGCAGCGGCGCCGACATCGACGACGACGGTCTGGCCGACGTGCTGATCGGCGCGCCGGGCTGGACCGGTACCGCCAGCGAGGAGGGGCGCGTGCGGGCCTTCCTGGGCACCGGAAGCGGGCTGGTCGACGCCGGCTGGTCGATGAGCGGCGGAGAGTCATCAGCAGATCTTGGCGCGGGGCTGGATCTGGGAGACCTGGACGGAGACGGCTTCGCCGACGGCGTGGTGGGCGCGCCGGGGAGCTCCGGTGACGGCGCGGCCGAGGTCTACGCCGGGTACGCGGCGGACTGGGACGGCGACGGCTGGAGCAGCGAGGCCAGCGGCGGCGACGACTGCGACGATCGCGACGCGACGATCAACCCCGGCGCGACCGAGTCCACCGACGACGGCATCGACAGCGACTGCGACGGCCTGGAGTCCTGCTACACAGACGACGACGGCGACGGCTGGCGCACCGACGAGACGACCCTCACGTCCAACATCGACTGCGACGGCGAGGGGACGGTGGGCGCGGGCACCCCCAGCGGGGACTGCGACGACTCGGACAGCTCGGTGCACCCCGGCGCCGAGGAGCGCTGCAACGAAGAAGACGACGACTGCGACGGTGAGATCGATGAAGACGTCGTCGAGGCCCCCTCCTGGTACGACGACGGCGACGGCGACGGCTACGGCGATCCGGAGAGCCGCACCACGGGCTGTGACGGCGACGAGGGGCAGGTGCAGGACGGCTCCGACTGCGACGACACCGCCGCCGACGTGAACCCGGGCGCCAGCGAGCTGTGCGACGACGCCGACAACGACTGCGACGACGAGATCGATGAGGGTACGCCCTCCGACGCCCCGACCTGGTACGTCGACGACGACGGCGACGGCTGGGGTCGCTCAGACGCCTCGCTCGCCGCGTGCGACGCCCCAGATGACACCGCCGCCAGGGATGGAGACTGTGACGACGACGACGCAGACATCCACCCCGAGGCCGAAGAGGTCTGCGATCTGGTAGATCAGGACTGCGACGGCGACGTCGACGACGACGCGATCGACGCGGGGTCCTGGTACACCGACGCCGACGGAGACGGCTACGGCGACACCGACTCCCTGGTCGTGTCCTGCGATCAGCCAGCGGGCGCCACCACCACCGGCGGCGACTGCGACGACAGCGCGGATCGCGTTCACCCCGGCGCGGAGGATGATCCCAGGGACGGGTTCGACGACGACTGCGACGGCGGCACCGAGGAGAGCTGGGTGCAGGGTGGCTGCTCGCACGCGCCCAGCGCGCCCCTCGGCCTGCTCTCGGTGGGTCTGCTGATCACCGCGCGGCGGCGGAGCTGATGGTGCTCCTGCTCGCCCTGATCGGCCTGGCGGGGGCCGTCGAGCGCCTCGACGCCCACGGCTTCCACATGGTGCCCGATGACGGCGATCCGCTCGATCTGCTGTCCGTCTGGCGGCCCGAGTCCCAGACGCGCTGGGCCACCGGCCTGTCCATCCTGGGAGAGGTCACGGGTCCCACGCTGGTCCAGTACTACCAGACCGATGACGATCTCGACGCCGACGAGCTCCGCGGTCCCATCCGCGCGATCAACCTCGGCGGCACCGCGGCGCTCGGGCGCAAGCTCGCGCTCACCGCTGCCCTCCCGGTCTGGCTCGGCGAGGCCGGAAATCCGGTGGGCGATCTTCGGCTCTCCATGCCCATCGGCCTGGCCGTCCCGCGCCACGGCGAGGGCGGGATGGGGGTCTCGATGATCCCCTTCGGCGATCTGCCCACCGGCGACGAGCTGCACTTCCTGGGCAACCGCGGCTTCGGCGGCGGCCTCCTGCTGGCGACGGGCTGGGTGAGCCCCCGCTGGGAGCTGGTGATCAACGCTGGCGGCGACTACACGCCGATGATCGAGTTCGACACCCTGCGCGGCGGACCGCGGGTGTTGGGAGGAGCGGCGTTCGGGATCGCGGCCACGCCGATGCTGGCGATCCGCGCTGAGGGGATCTACAGCCGCACCATTTTGGGCGATCCCCTGCTGGAGTCGCCCGCCGAGGCGATGCTCTCCGCCCGCATCCGACCGCTCCCATGGCTCCACGGCACGCTGGGCGGCGCGCTGCCGCTCACGTCCGGGGCCGGGGCTGCCACCTACCGGGTGTTCTTCGGCCTGGGTCTGCAGCGCGGTCGGACGAAGGCCGCCGACGCCGACGCCGACGGTATCGCCGATGCGCGAGACGGGTGTCCTCAGGAGCCCGAGACCATCAACCGCTACCTCGATCGGGATGGGTGCCCCGATGAATTGGCGAACCTCACGGTGCGCGTCGAAGACGCCGCCGGCGCGCCGGTGGCGGGCGCCGTCCTCACCGTGGGCCGCCAGGAGTGGACGACCGGCCCCGACGGGACGGCCCGCCTGGAGGGGCTGACCCCGCAGACGGCCCTCTCGGGCACCGTGGCCGGCGCGGGCTTCGCGGCCGCAGCGCTGCCCGCCGTGGCACCCGAGCCCGGCGAGGGGGAGCTGGTGATCACCCTGGGGACAGATCCCCGGCCGGTGCTGGTCCGGGCGCGAAACCCACAGGGCTCTCCGGTCGATGCGCGGATCCGCTTCGAGGGACCCGAGCCCTTCGAGCCGCGGTTCCTGGGGCCGGACGGTGAGGAGCTGTTCCACCTGCCACCCGGGCAGTGGATCGTGCTGATCTCCGCGCCGAACCTGGGCACCGAGCGGCGCGAGCTGGACATCGCTGCGGGCGCTCCCCAGAGCACGCTCGACGTGGCCCTGGCCGCCCCCCGCACGGTGCTCGACGAGGCCCACAGCGAGGTGGTCATCCTGGAACAGCTCCACTTCGCGACAGGGCAGGACGCCATCAAGGTGGCGTCGATGCCGCTGATCGAGCAGGTCGCCAACGTGATGCTCGACAACCCGCAGATCGAGCGGGTGGAGGTGCAGGGGCACACCGACGCCGACGGCCCCGAGGGCTCCAACCTCGCGCTGTCGCAGGCGCGGGTCGACATGGTGGTCGAGCTCCTGATCGAGCAGGGGGTGGCGCCTGAGCGGCTGGTGCCGGTGGGCTACGGCGAGTCCCGCCCGATCGCGCCCAACACCACGCCTGAGGGCAAGGCGATGAACCGGCGCGTAGAGTTTGTGATCCGGTCGTCCGAGGAGGGAGGATGATCGCGCTGCTGCTGCTGGTCGGCTGCGGGGAGCCCCTGAGCGGTGAGTACTCGGGCACCTGTGATCTCTCAGACATCGACGCAGAGCTCGCGGTGGACGTCGCCTACGATCTGTACGGCGTCGTCGGCGGCGGCGTGCAGCTCACGCTCTACGACGCCGACTGGCTCGAGTGGGCGCAGGACGCCGGGTACACCTCGACCGTCACGCTGGACGGAGATCTGGAGGGCACGCGGTCGTGGGAACAGCTGGAGCTGGAGTTCTCCATAGATGACGGCGGGCTGGACATCCGCGGGCTGATGGAGGCGACGATCTACACCGATGCGATCGACGGCGAGCTGGCGCTGGAGATCGACCGCTTCTGGGACTACAGCGGTGTCTGTCTGCTGGTGGAGTGAGCGCCTACCGAGTGACCGCCTCCCAGCGGCCCTTCTCCGCGTACCAGACATAGGTGTTCGGCCGGCCAGGCTCCATCCGCACCACACCAGTGCCGTTGTGCTCGCCGTGGGTCATCCGGAGCTGATGCGCTCCCGCGGTGGTCATCACCTCCAGGGGGGCGGGCCCGAGGGACCGCCCATCCAACCAGACCTGCGCCCCACGCGGGACCGAGGCCACGGTCAAGCGATGGCGGGTAGCAGAAGGAGCAGGTGGCGGCGCATGGGTCTCTGTTCGGGGAGGGAGAGCCTCTACCCGGATCGGGGCCTCCTGGATTGGCGCCTTCTGCATCGTCTCGGCGGCCTCCACCGTGAGCGGGACAGCCTCCTGCGGCGGCTCATCCGCGGTGAGTTCCACGGGCCCTGCCTCCATGAACCCTGCCTCCACGAACCCTGCCTCCTCGGGCCCTGCCTCCTCGGGCCCGACCTCCCCGAGTACCGTCTCTGTGTGAGGCGCTGCCGGGGGCGGCCCGGTGTTCAGGGTGGGAAGCAGCTCGGGCGCCTGCGAGCGCGAACGCGTCACTCCTACGACAAACATCACTAGAATCGCGACCAGGAGGCCCGCGACCGCTCCCTGAAACCCGGCGGAGGAGCCCGAGCGAACAGGCACGATCAGGCCAGACGCCTTCGGGTGGGCTGGCGCTTCGGGGGCGATCGGCTCCTCGGCCTCCAGCAACACCGGTGGCAGCGTCGGCAACGAAGGCGGTGAACTGGAGGACTTGACGGCCGCAGACGGAGGGGGGGCCACGGCACTCTCCGGCCCCGCGCCAGGCTCCGGAACGGTCAAGACACCCAACCAGGTGCCGACCGCGCCGCCGGTGTCCTCCGTACCTACGGCGCTGAGGACCGGCGCGTCGAAGTCGGCGAAGGTCCCCACTCCGCTGTCAACCTCTCCGGACGCCGCCGCCCGGACAGGCGCAGGCGAGAGGGGCGCAGGAGGCCCCATTGCCCTGGCGACGGCGACCAGCGCATCGCGTAGCGCCATCGCGGAGGGGTAGCGATCGCCCGCATGGTAGCGCGTGGAGCGATGAATGATCGCCCTCAACTCCGGACCCGCCCCCTCCAGGAGCGCCGGGTCCTGCTCGGCGGCGAACAGGTCTCCGGGAGCACACCCCGTGACCAGGGCCAGGGCGGTCGCCCCCATCGCGTATACGTCCGACCGGGCATCAGCGCTGCGAGCGCTCTGCCGCTGCTCGGGGCCCATGAAGCTCAAGGTCCCCATCACCGCGTCCGTGCGTGTCATTTCCCCTGCGGATGGCGCTCGTGCGATGCCGAAGTCGGTCAGGCGCGGCTGGCCCCGGCGCGTCAGCAGGATGTTGGCCGGCTTGATGTCACGGTGGATCACCCCGGCTTGGTGGGCCACTTCCAGGGCATCGGCGATGGGCAGCAGCACGGCCACCGCCTGAGCGTCGGATAGCGGACCGACGGTGTCCACCCGCTCAGCGAGCGACCCGCCATCCAGCAGGTCCATCACCAGATAGACCAGGTCCCGCTCCTCACCAACGTCATGGACCGAAACGATGTGAGGATGATCCAGGCCCGCCATCGTTCGGGCCTCATTCACGAACCGCGCGCGCAGGTTGGCGCTGCCTGCCAGCGCCGGAGACAACAGCTTGATCGCTCGCGCCACGCCGAGCCGACGATCCCAGCCGCGATACACCGTCGCCATCCCCCCCCGACCCAGGGGATCCCCCAGGGTGTATCGCCCTCCCGCCAGCGCCTCCGGCACCCCCGCAGGTGACAAGACCGACATGCGCCCTCCAGCAGGGGATCGTATCCCGCCACCCTCTGGGACAGGCTGAGACCGAGGGGATCGCGCTGACGCCAGAAGCCCTGATTACCCGGGTCGCCGCCGTCCGGGGAGCGGCTTAGATGAGGGGACACGTCTGGGGAAGGCACGCTTGGGGCTGACACATGGCTGAGATGTATCTGGGGCGGTTTCTGATCCGCATGGGGCTCGTCTCACAGCGCGACGTCGATCGCGCTGTCGCCATCCAGCGCGACAGCCACCTGCGGCTGGGGGAGCGCGCGGTGCTCCGGGGCTACCTGACCGAAGCGCAGGTCCGCCTCATCCTGCACCATCAGCAGTCCGACGAGCGCATGTTCGGCGAGATCGCCCAGGCGCTCGACCTGCTCTCCGCGGAGCAGCTCGCATCGCTCCAGGCCGAGCAGCAGCAGGCTCGCGTGCAGCTGGGCAGCGCCCTGGTCTCCAGCGGCGCGCTCTCCCCCGATCAGCTCGCCTCGGCGCTGCAGAGCTACGAGCGCTACCGCAGCGAGCGCAGTCGGCAGATCGCCGACGAGATCGCCGGCACCCCCCACGCGCAGGTGCTGAACGCCCTCGTGGGCTCCACCCGGCTGCTCCTCCCCCGCTTCGGCGTCGCGGAGTGCAAGGTGGCCGAGGTGCGGATGGCGCCCCGGGCCACCCCCGGGATCGAGTGGAGCGCCTTCGCCGGAATGAGCGGCAGCTACCGGGTTCCCTTCGGGCTCGGCGTCTCCACGCTCGTCGCCGAGACCATCCGGACCGCCGCAGCGCGGGCCTCCCAGGCCAACGCCCCGTCCACTTGCGGTGAGGCCATGTCGCTGTTCGTCCGCAGCGTCGCCCACCACGCCCGCGCTGCCATGCCCGGCGATCGGGTGGGGGTGAACGCCGTGGTCGCCGACGCCGGCGACGGCTTCCAGTTCATGGAGGCGCTGATCGCCGAGCGCTACTTCACGCAGCTCCGCCTGGAGCTCTCGATCCGCGGGCAGCCCATCGCGCCGGGTGTACTCACCGTGGCGACGCTCCGCGATAACGCCTGATTCCCTCCAGAGACGGCATGTCCGACACGACCATCGCGCTGCAGTCCCTTCGGATCTTCTCCGGGCTCGACGATCAGGTCTACGCCTGCTCACACCTGTGGACGCCGCGCACGCTGCCCGCTGGCGAGTCCCTGTGGTGGCACGGCGCGCCGGCCGACGAGCTGGCGATCCTCGTGGGCGGTGAGATCCGCGCGCGCATCCAGGCGCTGGAGGTCGGCCGCGTCGGCGCGGGCAACCTGCTGGGAGAGGCCGCCGGCTGGTCCGGCTCCACACGCACCGCCACCCTCTCCGCCATCACAGACTGCGAATTGCTCATCCTGCGGGCCGAGAAGCTGGAGGAGCTCCGCGCGCTGCACCCGGCGATCTACGAGCGCCTGCAAGACCACGCCCTCTCCGTCCTCGCTCGCCGCATCCACGAGGTGGATCGCCGCATCGCCCGACTCGCCGACGGCACCCAGCGCTCGCCCGAGCGGCAGAGCCTCTCATCTCTCGCGCGACTGGTGCGTCGGCTCTCGCAGGTCCTCGACGGTACCCTTCGGCGCTCTCCAGAGGCCGTGCTGCGGCGCCTCCCCGGCCTGGACGACGCCAGCGCCGTGGTGATCACCGAGATCAGCTCTGCCATGACCGCCCAGCGAGTAGAGGCCGGCGACGCCCTGTGGCTGGAGGCCGACCCGGGCGAGAGCATCTTCGTGCTGGCCCAGGGCACCATCGACGTGCTCCGCAACGTCGGACAGCAGAAGGCCACCCGCCTCGCCACGCTGAAGCCGGTGGCGCTCCTCGGCACCGGCGCCCTGCTGCTGCGAGAGCGCCGAAACGCCTCTTGCGTGGCCTCCGAGCGCTGCGTCCTGTTCGAGATGGATCGCAAGTCCTTCCTGGCGCTCCGCGGAGAAGCCGGACAGGTGTGGCGCAAGGCCATCCTCTCCGCGCTCCACTCTCAGCTCTCCGGGGCCGACACCGAGCTGGCCCGGCTCAAGCAGGGCGGCGAAGAGGTCCTGCGCTCGGACTACGAGCGCGTCCAGGGCCACCTCGCCGGCTATCAGAAGGCACCCGAGGCCAGCCCGACCCAGCCCGTCACTGCGCAGACGGGCGCCACCGGCCTCCGCTTCCAGGACCCCTGGGACGCCAGCGACACCGCCAACGAGAGCTGGTCCGACTGAGGAGTCACGCATCAACAACTTGATCACTCTCGACGCCGATCTGCTTCGCCCAGCGGCTCCCCGAGATCTTGAAGTATCCGGATACGACTGCGATCTCGGAAACCCACTGGACTCGCACCTCCACGCCGATAGCGATCAAGTTATTCTCGCGCGACTCCTGAGGGTTTGTCTGATTGATGGCGGTGAGCCTCACCACCCGGGGATGAAGTCCGGATAGCTGGCGTCCCGCGACGCGATGACCCGCGGCTCCTCCGGCCAGCGCAGCCCGAAGGCGGGGTCGTTCCAGCGAAACCCTGCGCCGTGCGCGTCGGAGTGGGGCGCGGTGGTGTGGTAGTAGACCAGCGCGTGGTCGGTCAACGTCAGGAACCCGTGCGCGAGACCAGCGGGCACATAAAGCAGCCGGCCATCTCCCTCGGACAGCTCCACCGCCACGCTCCGTCCGCGCGTAGGCGAGTCGTCTCGGATGTCGACCACCACGTCGTGGATCCGGCCGCGAAGGCAGCGGACGGCCTTGGCGGCGGCGGGCGCGCGCTGGTAGTGCATGCCACGCAGCGTTCCGCGTCGGGGGTTGTCGATCAGGGAGCTCTGCGCCACCCGTGGATCGAGCCCCGCCGCCGCGAATTCCCGCGCGCAGGTCAGCCGCTCCAGGCGCCCCCGGTCATCGATAAACGGCTCCGCCTCGATGAGGAAGACCCCCTCCACAGACGGCCCCTCGACGATCGGTCCATCCGAGAAGAGCGGGCGGAACCGCAGCACGCGTCAGTCCGCCAGCTCGGGGAAGGCCCGGCGCGCGGTCACGCGGTTGGTGATGGAGGTGGCGCTGATCCGAACGCGCCGGAAGAAGCCCCGCAGCGTCCGCGCGGGCCCGATCTCGAGGATACGCGCTGGCTCCGCTGCGGCGATGGTCTCCATATTGGCCACCCAGCGCACGGGGCTGGAGATCTGTCGGGTCAGGGCGTCGATCAGCGCGTCGGCACGGGGGGCATGCAGCCCTCCGCTGACGTTGGAGAGCACGCGATCCGCCAGCTCAGGTCGCCAGGTGGGAGCCGAGGCGACGAGCCGCTGGCGGAATCCGGGCTCGATGGTCGCCATCAACCGGCTGTGGAACGGCGCCGAGACATTCAGGCGGATCACCCGCAGGCCATCCACCGCCTCTGACATCCGCGCGCTGGCCACATCGACGTCGCCGGAGCGCCCCGAGATGACGATCTGGTTGTGGGTGTTGTGGTTGGCGACGTCGACCTCGAGCCCCTCCAGCGCCGACCCGACCCCGTCCAGCGAGAGATCGGGATGGAGGAAGGCCACCATCGCGCCCACACCTGGGGGAACCGCAGCCTGCATGCGGCGGCCCCGCTCGCGAACCAGGCGAGCCCCCTCCGCCAGCGGGATGACCCCGGCGGCGACCAACGCGGTGTACTCCCCGAGGCTGTGTCCGGCGAACAGATCGCCCGTCAGCCCACAGCGTTGATGGAGCGCTCGCAGGATGGCGATCTCGGCCGTGAGGATCGCGGGCTGCGTGAACTCGGTGAGATCGAGGCGGGGGTCGGGCTCGAAGCAGAGGGCCGCCATGTCCAGCCCGAGCGCATCACCGACCTCCGCGAACACCGCACGAGCGGCTGGGGAGTCCTCGTGGAATTCGCGGGCCATCCCTCGGCGCTGTGACCCCTGCCCGGGGAAGACGATGACGGTGGGCGACATCGCTGTGTCCGATGCTCAAGTTCTTTGAATTCACGCTCACCGGACCTATCATGGCTCTCTTGTGGTTCCCAGGCGGCGTCTGATGCCCCCGATCAGGGATCACTCTCGGATCGTCGATGCATACAGCAGTGACAGAGCATGACGCGGACTTCTCGGACCGCCTGCGCCAGGTCGTCGAGCGATCGGGGGCGGTCCTGCTCACCGGTCCGTCCGAGGCCGACGGCGACAGCATCGGCGCCTGCCTCGCGCTGGCACGGGGGATCCGACGCATCAGCAGGGCGCGGGTCGACGTAGCGGGGTCTCCTTCCTACCGCTACGAATGGCTCCCCGACGCCAACGAGATGATCCCCGACGCGCGGATCCGCGGCCGCTACGACCTCGCGGTGGTCCTGGACGGCGACCGTCGGCGGATCGACGGCTCCACCCGGCGGGCGTTCGGCGCAGCGCAGGTGAAGGGGCTCATCGACCACCACGGCTCCACCGATCCGTCCCGCTACGACATCGCCCTGCTGGATGTCCACGCCGCCAGCACCTGCGAGCTGATCTACGGCGTGCTCCGCGACTGGGGGTGCCCCCTGGATCGAGCGACCGCGTCGCTGATCTACGCCGGGCTGATCTTCGACACCGGCGGCTTCCGCCACTCGAACACCACCACCAGCACCCACGAGCTGGCAGCCGAGCTCCTGCACACCGGCATCGATCATGCGGAGATCTCCGCACGCATCCTCGTCGAACGTCGCCTGAGCGGCGTGCGCTTGCTGAGCGAGGTGCTCCGAAGCGCCACGCTCCACTCCGATGGCCGACTGGCCGTGGCGACCATTCGTCTGAAGGATCGCCTCAACAGCGGCGCAGTTCCCGGGGATCAGTACGGCATCGTGGACGCACTCCTGCATATTCGGGGAGTGCGGGTGGCCGGCC
The DNA here is from genome assembly GCA_964464515.1 of uncultured Enterobacterales bacterium. Classification (GTDB taxonomy): domain Bacteria; phylum Myxococcota_A; class UBA796; order UBA796; family UBA2385; genus CAYXGP01. The sequence continues at coordinate 36,633 of CAYXGP010000037.1, forward strand.
TGTTCGTCGAGCAGGGCCCGAGCCGGGTGCGGGTGTCGCTGCGCAGCCGCGACGACACAAACGTCGGTCGCGTGGCGACCCGACTGGGTGGTGGAGGCCATCGCCGCGCAGCGGGCATCAACATCGAGCAACCGCTGGCGGGATCGATGCGCCTCGTGGTGGAACTATTGAGGAAGACCCTCAATGATGGTTGACTATCTTCACTTCCACCGGGTGCGGACCCGAACAGCGGCGCATAGTCAATCAGACTGCTTACCCACGAAAATGACACAATTTCTTTCCATCTAATCATCCTGAAACACTACAGATGCTGTATAGTAGTTTCAGGTGAGGGGATGTTTGGGAGAGCAGAACCTCACCCCTATTGAGAAATAGGGAGAATGGGAGTATTCGCCCACGCGTTGTGCTGGTGGGAAGGCATGACGCGTGGGCGGTCAACCTCCGCCCCTACATCAAGTTGACGTGGTGCCCCACATCGAGTGGTACCCCACATCGAGCTGATCAGCTCGGTTCAGTGGGTCAGAACCTCGACACTATAGAACATCCTGGAGCATCAACAGCTTGGTGTGTGACTCCAGGTATGCGGTTCTGGGCTCGCTACTCTCCTTACTGAGCTCGCGCTACCCAGTCCCCGGCCTGTCACCGCTGCATCTGGTTCTCTGTGCTCTATACCGGAGCTCTACATAGGGGCATGATGCATGGAGTCCTTCGCGTGGCACGAAGGCATAGTTCTTCTGCATCCCTGCTCATGGGGATCGCTCGATGATCGGCCGTGCCTCCTGTGAAGGCTCCGTCATGGGCGAGCAGGTGGGAGCTGCGATAGCCTGCACTCCCCTGCTGCTCATGGGAGTCCCGTTGATTGCAGGGGCCGATCTCAGGGACCGATCTCAGGGGAAGCAGGATGGAGCAGCCGGTGACAACCTTCGGTTTCACGCTCAACGGCAGAGAGGTCCGCGTCTCAGGGCCCCCCCGTCGCTCGCTGCTCTCCGCGCTCCGTGAGGACTTCGGACTGGTCAGCTTGAAGGCTGGCTGCTCCCCCCAGGGCGTCTGCGGCTGCTGCGTCGCGCTCGTGAACGGCAAGCCGCGGATCACCTGCACCCTTGCGATCAAGACCACCGCCGGCAAGGTGGTGGAGACCCTGGAGTCGCTGGACCCTGCGCTCGCCGGCCTCTACGCGGAGGCGTTCAGCGAGGCGGGCGGAAGTCAGTGCGGCTACTGCACCCCGGGCATCGTCACCCAGACCCACGCGCTCCTTGCGCGCTCTGCCGAGCCGACCGACGCCGAGATCTCGCGAGCCCTCAAGATGCACATCTGTCGGTGCACCGGCTGGCAGGGGATCCGGCGCAGCATCCACCTCGCGGCCACCCTGCGTCGCGTCGCTGAGCGCCGCCCGCGAGCCGCGCGCCTCCGGGAGTCCGAGCGGGGCGCGATGCTGGGCCTGCGACCGACGATCGATGACCTCACCCGCCCCGGCTTGCTGTTCGGCGCGCTGGTGTGGACCCCGCTCCCGCGCTGCCGCATCTCGGGCATCGACGCTGACGATGCCCGACAGATGCCTGGAGTGGTCTCCATCTGCACCGCGGATGACCTGCCCGGGGAGCGTCTGTTCGGCGTCCGCGCAGCCGATCGGCCCGCGCTCATCGCTGTCGGAGAAGAGACCGCCTGCGCAGGGGACGTCCTCGCCCTCGTCGCCGCCCGCAGCCCCGCCGAGGCGCGGGCAGCGGCAGACGCGGTGAAGATCACCCACGCCGAGCTGCCTGCGCTGACGGACCCGGAGGCCGCCCTGGCGGATCCGCGGCAGGTGGTGGCGCAGATCGAGCGCAGCGAGGGAGACGTCGCCGCAGCCCTCTCCGCCGCCGCGCATCGGGTGACCGAGACCTTCCACACGTCGATGGTCGATCCCGCCTTCCTCGAGCCCGACGCCAGCCTGGCGGTGCCCGACGCCACGGGCGGGCTGATCGTCTACTCCTGTGGTCAGCGGGCCGACACCGATCACGCGCAGCTCTGCAGCCTCCTCGGCCTGCCGCCGGAGAAGCTCCGGGTGGTCCTGTTGCCGAGCGGGGGGGCGTTCGGAGGGCGCCTGGAGCTGAGCGCCCAGCCCCACGCGGCCCTGCTCGCGATGAAGACCGGTCGACCCGTTCGCGTCTCGCTGACGATGGCAGAGGCCCTCCGCATCCACGCCAAGCGGCACCCCTTCCGCCTGCGATGCGACATCGGCGCTGACGACGAGGGTCGTCTCTCGGCCGTCTCGGTGGATCTGCTCGCCGACACCGGCGGCTATCCGGGCCTGGGAGAGGAGGTCCTCGATACGGCGGCGCGGCACGCGCTGGGCGCCTACGCCGCCCCGACTGTGTCGGTGTCGGCGCGGCTGGTGCGCACCCACAACCCTTCCGCCGGCGCGATCCGCGGCGGCGCGGTGGGGCCGGTCACCTTCGCCATCGAGGGATGCCTCGACCGCCTGGCGGAGCAGCTCGGCATGGATCCGTTGGAGCTGCGTCGGCGCAACCTCTCGCCGGTCCTCCGTGAGGAGATCGGCCCGGTGCTGGACGCCCTCGCAGAGCGACGGGCGGCGGCGCTGGCACAGGGTCGCGCGACGGGGGTGGCCCTGGGCGTGCAGACGCCCCCTCCCGCAGAGGTCGTGGTCGAGCTCCGCGCGATCTCCCCCACCGAGCTGCACGTGGTCGTGGGCGGCGGCGGCGGCGGGGGCGGCCCCACCCCCCCCCCCCCGGCCGCCCCCGCGGGGGGGGCGGCGCCCGCCCCCCCCCCGGGGGGCCGGGGGGGGGGGGGGGGGCCGCGGCGGGCCGGGCCCGCCCGGGGGCGCCCCGGGCCGCCGCGGCGGGGGGGGCGGGCCTGTCCGCCGAGCTGTTCGGCCTGCGGAGCGATCCCGCGCTCGCCTTCGGCCCGATCTCCGCGCTCACGACCGCCGCCGCCGCCGCCGGGCGCGCCCTCCGCGCTGCGCTCGACGCCAGCGGGAGAGTGGACGGAGCAGTGTTCCGCGCCAGCGCCACGTCTGGAACACCGCAGGTCGCCGCCCACCTGGCGGTCCTCACGCCGGACGGCGCGCTCGAAGAGGTCGTCGCCGCCCACCGCGTCGGCCCGGTCCTCGATCGCACGGGCTGCGCGGGTCAGATCGAGGGTGGCCTGCACATGGGGATCGGCGCGGCCCTCAGCGAGCGGCTCACCATCGATGACCGCGGCCGTCCCCAGGAGAAATTCGCCAAGCTGGGGATCATCAAGGCGCACCAGACCCCTCTCCTCACCCCCATCCTGGTGGAGAGCGGCGAGCGGACTTCGGTCGGAGAGATGGCGCTGGTGCCCGTCGCTGCGGCCATCGCGGCGGCCTGCCACCGGCACGACGGGATCTGGCGCGCTTCCCTGCCCATGACCGACACCGCAGCCGCCCGCGCCGTCGGCGTGCGACCACCCCGCCGGCGAAAGGCCCGCGCTTGAGAGCGGGGCGCCTCCTGGGCTGCCTGCTGCTGGGCTGCGGCGAAGCGGCCCCTCCCGCAGTCACTTCTCCCGCAGTCACTTCTCCCGCAGCCTCTCCCGCGGACACCTCCCCCACGCTGGTCCAGCGTCTCTACGGCGGCGAGCAGGGAGCGCCGGCGACCCGGGCCGGCGATCGCGTCCGCCTGCTGCTGTGGATCCGAGCTCTCTCTCCCGACCAGGCTCAGCTCGACGCCCTCGCGGCATCCAGTCTCGAACTGCGGGCTGATCTGGACCGCCTCGCTGCGCTACAGCAGGAGGCGGACGCGGAAGAGCTGGCGCATGTCGAGCCGCTCTACTCGGCGCTGTTCACGGCGCTGGCACGCCCCGACACCCCTGAGGAGACGCTCGAAGCGCTGGCCTCCGCGCTGCCCGCTCCGCGAGCTCTCGACGCTGCCCGTCTCGAAGTGTTCCGCGCGCTGCTGGACCGGGCCGCCGAGCAGACCCGCGGCCTCCGCCCCGAGCAGGAAGACGCGCTCCGCTCGGTGATGTTCGTCCTCCGAGAGCCGCTCTCCAGGACCACACCGCCAGGCCTCGACGCAGCGCTCCTGGCGGACGCCTGGCGCCCGGGCGACTTCGGCACGCTGCGCCGCGTGACCGCGGAGAGCGGAGAGCTCGACATCTCAGCACTGTGGACGCTGAGCGGCCCCGACCGCACCCAGCAGGTGACCGACGCGCTGAGCGGTCCCCGGCTGGTGCTCCTGGTGGCCCTGGCCGTAGGCCACCCCGAGTTTCCCGTGGCGCTGGACGCGTACCGCTCGGGGCAGCGCAACCTCTCTCCGCGCGGAGAGGCGCCCCGCTGGCCCCCCATCGCCGCAGATCCGCCGTGACGCGGGCCTGGCTGGCCGTGGCGGCGCTCTACCTCGCGGCGGTCGTCGGCATGTACTGGCCGATGCCCGCGCACATGGGCACCGAGATCTGGGGAGACCGGTTCGACGCGTGGACGACCCTGTGGCTGATCGACCACCTCGCAGAGCGCCTGCGGACGGGAGACCTCACCCCCGCGACCCACCAGATCCTCTTCCCCATCGGCTACGACCTCCGCTCGTTCGGGCACGTCGGAGTCCAGCTCATCGGAGCGGCCGCGGGCGCGGCCGGGATCCCGCTGGTCGCCGCCTACAACCTCCTGCTGCTCGCCGCGAGCTGGAGCTCCGCGCTGGCCGCCCACGCCCTCGGTCGAGAGCTGACCGGCTCGCACAGGGCCGGTCTCGTGGCCGGCGCCATCTTCGCGACCAGCCCCTACTTCTACGGAGAAGCCGGAGCGGGGTGCGTCGAGCTGGTGGCTGCGGGTCTGCTCCCCCTGCACGCCCTCGCCCTCGTGCGGCTCGTACGTCGTCCCACCGCGCGCCGCGCGCTGGCGGCGACGCTCATCCTCGCTTCGGTGGGGCTGTTCAACTGGTACTACACGCTGTTCGCCGGCATGTTCGCGGTGGCCTTCGCGGCGTGGTGGGCACTGCGCTGTCGGCGCGTGGACCGCGGTCTCGTCCTGCTGGTCCTGAGCCTGGTGGTAGCCGCCGGGCTCGACCTCCCCCTCGTCGAGCAGGCCCGGCGCGAGACCCCCACCCGCCCGGCGATCTCGGCGGAGCTGTTTCGTGACGCGGAGGTGTGGCAGCGCTCCAGCGAGCTGATGAACGGGCGCGTCCCGCTGTCCGAGATCACCCCCGATCTCCTCGAGGAGGTGGACGCCCTCCAGGTCTTCATAAACTCCACGCCCGTGCGATCGCTCGTCCGCGCGCAGTACGTGCGGAACCCCCTGCGCTCGACCCCGGGCGCGCTGGCGATGGGGGTGGGCCTGACCGCCCTGGTGCTCGCCGGCCGGCGTGTGGTCGGCTGGTTGGTGATCGCCGGCGGCGCGACGGTGCTGACCCTCGGGCCGTTCCTGAACCTGGACGGAGATCTTCGCCTGACGGCCTGGGCCGCCGAGCTGCGGCTCCCGTACTTCTGGGCCTACACATGGGTCCCCTTCTTCTCGAAGGCCTACCGACCGTACCGGATCGGCGTCATCGCCCTGCAGTGTCTGGCGGCGGCGGGGGCCATCGGCGCGGCGACACTGCTCCCCCGGCTGCCGCGGCGCCTCGCGGCGGGTGGGATCGGAGCGCTGCTGGTCGCCGCCTTCTCCCAGCCGTTCTGGGCCGGAGAGCGCCCGGGCCTCCGGCCGCTGTTCGACGCGCGCGTGCCGGAGCTGTACCGGGAGCTGGCGAGCGCCCCGGAGGGCGGGGTGATCGGGGTGCCCCTCCAGTACCAGCCGGTGACCATCGGCAACGCCCGCTTCCAGTACTTCCAGTCGACGCACCGGCACCCCACGCTCAACTGCAACCAGCTCATCCGGCGGCCAGATCTGCTGGCGTTCCGCGGCTATGTGCTCGGCAACACCTTCCTGTCGACCCTCCTCGACCTGAGCCGGGAGCCGCCTCCCTACACCTTCGAGGAGCGCGACATCGACCGCCTCGCGGAGGACGGATTCCGGTACGTGGTGCTGCATCGCAGCGTTCCAGACGACACGGTGCAGCTCGCGGGCGATCTCGCGCCGGCGGATCTTCTGGGGCAGCCCGCCATCGAGATGCTCCGCTCGGTCCTCGGCGCGCCGGTGATCACCAGCGAGACCGGATGGGTCCTCCCCATCCTCCCGCGCGGCGGCACCCGGACCCTCACCTGGAGCGGTGAGGACGTCATCGACATCCGCTCTCCTCTGGACGTCCGGACATACGGCCTGCCCGCTGTGCTCCAGCCCGGCAGCGATCTCCCGCTGTACGAGGGGACGGGGCGGAGCCTGTCGCTGTGGGCCCATCCGCTGACCTCAACGCTGACCTCAGTGGGGCGGGCCGAGAGCGGCGGAGCGCTGGGGCTGCGCATTCGACAGGGGGACGCGGAGACCGTGGTCCCCCTGGCGCTGCCTGCCGAGCGCTGGACGTGGGTGGAGCAGTCCCTCCCGGAGGGCCCCGTCTCGGTGACGCTCACAGCCATGGGACCCGGGGCCGGGCACGCGGAGCTGACGCGCATCCAGGTGCTGCGATGATCCGGGCGCGCGGAGGGTTGGCGTTCGCGACCGCGCTGCTGTGGATCGGCTGGATGCGCCTCGGCGCTCCCGAAGTCGAGCGTAAGCTCCTGGAGGGGCGCGAGCTGGGCCCCCGGACGCTGTCGGTAGATGAGGTGGAGCAGGCCTGGACCGAGCTGGCGCCCGCTCGCCCCGAGCTGCTGCCGCCGGCCCCCCTGGCGCGCGACTGCCGCACAGACATCGCAGAGATCCGCGCGATGACCGCGGATGAAGAGGCGGCGGTGAGCGCCCTGTGGTGGGTCCTGGAGCCGCAGCAGCGCGAGGAGGGCCGCGCGCTGGCCGCCAGCCTCCCCCCCCTCGAGTACGTGGGAGACTCGCGCTTCGTCGAGCCGGAGACCCCGGCCCTCACCCGCGCGCTGCTCGTGACCTACGGATTTCGTCGCGCGCCCTACCCCGCGCCCGGCGCCGGCACGCCCTGGGCGACCGAGGGCTGGGATCGCCGCCACATGATGCTCGCCGCCATCGCCCTCGCCCGGCAGGGTCGCTTGTCCGGCGATCAGGCGGCTCAGCTGCTCTCACTCACCCTGGATGTCCTCGCGCTGCAGCGCAACAAGAAGGCGCTGGAGGCGCGCCTGTCGAACCGTCTGTCGCCGGGGTTCCGGGCAGCGGCGATTCGCCGCTGGGCGGCGCGGCATCCCTCGGAGGCCGGGAAGGGTCGTCGGTGATAGGGGACTGCATGGGGCGATGGTTCGGGGGGTTGCTGCTGGCGGGGCTGTGTGCTGCCTGCAGACTGCGTGAGAGCAGCCCCCAGATCGAGATCGTGGAGATCGGAGTCTCGCGCCCTGAGCTGCTCGCCGAGCTGGACTCGTGGCAGGTCCTGGCGCGGGGGCTCTCGGCAGGCAGCAGCGGAAGGCCCGACGCCGCCGCGGCCCTGCTGCGCGCGGCCGACGCGCTGGGAGACGACGCGGTCTCCGCCGACGCACAGTCCGGTCTGGAGCGCCTGGAGGCGGTTGGTCTCGATCGCTGGCTCTCCATCACACCAGCGCCGACCGCCTCGCGGACCGCGCCGCTGCTGACCACCAGCGGCGGGCGAATCGCCGCAGCGTTCGATCGATCGCTGCGCGCCTGGGACGCCCGAAGCGGCGCGGCGCTCTTCTCGACCACCACCGACGCACCGCTCCGCGATCTGCTCCTCTCACCCTCCGGCGATCTTCTGGCGGCGGCCGACCACACCGGACAGGTCTCCCTGTGGGAGCTCCCCAGCGGGAAGCTGCGGCACCGATTCACGGTGATGAACACGACGGATGCCAGAGCGCGCGTTCGGTTCGACGACAGCGGTCGCCTGATCGCCGCGGCGGCCTGGACCCAGGAGAATCTCTACGCGCGCACTGGCCATGTCGGAGTCTGGGAGACCGGCTCCGGTCACCTCGTCACTCGCCTGGCCAGCCTCGACGCCGGGAGTCTGTCGACGTTCTCGATGTCCCCCGACGGCTCGACGCTGGCGACCGCGGGGCTCCCCCCCTGGAACCCTGCGCTGCAGTCGCCGCCCGGGCGAAGCGTCATCCGTCTGTGGGATGCCCAGACCGGTGAGCTCCAGGAGACGCTGCGGGCAGACGCGCGGCGCCACTCCCTGCTGCGGTTCGCGCCCGACTCCCGCTGGCTCGCCGTCGTGGTCGACGGCGCCGCGACCCGCCTCTGGGACACCCGCACCGGAAGGAAGCGGCCGCTGCTGTCCAATTTCGGCGCCGACATCGCAGCGCTCGGCTGGACCCCCGACGGGGACAAGCTGGCCGTCCTCGGAAGAGACGGAGACGTGCGGCTGTGGCAGACCCCGCTGGGTCGTCGCCTGCACACGCTCTCCGGCAGCGGGCACACCCCGGCGGGGCTGTCTATCGACGACGAGACCCTGGCGGTGGGCTTCACCGACGGCGCGCTACAGCTCTGGGAGCTGGAGAGCGGACGCGCGCATGTCCGCTGGGCGCCCGATCCGAGCGGCTCCGGTCCGGTATCGCTCGCCGCTCCGTGGGTGGTTCAGACCACCCGCGATGGCAGACTGCGCCTCCATGAGTCCGGCCCCACGCGACCGACGACCTCCCGACAGCTCCCCGCCGGGCGCTCCACCCTCGGCGGGAGCGGCGCCTGGCTGGTCCACGCCCGCGCCCGCGGCGGGCTGGAGATCCGAAAGATCCGCGGCGACGATCCCATCAGGCTGACCGGGCATCGGTACCCGGTCCGCGAGGTCTCCACGGGTGATCGCCACCTCGCCACAGCCACCCGCCGCGCCGTGCGGATCTTCGCCGCGGAGACCGGCCGCCTCATCTCCACCCTCGAGACCGGGCTGCGAGATGACGACGCGCTGTTCCTCTCACCGACCGGAGTCCATGTCAGCCTGCAGCGCGCCGAGGAGCTCGAGCTGTGGTCGAGCCGGAGCTCGTCCCTCGTCGCGAGCGTGCCAGCCCGTTCCGATATCCGCCCGGCCTTCTCACCCACCGGAGCGGTGATGGCCTGGAGCGATGGCCGCTCGGTCCGCCTCACCCGCACCGACGACGGACAGGTCGCGCACATCCTCTGGGGCCCCGACCAGCAGGTGCAGGCGCTGTCGTTCTCCGGCGACGGCAGATCGCTGGCCGTCACCACCCGAGACGGAACGCTCCACATCTGGGATCCCACCCGCGGCGAGCTCCGCCACTCGCTCCATGGCGGCGGCGGCTCCCAGCTCGCGTGGTCGGAAGACAGGCTCGCGCAGGCCGGCGCGGACGCGACGCTGCGTCTGTTCGACGCCGAGAGCGGGGAGCTGCTGTGGGCGCGGCCCGCCGGGTCCGTCCGCGAGCTGGTGTTTTCAGGTGACGCGCTGCTGGGGCTGGTTGAGGATCGACAGGCCGACACCGCTCGGCTGACCCGCTGGAGCCTCCACACCGGCACGGAGCTCGCGCTGGAAGCCGCCGCGTATGGTCCTGTGCATCGACTCGGTGTTCGCCCGGATGGATTCATCGTGCTCCACGACGATGGGTGGCTGCGACGCTGGACCCACACCCCGCCCGCCGACACCAACCTGCGCGTGTGCCGGGAGGACCTGACCACCCGGACCGTCACTCCTTTTCCTGAGCGCGGCTCGATCTGGGCGCCGGCCTCGCGCTGCGGTGATCGCTCGGAGGACGACCTGGTGGTGTCCGACAGCCTGGAAGAGTCCGGCAACCTCGAAGAGACTGGCATCAGGCGACGCGAAGCCGCTACGGTGGAGCCAGCCAGGGAGGACACCACGCGATGATGCGGGACATCCGAGTCAGGTCGATCGCATCCTGTTCTGCGACCCTCTTTCTGCTCGCGTGTGCTGGAGATCCGGCTGCCGAGCTCGCGGCCCAGCTCACCGCGACCGCTGCGGCCGTCGATGCGGCCAACGGCCACAAGACAGCGCCGCTGGGCTGGCCCCGAAAGAAGTTCGGCAACCTGGGCGCTGAGCGGGAGACGCTGTTCCTCAAGAACGGCAAGCAGCTCACCGCCTACCGTCGAAAGGACCAGACCGTGAAGGTGGGTGATCAGGCCTTCAACCGCCGCATCTGGATGTTCGACACCCTCGATCGCCTGAAGAGCTACGAGATTCAGGAGATCGGCGAAGCGGTCTCGTGGTGCGAAGCCGCCGCTGGCGAGCTCTCCGACCTCTACGGCCCGCCGACCACCGTGCCCTCAGCGGCCGCGCGTGTGTGGGCAGGCAGCGATGTCCGGGTGGTGTGGAAGCTCGTTCGCGATCCGGACAGCGGACGCTCCCTCTGCAGCATCCGCTGGCACCATCGAGACATCACGCGTTGAAACGCAAAGAGCCGCGTTCAACCCGAAGGCTGAACGCGGCATGATTCGTCGCTTTACGTACGAGCTAACGCGGCCCAAACCGCCTCCCTGGGTTTGACCGGGAAGGCGGGCTACCGCCAAGATAACTCTGGTTGTATTCGAGGGTCCTGAAACGAGTCCACAACCATTATCCCAGGGAGGTGGCTGGAACCGAAGATTCGTGTTCAAGCTCAGCTTGTTGGGCCGAGCCGGCTGACAGCTTCAACGTGCTGGGGTTCAGCGTGCCGAGGGGCTGTCAGCCTGGGAGGGTTCCCCCGATCAGGACAGCAGCGACACGACTGACTGGTTCATGTTCTTGGCCTGCGCGAGCGCTGCCACGCCAGCCTGCTGCATGATCTGGAACTTCGTCATCTCAGCGGTCTCGGTCGCGTAGTCTGCGTCCTCGATGTTGCTGCGAGCGCCGCTCAGGTTCTCCAGGTAGATCTGGTTGTTGTTGAGGGCGTTGTCGAGGCGGTTCTGGACGGAACCGAGGTCGGACCGGTAGGAGTTGACGGTGTCGAGCGCGGAGTCGAGGGCGTCGATGGCGCTACGAGCCGAGGTCACGTCCAGCAGGTTGACCGAGGCGGAGCTGATGGCCAGGGTGCTGGTGGTGAGGTCGCCCAGGGTGATCTGGATGAGGCTGGAGGCGTCGTTCATGACACCGACCTGGACGTTCAGGTCGGTGTCGATGCCGTCGGCGAGCTGCAGACCGTTGAACTCGGTGACCGAAGAGATGCGGGCGATCTCGGAGCGGAGCGAGACGTACTCATCCTGGATGTAGGAGCGCTCGGTG
>CAYXGP010000038.1:0-28649 GCA_964464515.1 uncultured Enterobacterales bacterium
GATCGTGCCGATGTTCACATGCGGCTTGTTGCGATCGAATTTCTCCTTCGCCATTATCAGTCCCCGTTGCGCCAGCCTCTGAGAGGAGCGCTCGCGCGATCAGAGCCACGCGTCTGTGTCGAAGTCACGCGGCCAGGCCGCGCGTTCATTTTGAGAGAATTGAGAAGATGGAGCCCATGACCAGACTTGAACTGGTGACCTCCTCCTTACCAAGGAGGTGCTCTGCCTACTGAGCTACATGGGCTTGTGTGAGAGCGGGAAACGGGGTTCGAACCCGCGACCCTCAGCTTGGAAGGCTGATGCTCTACCAACTGAGCTATTCCCGCAGAGATGAGGATGGGGAGTGGTGGATTTGAACCACCGTAGGCAAACGCCGGCGGGTTTACAGCCCGCTCCCTTTGACCGCTCGGGCAACTCCCCTTAAAACAACGAGATCATTATGTTGAAGATCTCCAGACCACTCGGAAGCTGACGGTGGGACTCGAACCCGCAACCAACGGTTTACAAAACCGTTGCTCTACCGATTGAGCTACGCCAGCCCAGAGAGTGCTCAACAGGGTTGGTCCCTGAAAAGCGCCGGCATTTATATAGGCACCATCAGAGGGTGTCAAGGCCTCTTGCGGCGATGTTTCCAGCAGCCACGGAAACCCTGCGTTGCCCGCAATCACTGCCAGCTTCAGCGCTTCGGTGACGAAAAAATTGCCTTGTCCATCTCGCCGCCGACCGTGAACGCCTGGACCTCCAGACGCTCGATCTCGTCTCCACCCCGCTCGATCCGCACCTTCATGGGGATCACGATTCCGGGGGCGATCTCGCTGTAGTCGTCGTAGTCGAATGACAGCGGCCCAGCGGCGGTCGCCCAGGCCGTCTGCACCAGGCGATGCGACTGGGCGTCGAACGCAGCGGACGTCAACCCCACGGTGATCTCGCTCGGCGCGGCGGCGGAGAGCACGACGGTGTCCCCGCCCCCCCTGCGCCGCTGGAGGTTCTGCCAGTCGGGAGCCTGCCGGAGATCGGTGGAGACCCGCAGCGGGATGGAGAGGACGGCCTCTGGTGAGAAGTGCCCCAGCATCTCCCGCACGCGCTCGCGGTCCCGCTCGGTTGCCGCGCCGCCGATGACCAGCCAGCCCGTCTGGTCCGACGTAAGGATGGTCACGCTGTCGGTCCCCTCGCCCTGAGCGATGGTGACCTCCAGCCGGCAGGCCTTCCCCGACCGGCGATAGCGATGGTCGACGACGAGGGCCTCGCCCCCGTCGGTGCCAGAGTCGGTGATCGTCCGGCGGTAGGTGATGTCGACGGTGCTCTGCGACGCCAACGCCACGAGTCCGCCCTTCTGGCCGCCGTGGGCGTCGATCGCCGCGCGCAGCAGCCGCTCGACCGATCGGGGACGCTCCGCGGGCGTCACCGGCGCGGGCACCGACAGCGTGAGCGCAGCGGGCTCTTCAGCGCCCGCCCCATCGGCGGACGCCTCCGCTGCGGCGATCTCCGCTGCGGCGATCTCCGCTGCGGTCTCTACGACGGGCGCCGTGGAGGGCCCCGGCATCGCCACCACCTGCACCTCGCTGCGCCCCCGACGCGCGTACACCGTGCCTGTCTCATCCTCGACCACGAGGCGACCTGCGAGCGACCAGGCGGCGTCCAGCGAGTCCACCCCCTCCGCCCGGAGCACGAAGACGCGCCCGTCGTCTCCGGTGCGTCGTTGGATCAGCCAGGAGACCCCCGTGACGTCTTCGAGACCCGTCTGGAGCTGCTCAGCGGCGGCCCGCTCGGAGAGCTCGGGAGACTCGACGGCGTATTCCCCGGCGTACGCTGCGCCGGACAGCATCAGCAGCCCACCGAACACGGCGCCCCCAAACACGGCGCCCCTGACCAGGGCTCCCACGATCCTTCTGTTCACGTGCGCTCCCGGTGGTCGGGAGGTCTAATCGATCCCTCCCTCCAGCGTGCACGGCACCGCCTCGCCGAACACCTCGTGCCGCCACGCGTGGTACTCGTCGAAGGGGATCTCCTGCCCTTCCAGATCGACCGGCCGGGTCTGCGTGATCGGCAGCGCCTCGGGCTCGAAGGGGGTGGGCATGAAGGTCAACCCCAGCGCCACGAGGGCCAGCGCCGCCACCGCGCGGGCCCGCGGTGTCAGCCGCGGATGCTCCGGGACCGGGAGACTGATCCACGCGCGCATCACCAGCAGCAGAATGCCCCACACCGCCCAGCCAGGCCACAGCGCCCCCGCGCAGAGCGCGGCGAACACGCCGATCTTCGAGATGGTCCGGGCTGCCCCGGGACGGAGCGCGCCCAGGATATGACCGCCGTCGAGCTGTCCGATCGGCAGGAGGTTGAGGGCGGTGAGAAAGCACCCGGCCCAGCCGGCCATCGCCAGCGGATCGAGCGTCGCGTAGCGGCTGGGCGGCGCTCCCAGGATCAGCTCACCCAGGATCGACATCAGCGGTGGGTTCGCCATCACCAGCAGGCTCTGCTGATCGGGGTGGGGCACGGGGAACCGATCGGAGAGCGGCAGCCGGCGCAGCCCCGCGTCGAGCAGCTCCAGCACGGGCGTGATGGCGGACAGCACCCAGTCGCCGACCACACCCACGCCAGCGGAGGGCTCGGGCGGCCAGGCCATGGCGATCTCGGGCATATCGGCCGCGGTCTCGATGGTGCCGGGCAGCCCGATCGCCATGACCACGATCGCCACCGCGAAGCCTGCCAGGGGACCGGCCGCGCCCATCTCCAGCAGCGCCGTGCGGTTTGCCGGCATGCTCCGCAGCCGGATGATCGCGCCGAACGTGCCGAACGCCACCGGGTACGGCAGGAAGTACGGCAGCGACAGCGCGAAGCCGTGCCGGCGCGCGACGACGTAGTGCCCCATCTCGTGCGCCAGCAGGATCCCCATCAGCCCCAGCGCGAACTTGGCGCTGCCGATGGCGGTGTCGGCGTCGCTGAAGGGATCGCCGCCCATCCACTGCCATCCGTAGACGGCGTAGACCGACAGCAGCGTGGCGATGAACAGAGCCACCGCCCGACGGCGCTCACGGGGAGTCGGCGGGGCGGTTTCGCCCCCCGGTGGTGGGATCGGCACTCGAGAACCAGCCTCAACCAGGCGTGCTCTGCTCGACCTCGCGGATCTCCAGCTCGTAGACGCCGGTGTCGGTGCCAGCGCCGACAACGATCAGGTACTGCGTGCCGCCCGTGAGCTCGATCTCCAAGAAGGCCTCCTCGCCTGACGAGCCGGTGGCACCGCCGAGATCGCGCGAGCGGTCGAACCAGGGGTCCTCGTCCTCGTCGGTCTCGTCGATGTCGAGGATCTCCTCACCCATCGCCTGATCGTGGTCGAGCGTACCCCCGTTGAGGGTGCACTGCATCACCTGCACCTGCCGGATGAAGTCCGACGGCAGCGGCTCATCGGTGTCGAGCACGCCGTCGCGATCCCAGTCCTCCGCGCATGTGGTGTCGGTCGAGACCGTGCCGCAGGGATCGAACGCACCGCCCCCCCCGCCGCCTGTGCTGCCGCCCGTGCTCCCGCCAGACGCACCGCCCGTGGTGCCGGTGACTCCAGGAGGCGGAGCGCCGGTGGTGCCGCCGCCGCCCGGTCCCCCGGTGGTGGTTCCGCCGGTGCCGCCCGTGCTTCCGCTGCCGCCCGAGCTGCCGCCCGAGCTGCCTCCGGTCGTGCCACCCGACTCTGAGCCGTCGGAGATCTCGGTGCTGTCTCCCATCGCGAAGCCGGACAGGAACACCTGGTAGTACAGGTAGTCCAGCACGGTGCTGGGGTAGGCGAACTCGTAACCGCCGTCATCGCACTCGCCGCGCACGGTGCCGTCGACCGTGGGCGTGGGCACCAAGCTGGCCTGGACCACCGCGACCCAGGGGTCGTACGGCCCGATATCGCCGTTGGGGTCTTCGTAGTGGCGCTGGAGCTGGATGGCGACGTTCACCGACTCGGTGATCGGACGGTCGCTCAGGTCGAGCAGCCAGCGATCGGTGTCGTAGACAGTGGCCTCGCTGGTGTCCTTGTCGGAGATGGGGATCAGCGTATAGCCGGGATCGGCCAGCTCACCGATGGCGTAGATCGCCTCCCCGTCGTCGGGAAGCTCCGGCAGGGACAGGTTGGTGGCCTCGGTGGAGGAGAGCGAGAACTCGATCTCGGTGTCGACCTGCTCGGGGTCGTTCCAGCGGACCACCGCGCCGAGGAAGCCCGAGCCCCGGCCCAGGATCTCCAGCGCGACCTCGTCGTAGGGCACGTCGGTCAGGCGCACCACGTGCGAGGCGTAGTTGCCCTCGACGTAGCCGTAGAACGGAAGACCGGAGGTGAGGGTGACGAAGTCGGAGTTGCCCAGCACCACGTCGGTGCCCGCGACCTCGCTGGGCGAGCTGGTGGTGCCGCCCTCGATGGTGACGTTCTCGCCGGGGAGCTGGATCCCCTGCTGGTAGCCGTTGGCGCCGTAGAGATCACCGGAGGTGGGGTTCTCGGTGGCCGCGGAGATGAACTCGGCTCCCGCGAACGGCGGGTAGGAGTCCGCGTCGACGAGCGCCTCCTTGCTCTTGGAGTTGGTCACGCCCGTCGTGAGCATGGCCACCTGGAACTGCAGGACGATGTCCTCGAAGGTGGCGGTAGAGGTGCCGTCAGAGCTCTCACGGACCGCGTTGACCGCGATCTTGACGTTGTCCTCGCCGGTGTTTCCGGTGATCATGAGCTGCGGGAGCAGATCCTCGCCGTAGACGTCGAGCAGGTAGCGGAAGAACAGGTACTGCGGCCCCCACGTGGCTGTGGAGATGGCGTTGGTGTCGGAGGTGTCGATGATCGGTGAGAGGTTGATCGTGTCGATGTAGTCCCAGACGGCTTCGTGCTGCCCGGCGCCGAACCCGGTGATGTCGGCGGCCAGGGCGCCCAGCCCCTCGACGATCCAGGTCTCCTCCTCAGAAGCCTCCTCGCCGATGTCTTCGGCGATCAGCACCTGGATGTTGTACGAGATGAGCCGCACCAACGCGCGGGAGATCTCGGCGGCCAGCTCCAGCGCCGTGTAGTCCTCGACGGTGACCGGCGCGCGGTTGTTGACGAACCCGTAGGGATCGGGCGCGAAGACGAAGATCACCTCCTGCTCATCGCTGCCGGCGTTGGAGGAGATGTCGAAGTCGTTGAGATCGACCTCGGGGTCTGCGTACGACCGCACCAGCTCGCCCTTCAGCTCGTCGTCGCTGGTGCCCGCGGTCATCGCGTTGAGCACCGGCGTGATGACGACGCTCAGGCGGCTGTCCTCGTTGACGTCGGACAGATCGCCGAAGGCCGCGGTGACGTTGGGGACGATGTTGGTGTCGACGATATCGGAGATCGTCTCGAGATCGCAGTTGTCGAAGCCGTAGGCGCCGCCGTCGGGGACCGCCTCATCGACCGTGCCGTCGCACTCGTAGTCCCAGTCGATGGGCAGGTCGTCGTCCACCCAGATGGTGACGGTCTCGCCCACCGCCCACAGCGTCGCGGTGATCGTCTCGTAGTCATCGGCGGTGTCCAGCGACGAGCGGACGTGGAAGTTCTGCGAGGAGACGCCCACGTCGGAGGAGGCGTAGGCCGGCGGTGGAGGCCCCTCGGCCGAGCGCGTGGCGCGATCGATGCGCCTGGTCGCCAGCGCGTGATCGAGGATGGCGCGCTTCGGGCTCATCAGGGGCGAGGGGGCCGTGCCGCCCTCGCCGCCCCCCGAGGTGCCACCGCCCGGATCGCCGCCGGTGCCTGTGCCGGTGCCGGGGTCCGGGCTGGCCGTGTCGGGACCGAGGGTGCCCGTGTTGGTGTCGCCGGTGTCTTCGGGAGAGGGCGTGATGTAGCGGGCCTGGTAGCCCACGGCGTTCTCGGAGGTGTTCACCAGGATGAGGTAGAACTCCTGGTCCTCGGAGGACTCGTCGCCGGTGTAGTCGGTGAGGTTGATCTCGGCCTCTCCGCCGCGATCCTCGAAGGCGACCACGTCGCCGACGTCGTCGAAGTACTCGTCCGGCTCGGTGACGGCTCCGGTGCTGCCGCTGGTGCTGCCGGTGCCGCCGGACGTGTCCGTCTCGGTCCCCCCTGTCGTGTTGCCGCCGCCGCCGCCGTTGCTACACTGCAGGGGGTTCTCTTCGCAGGGGTCCTTTTCACAGCCCAGCAGTGAGGAGCCCAGCAGCAGGGTGAGGAGCAGTTGTGTGCGGCGCATGGTGATCCCTCGGAGGTCGTGACCGGCCCTTGCGGATTAGCATAGCGTCGATCGGCCCGCGGCTGCACCCTGTCCTGTCGCGGCCAGCACATCGCGGTAGATCCGCTCCACGTCGCGCGCTCGGGCGTCCCAGGTGCAGCGGGTGAGCACATGCTTCCGGGCTGCGGCACCGAGGACAGCGCGGCGCGTAGGATCGGTCAGCAGGGCGTCGATCGCTTCTGCGAGCGCGCGCGGCTCCCTGGGAGGCACGGTGACCACGCCCGGCAGGTCGGCGGCTCCGGCCCACGCCGCCACGGTGGGCAGCCCCAGACCCAGGAAGTTGAGCAGCTTGATCGGAAAGCCGGTGCAGACCGATCGGGGCAGCACGGCGACGGCGCACCCCCGCAGCAGCCGACGCACCAGGGAGAAGTCTGTGGTCTGGATCACATGGGCGCTCCGCGGCGCCCCTCGGAAGGGGCTGGCCCCGACCAGCAAGAGGCGACCGCCGCGGACGTGGCGCATCGCTGCGTACAGGACGTCGAGCTCCTGATAGGCGTCGGGGTTGCCGGCGTACCCGATCCAGGGGCCCGGGGGCAGGTCGGCCGGGGGGGCGAGCGGCAGGTCTTCGGGATCGACGCCGGGGGGCACGAGGCTCACCGAGCGGCAGCCCAGCGCCCGGAGCGTCGGCACGCCCCCCGTGCTGATGGCGATGGCGTGCGCGGCCATCCGGGGCACCGTCCGATCCAGCAGCACGCCTGCGCCACGCGCGACCACCCACACCGCTCGGCGCGTGACGCCCCACCCGGTGAAGCCCCAGCCACTGAAGTAGGTGGGCAGCTCCTCGGCCATGGTGTTGTGCGCGCTGTAGATCATCGGCGCCGGGTGACAAGACAGCGCCACGGCGAGGGGCGCCTCGTAGTTGTGGGCGTGGATCACATCGGCGTGGACGCCGCGCAGCCTCGCGGCCAGAGCCAGATCGAGCAGCGGCTTGACCAGGTCGGGGCCGGCCCGGGTGCGGCGGTAGCCGGGCAGGCGGGGGGTGCGCAGCAGCCGGATCTCGGGGTCGGGCTCGCCGATCCCGTGGCCGTAGCAGGCGATGGTCACCCGATGACCGCGCCGCGCCAGGGCGCGGGACAGGCCCCGGACATAGACCTGTGAGCCCTGGGGGGAAGGGTACGGGAAGGCGGCGACCTGGATGATGTGGAGTGGTGGCATGAGCAGCGGCGAGAGCTCGGGCTGTTGGTCGTGCCTGGAGATCGGGTTGCAACTTCATGTCACCAGATCTCCGAGGGAACCACCTCGAAGGCGGCAGAGCCCGCGTGACGGAGCACCCGTCGCTCAGTCCCAGTCCGTCGTGACGGAGTCCGGGATCGTCACCCAGGGGTGCTTCCGCGCCCGGTAGACCGAGAACGTTGGCGCGGGGAGCTTCGGATCGGCGAAGCCCCCAGCAGCGATGACCACCCCGGGCAGCGTGTCGATGGTCCAGCACACCGTGGCGCCGCAGGTGGGGCAGAACCGGAACGTGATCAGCCCGCCGGCGTCTCCGGTGCGGGTGTACTCGGTGAACCGCCCGGTCATCTGGACGCGCTCCGCCGCCACCCGGATCTGGACCCCGAAGACGCTGCCGGTGCGCTGCTGACAGGCGAAGCAGTGACAGATGGACGTGGCGGGGAGGTCTCCTTCGACGGTGACCTGGAGCTGCTGGCACTGGCACGACGCGGTGTGGGTCATGGGCCCTCCGTTGGCGTGGGGTAGCCGAGCCGGGCGTCGAACGCGATGAGCCACGCGTCCAGCTCGGGGTAGAGCTGACGGGCTCGAGACTCCGTCTGATCGCGGAGGAGCTCCAGCAGGCGATCGCGGCCGCCCATCTCGTGCAGGAACGCCACCCAGGCCCCGGCTACCGCGTAGGTCCCGGCGGCGTGCCAGTCTCTCCACAGTCCGAGCACGTCCGGTGGGGCGTCCAGCCCGTGACGCGCTCGCTCGAACCGATCCCCCCGCCGCTGGTCGAGGAAGACCGCCGCGCCCTCGTTGATCAAACCGGTCCGGTGTACTGGAGTCAGCACCTCCCCGATGACGACGTGGGCGATCTCGTGGCCGCGCGTCTGGTTCCAGCGGGTGTGGATACGCCGCTGGGAGACGATCGCGAAGCCCAGAGAGCGACCCAGCACGAGCCCTGCCTCGTCGTCGGAGCCCCACACGAAGATCTCGATCGGCCCCCCGGGCGCGCCGCCCACGAATTCACAGATCGCCGCCAGCGCGCGCTCCCGGCCCCTGCCGAAGCCGTCGCGGCGCTCCCCTGGCGCGCTGGCGTCTCCGAACGCCTCGGTCATCGCGCCCTCGGCCTGCGGCGAGAAGCGGACGGTCAGGTGCTGGGTGTCCAGCCGGGCCCAGGCCGAGGTCGCTGCGTCGAGCGGCGGGGCGGACCGCAGGCAGGCGCCCGCCAGCAGCGCCGCCAGCAGCGCCACCGCGAGCCAGCCCCGACGGGCTCTACAGGTATCCAAGACGCTCCAGGCGCTCCGACAGCGCCCGACGCTGCGGCTCGCTCAGGGCCACCGGCGGGCTGGAGATGGTCTTCGCGGCGCGGGGGCGCGGGGCCTGCGCCTCCCCGACGGCCTCGGTGATCACCCGCCCGTCCATGTGCGCGGGGATGTCCTCTCCCAGCAGGTGCAGCAGCGTGGGGGCGATGTCGGCCATGCCCGCCGAGACGGTCACGCCAGCGCGCACCCCGCGGCCTGAGAGTGCCAGCACGCCGTGCTGCCGATGGGTGCCGTTCATGCCCAGCCCCTTTCCCCCCATGTACTCGTGGGGTTCCAGCTCCCGCCAGGTGGTCCCCGGCTCGACGCGCGCGCTGGGCAGCACCGTCACCGAGTACCCGTCCCGCTCGGCCAACTCCAGCACGAGATCCGGCGACTCGGAGACCCACGCGCCCTCGTACAGCTCCTCTCGGGTGTGCACCGCCGCCGCCACCGGCTCGCCCTCGACGGTCCAGCCCAGCAGCAGCTCCCGGAGCTCCGCGATCGCCCCGTCCCGATCTCGATCCGGGACATTGAGTCGGATGGTCGCCGCGTAGTTCATCTCGTCGCTGACCGCGCGGGTCTGGAGGAGATCGATCGCGCCGTAGCGGCTGCGGCTCTCCAGGCGACCGAGCACCGGCCCGGGGATGGTCCGCATGGCCCGCTCCAGGAGCGCAGGAGGGCTGCGCCGCGCCGCCGCCATCCGCAGCCGATCGAGCCCGCGTCCGCCGCCGAACAGTCTCCCTCCAGACAGGCGCAGCCACCCGTGCTGCTCAAGGAAGCGGTTGAGGTAGACGACCCGCGTGCCCGCCCCGCCGAAGCCGTGATCGCTGCACACGCAGACCACCTCGGGGTCTGCCGCGGTGATCAGCCGACCCAGCGCCGCGTCCAGTCGGGCGTACACCGTCCCGATGGCGTCGCGCAGCCGGGGGGGGCAGCGCGCGGGGCGCCGCGGCGAGCGTTCGTCGTGGAACATCCAGAAGTGATGGCTGACGGTGTCGGACTCTCCCAGCAGCAGCATGAAGGCGTCCCACCGCTCGCGCCCCAGCAGCCAGCGGCCGATGCCCTCCTTGCGGGGGATCTCTCGGAGCAGCGCGCTGAGCGCATCATCGTGCCATCCCGGGCCGATGCCGCTCTCGCCGAAGTCCGCGAATTTCATGCCCCCGAAGCGCCGCACGATCTCCCCATACAGCTCGGGGGGGTGACAGAAGGAGGCGTCGATGCCGGTGGCGACCGGGCCGTCAAAGCCGCTCACCATCGCGCCGTTCAGCGGCTCCGGCGGCCACGTGGTGGGCACCGCGATGGAGGCCACCCGCGCGCCGCGATCGCTGAGCAGGCGATGCAGGGTGGGCACCTTCCGGTGGGTGGCGTTGGTGAACTCCAGCTCCCACGGCCGGCGATGGCGTACGAAGTCGAAGATGCCGTGCCGCCCCGGCCCGCAGCCGGTGAGCATGCTGCACCACGCCGGCAGGGTCATCGGCGGGGTGGTGCTGCGGAGGGGCGCGCGGGCTCCTGAGGCGACCAGCGCCGCGAGGTTGGGCATCCGTCCCTGCGCGATGAGGCGATCGGCCACCGCCCACGTGGCGCCGTCGAGACCGATGATCAGCAGCCGCGCGCTCACGGCGCCTCCTCACCGCAGACCGCCGCGCAGTCCGAGACGTAGCCCATCACCCGGAGCCGGTTGCACTCCGCGCACGACATCGCACCCGGGGCTCCGGCGGCCCCGCTGGCGGCCTCAAGGGCCGCGCGCAGCGCCCGGGACATCTCCGCCTGCCTTCGGCTCTCGTGACCGGCGAGGTCATCGCGCTCCCCCGGATCCGCCCGCAGATCGTACAGCTCCTCGGTCGCCAGCCCGCGCGGGTTGCCGGGAGCGGCGCGGATGTACTTCCAGCCGCCCTGCCGGATGGCCTGCACCGACGCTCCTCCCTGGTGTGTCTCGGAGACGATCGGCCGATCCGCCGCCGGATCGGTGGCTGTCCCCTCTCCCCCCAGCGCTTCGTACGCGGCGATGGCCGGCGGCGACAGCAGGTCGCGCCCCTGCCAGCCGTCCGGGATCTCCGCGCCCGCCAGGCCGAGCATACTGGCTGGGATGTCCACCTGCGACACTGCCCAGGGCACCCGCGTCCCCGCCAGGCGATCATCGGGCATCCGGATGATCAGCGGCACATGGAGCTGCTCCTCGTACAGTGTAGCGCCGTGCCGCCAGCCGCCGTGGTCGAACAGCTCCTCGCCGTGATCTGCCGTGATCGCGATGACCGGGTGGATCCCGCTGTCGTCCAGCCACGTCAACAGCTCGCCGAGGGCGGCGTCGACCGCGGAGACCTCATCAGCGTAGCGGCGGACCAGCAGATCGCGATCTGCCGGATCCGGCGGCGCATCAGTGGGGCCGGACGAGCGGCCGTCGGCCCCGTAGTAGGGCGCCGTGGGCTCCATCAGGTGGACGAACAGGAACCACCTCCGCCCGTCGCTCTCCGCGATGAACCGACGCGCCGACTCCAGCACGGTGGCCGCGGGCGCGTAGTGCTCCGCAGCCGGCCCGGGGCCGCGAAGCGCTGCGTTCCGCGCTCGGCGCACCACCCCGTACAGCGACAGGCGGCTGGCGCTGGGCCCCACCCCGCCCAGCGTGCGAGGAGCCTGGAGCAGCACCCGATCGAAGCCCCTGCGGAGGTCCGGGGTGGTGAGATCGATGTGGGCCGGCAGCGCGCCCGTGGCGTACCCCGCCTCGTTCAGCTCCTCGGCCAGCGTCGCCACCCCATCAGCCAGCGTGTCCTGAGCAGAGCGCACCCCATGGCGCGCCGGCCACATCCCGGTGAGCAGGCTCGCCGTCGCTGGGCGTGTCGTTGACGCGTGGGCGATCGCCCGCTCGAACACCACGGCGTCGCCTCCCAGCCCATCGAGCGTGGGGGTGAGGCCGCGGGCGTCTCCGTACAGCCCCAGGTGATCGGCCCGGAGCGCGTCGATCATCACCAGCAGCAGATCCGGGCGCTCGGTGAGGCCCGACTGATCGCGCGGCGGCGGGTCTTCTGGCTCGTCGGATCCGGGCGACAGCGAGAACACCGCGCACAGCACGACGACGACCGCGGCGCTCGCGAAGGTCCCCCGCGGCTCCAGGAGGATCTTCAGCGGGGTGCGCGTCAGGAAGATCGGCATCAGCCACAGGCACAGCAGCGCCGCCGCCGCCAGCCCGCCGCCGAGCAGCGTCGGAGCGACCGAGAACGTGCCGCCGATTCCTACGGCGAGCCCACCGCCGACCGCCAGGAAGCCCAGCGTCCACACCCGCGCCGCGCGCATCCGCAGCGCCAGGCTGATGAACGCCAGCGCAGCCCCGACCCCCACGCCCAGAACCGCCCCCGCGACGGCGTAGGCCATCGCCGCGATGACGAGAGCGCCGTACTCCCCCGCGCCGGCCCCGGACAGGCGCACCAGCGCCTCGGCGATCCCCACGAGCTGCCCCGCGATCATCCCGCCCGCGATGCCGCACCAGAGCGCCCGGGGGAGCGACAGGCGGTCACTCACGGCGCGCCCATCCCCGCGCTGACGCGCCACGTCCAGCCGTCCGCGCCAGGGACGAAGTCCAGTCCGGTGATGCGTTCGGCAGACACCGCACCGGTCCACCACCGCCCCCCCGCGTGGGTCCAGCCCCGCGCGCCACCCCACCAGCGGCGCTCCTCGTCCATCAGCGCGAAGAGGTTGGTGCCCTGGTCTTCGATGACGCCCACGCGCAGCGTGCGTCCCCCCTCCAGGCCCGCGCCGATCTCGGGCGCCAGCCAGGTCAGCGCCGCCCAGTGCTCCAGCGCGTCTCCGCCGATGGCGTGGCCCATCGTGCGGCCGAAGCGCGTGAAGCCGTCGTGGTACACCCGGTGCCCGGTGTACCAGCGAAAGTAGTCATCGAGCAGGCGCGCCCACTCGATGGTCAGGAGCAGCGTGTGCTCCCCGGCCGAGGCCGCCACCTCGCCGCCGTAGATGTTGGCGACCCCCGCGAGCGAGGGGGTGGGTATCCCCAGAATCTCCCGCCCGATCACGTCTTCGCCGCCGTACTGCCACCACCCCTCGATGTAGTCCAGGGGGCTCCCCGGCCACCAGCGCCACAGGGGCAGGGTGAGGCGGAAGTCCAGCGCCGCCAGCTCGTCCTGATCGGGCAGCAGCGCGTCGGGATCGTCTTCGATGTGGGGATCGGTGGGCAGGATGAGCTGCCCCAGGGATGGGGTCGGGCGGCCCACCCCGCCGAAGATACCCACGCGGCTCGCGCCGATCTCGATCTGCGGCAGGTTTGTCTGGAGCAGCGGCGACCAGCGGAGGTCCATCCACAGCCAGCCCGGACGCTCCACGTCGGCGCGCTCCGCGCTCAGCCACCCCGCGCCCACCTCGCCATACAGCCGCCCCAGCCGCCACAGGCGACCCGTCCCGCCCAGGCTCCCCGCCGGAGCGGGGGCCGCGTTGTCGGTGAGGGTGAGCGATCCCCTGCGGGTGGGGCCGAGCCAGCGTCGGCGGAGGCCGAAGTCGGCGTGGACGTGTCCGGCATCTCCCACCGAGCGGAACACACCGGCCCACAGCTCCTCGACCGCCAGGTAGGGGCTGGCCCCGGGGGCGACATCCAGCCCGGTGATCGGCCGCGCCCGCACAGCCAGGGGGCCTGCGTACAGGCGTCCGTCCAGCCCCACCCGCGCCGACCCAACCCCGGTCTCCTCGTCTCCAGATCGGTAGGCGGGAACCTGCGTGCCTGCGCTGAGCCGAGCCAGCGGGGTCATCTCCCCGCGCGGGTCTGAGAGGGAGATCTCTCCGCGGGCAGCCGCGAGCTCATCGGCCAGGATGTCCTCGGCCTTCGCACGCAGGGGATCGTCGCCGCATGCGGAGAGCTGCCCGGCCAGCGCCAGGGGACCGCGATCCCCCGCACCCAGCAATACATCTCCGCCCGTGCGCCGGCAGATCACCCCCACCATCCGCGCCGTCGGATCTGCCCCGGGATCAGCGCGTGCAGCACCGATCAGCGTCGCGAGTCCAAACCACAGCACCGGCGGAAGGTAGCACGCCGACCCCCGATCGGTTCGCGGGGACCCGTGCTATCCTCAGATCGATGCTCCCCGCGATGTTGCTTGCGCGCGCCACGCTCGCAGCGTCCTCGCTGTGGTACGACGGCGAGGTCGCGGCCGACCTGCGTCCGGTCCGAATGCAGCCGTGGCTGGACTGGCAGCGCGCCACCGCCGCGTCGATGGCCGGGCCCCGCGCCTCGCCGCTTTTCCGTGACACCGCCAACGAGTTGGACTGCTACTGGCGACTGGAGAGCGCCTCGGGGGTACCCACGCTGCTGTCTCCGGAGGTCGGAGAGCGCGCGCTGGAGCTCTCCCTCCTCGGCAGCAACCTGGGCTGGAACGTCGCGCTCGCACAATTGCTGGAGGACGCGCCGGTGCTCGACACGGTGCGACGGATCGGCAACACGCTGGCCCACCCCTCGCTGCGGATCACGCCGACGCGCCCCGAGGGACGGGTGGCGCTCGGGGACGGTCCGGTGGATCGCCGCCTCGCCCGCGCGCAGGCCGATGAGCCCGACCTGAACGCGCTGCCCGTCGTCCGGCTCAGCAGCCACCTGGTGCTCTTCTCCCCACCGACGCTGCTCGCCGATGACGAAGAGCCCGTCGATCCGATCCAGCCCCAGGCGCTCGTCATCCTCCACACGCAGCGCGTCGGGCTCACCCAGACGCAGTGGGTGCAGGGGCTCTCCCCCGCAGAGGTCCCCCTCCAGCCGCCCCAGTCTCGCAGCGTGCTCTCCGCGCGGCAGCAGGTCATCCCCCGCTGGAGCGTGATCGGCGAGGTCCGCTGGGATCAGTGGCTGCTCACCGCGCAGCGTGGCGGGCTGGAATTCCGACCGCGGCCGCGCTGGCTGGTGCGGGCGATCTACACCCAGCGTCCTGATCCCGTGACCCCCGAGCAGAAGGTGATGGTCACGCTCAGTCGGCGCCTGCGCTGGCGGCTCCCTCAGGACATCGACCGGTGGCCGCTGGGACAGGAGGTCGGCGCGCCGGGGCCGTGGCTGCCCGCGATCCCCGACCATCAGCCGAGCCCGCTGGTGCGGCTGGTGCCCTGATTGGAGGAGACGGCCTCAGAGCGCGCGTAGCGCCTGATTCGCGTTCCATGCGACGTAGGGATCGGAGTGCTCCCGCAGCTTCGACAGCAGCGGCAGGGCCGACGCGTCTCCGAGGGAGCCCAGCGCCCAGATGGCGTTCAGCGGCGGCCGGCCTTCAGGACCCATCCGCCCCTGGATATGCGCGAGCAGGACCGGGACGGCCTGCTTGTCACCCAGGCGACCCAGCGCGTCCACCGCCTCCTTCTTGACCAGATCGGAGGCGTCGGTGTTCACGAGGTTCATCAGGGTCGGCACCGCCTCGTCCGCCTCTAGCAGCACCAGGCTGTCGATGGCGTTCAGGCGCACCTTCTCTGAAGGATCGGACAGCGCGCCGATCAGCGCCTTGATCACCTCTGGTGACTCGAAATTCCGAGCGATTCTGGCGGTGTCTTCGCGTACGACGGGGTTCTTCGAGCCCAGGTTGCGCGCGATGTCCTCGGGCTCGGGGCCGCCGCAGGCCAGGAAGAAGAGCACGCCGACGATCACGCGGCACCTCCCGCGCCGGTCCGCGGCTTGTCGGTCCGGGTCTCGCCAGTCCGAGAATCGTCGCCGGACCCGGTCGAGTCGTTCATGCCGTAGTGCGCGTAGGCCTTGCGGTAGTACGAGCCGTAGCCGGAGGTGTAGAAGTCGAGCTTGTTGAGCACCAGCCCCACCGGGTCGATAGCGGCCGACTCGAAGCGATGACGCATCTCGGTGACCAGCTTGGAGCTGGTGCGCCCGGCCTCCACCACCAGGACGATACCGTCGACCGCGCGGGCGATGACCAGGGCGTCGTTGACCACCAGGCTGGGCGGGGTGTCGACGATGACGACGTCGAACTGCTTGCGCAGATCGAGGAGGATCTGGCGCAGCCGGAGGCTCTCCACCAGCCGCGCGGGATCGGTGGGGATGGGCCCGGAGGTCAGCAGGGTCAGGCCGTTCACCGGCGTGCTCTGCATGGCCTCCGACACCTGCACCCGACGCGTGAGGACGTCGGTGAGGCCGATGTGGTTGGAGGTGGACGAGAAGTGCCGGTGCTGCGCGGGACGCCGGAGATCGCAGTCGACCAGCAGCACGCGCTTGCCCTCAGAGGCGAAGCTGATGGAGAGGTTCACCGCGAAGGTGGTCTTGCCCTCACTGGGGAGCGCCGAGGACACCGCGATCAGGCTGATCGGCTTGTCGAGAGAGGCATAGACCAGCCCGTTTCGAATGGTTCGATACCCCTCCGCGACGGGGTGGGTGCTCGACAGGGTGTCGATGACCCGGCGGTCTCCGACGATCTTGAACCGGGGAATGACCCCCAGGCGCAGCAGCGGCCAGACCTCCTCGAGGCCCTCGGGGTTCTTGATGGTGTCGTCGATGTGCTCGAACACCAGGGCCAGGGCCAGGCCGGTCATCACGCCGAGGCCGAGCCCGAGGATCGCGTTGACCAGCAGCTTCGGGGAGGTGTGCTTCTCGGGGGCCTTGGCCGGCTCGATGAGCTGGAGGTCGGAGACGGTCATCGCCTCGGCGACGCCCACCTGGTACCGCTGCTCCTGCAGGCTCTGGTAGACCGACTCTGCGGCGGTGGCGGTGAGCTGGAGCTGCGCGAGTCGGCGGAGCTTGTCAGGGTACCCGCCGAATTGCGAGGTGGTGCGCTGGATGGCCGCGTCGATCTCCTGGCCGCGCTCCACAAGTCCGCGCAGCTTGGACTCGAGCTGGTGGATGGCGGGGTTGAGCGCGTGCTGCTCCTCCAACGCCGACAGCAGCTCACCCTCGGCGGTGACGATCAGCTCGTCGATCCGGGCGATGTCGGGGTGACTCTCGGTCTTGTCGAGCAGTTCGCTGGTGCGCTCCACCCGCAGCTCGCTCAGGCGCTCGCGGAGCTTCGCCACCCGCGCGTTGCTGTTGGCCGTCGAGGGAGAGACCACCTCGACGGTCTCGCGAGACTGGTAGGCCTTCGCCTCGTAGAGCTGCGCCCGCACGTCCTGGATCGCCGCGGCGTTCTCTTCGTAGGTGAGCATCAGCTCGGAGAGGCGAGCGATTGCCGCCTTCATCTCGCTCTCGAGATCGATCACCGACTCGTCGGCCTTGGCCGTGGCGATCTCCTTGAGCGCGCGATCGAACTCGCTGCGGACGATGTTGAGCTGCTCCTCGATGAAGATGCGCGCGTTGCGGGTCTCCCCCTGGGCGCCGTCGTGGGCCGAGGTGATGGTCACCCGCACCATGGTGTCGGCCAGCAGCCGCGCCAGCTCGGGATCGTCCGCGCGGGCCTCGAAGACCAGGATGTCGGTGCCCTGCTGCTGCGAGATCGCGATGTTCGGCCGCGCCTCCAGCTCACCGGTGAGCCCCGGGACGAGCAGCTCCTCGGAATTGTAGAGTCGACCGTCGTCGTCGCGGAGCTGCAGCCGCCAGATCACCTCGTCGATGAGGGGCCGCGTGAGGGCCTCCTGGATCTTGTTGGTGATGTCGTCGGTGCTGTTGTTGAGCCCCGCCGCGACCTCGGACAGACCGAGATCGCTGAGGATCGACATGGTGGTGTCGGACGACGACACCAGCACGCGCGAGCTGGCCTGGTAGTTCTTCGGCAGAACCAGCGCGAGGGTGATCCCAACGGCCGTGAACAGCACGGCAGCCTGAATCACCAGCCAGCGCCGCCGCAGCAACGCTGTATAGAGCTTGAGCAGTTCCATCGCCTACCCTATCGGGAGGACTGCCGTGACGTGGAGGTAGGGGGCAATCCCGGTCCTGTCTTCTATAGCGCCAGGACCGGCAGACCAGCAACACGAACCTGCCGGGTGACGCCGTCTCGGGATAGGCTGCGCGCCCCCGCACCCGGCAACCCTTCCCCCTCAACCGTGACCAGCCCCTACATGCGCGCCCTCCCCCTGCAGCACTGCTCGCTGCTCCTCCTGCTCGCCTGCGGCCCCAAGCCGGTGATCCCCAACATCACCACGGCGCCGCCAGAGTCCCTCGCCAGCTCCGCGGCCGCGGAGTTCACGCTCGGACCCGGCGATCGAATCGCCATCTCGGTCTGGCGCCATCAGGATCTCGACATGGAGATCACCATCGCGCCCGACGGCACGATCACCTACCCGCTGGTGGGACAGATCCTGGTGAGCGGCCTCACCTACAGCGAGCTCTCGGACACGATCACCGAGGCCGTCGCCACCCACTACGTCGATCCGCAGGTCTCGGTGAACATCCTGGAGCTGAAGAACCAGAAGGTGGTGGTGCTCGGAGAGGTCTCGCAGCCCTCCATCCTGCAGCTCTCCAACGAGATGTCCATCCTGGAGGCGCTGACGATCGCCGGCGGCATCAACACCAGCGCCCGCACCGAGAACGTGCTGCTGGTGCGCGGCGGCATGGACGATCCGCAGCTCTACACGGTGGACGTCAAGTCGATCTACATCGAGGGCGCCTTCGACCAGATGGTCTACCTGCAGCGCGGCGACATCATCCTGGTGCCCACGCGCACGATCACCGACGTCTCCCGCTACTTCCGCGAAGTCTCAAGCATCCTGGCGCCGTTCGTCGGCGGCTCGGCGATCTACCGCAACACGGTCTCGGGAGGGGCGCAGGGCACCTCCTCGGTCCTGGAGTGATCGCGTTGGGCCCGACCCCAGCCCGCCCGCCCGCAGCCTGTCAGAGCCCGCGCCGGTGAACCGCACCGGCCTGCTCGGGGCCATCGTCGTCGCCCTGGATCTGGTGGCGGTCACCATCGGTCTGTACAGCGCGCATGCGCTGTGGATCTGGTACCGCCCGCACCTCGAGACCATCCTGGAGGTGACCTGGCTGGAGCTGTGGCCCAGCAACCCCTTCATGCCGCCGGGCTTCGTGCTGATGGTGGTGTGGGTGCTGGCGCTGCGTCAGTTCGGTCTCTACGACCCGGCCCGCATGACGTCCTCACCGCGAGTGGCGGCGTCGGTGAGCCGGGCGATGTTGCTGGTGCCGCTCGTGGCCCTGGTGCTGCAGTTCATCCTGCCCGATCGCACCTACAGCCGCTTCCTCATCCTGTCGTACTGCGGCTTCACGTCGCTGTATGTGCTGGTGTTCCGCCTGACGTTCTTCCGGCTGCAGCGCCACATCCCGCGCCCGATCACCCAGCAGCGCGTCGCCATCGTCGGAGTCGGCGAGGCGGCACAGCTCATGGCGCAGCACATCGAGCGGTTCGGACACCACGCCTTCCACATGGCCGGCTTCATCTGGCCCGACGCCTCCGCCACCGGCGCCCCCAAGGTCCCGCTGGAGCGGGTGCTCGGCTCGGTCGCCGACTTCACCGACATCGTCAACCGCACCGACATCCAGCAGATCGTCCTGGCGAGCCGCAACCTGACGCGCGACGAGGCGCTCACGCTGGCGTCGCTGGCCGATCAGATGGGCCTGCGGGTGATGCAGGCGCCGTTCAACTGGGGGGTGGTCGCCAGCCCCCGGGTCAACACCACCACGATGGGCGATCTCCAGCTCATCGACCTGACGTCCCTGACCTACCCGACGCTCGGCGAGCAGGTGAAGCGCGCGGTCGATCTCGCCCTCGCCGGCACCGGCTTCCTGTTCCTGCTGCCGTTCCTGTTCTGCGTGGGCGTGGCGGTCAAGGCCCAGGACCGAGGACCCGCGTTGTTCGCGCAGCCCCGCGCCGGACGCGGCGGGCGACGGTTCAACCTGCTCAAGTTCCGCTCGATGGTGGTCGACGCCGAGGCACAGCGGGCCGCACTGGCCGCCCTCAACGAGCAGGACGGCGTCCTGTTCAAGATCAAGGACGATCCACGCATCACGCCGCTGGGCCGCTTCATCCGCAAGTACTCGATCGACGAGCTGCCCCAGATCTGGAACGTCATCCGGGGCGACATGAACCTCGTCGGGCCGCGTCCGCTGCCGCTGTCCGATCTGGAGGGCATCGACGCCGATCCCGAGCTCAAGTACTGGTTCGAGATGCGCAGCAAGGTCAAGCCGGGCATCACCGGGCCGTGGCAGGTCTCCGGGCGGTCCGACAGCGGCTTCCAGGAGATGGTCCAGCATGACGTGGAGTACATCCAGCACTGGTCGATCTGGTTGGATCTGGTGATCCTGATGAAGACGATTCCAGCGGTACTGGCGGGGCGAGGGGCGGCGTAGCTGAGCCCGGTCTGGAAGACTGGAGCTGGAAGAGTCTGTCTCTCGCTTCGCTCGCGTGGATACAAAGTTTCGCGGATCGCGGTCTCGTGGATCGCGGTCTCGTGGATCGCGGTCTCGTGGATCGCGGTCTCGCGGGTCCGTGCTTCCGTGGCTTCGCGGTCACCCGGCTTCACGGCAGCACGGCAGCACGGCAGCACGGCAGCACGGCAGCACGGCTTCGCGGTCCCACGGTCCCACGAATCGCGGTTCCACGGCTCCACGAACCGCGATCCACGAGAGCGAGAGCGATCAGCGAGAACGACTGCTCCACAGCGGGAACAGAACGAGAGCGAGCTACAAGAGTTCACCCCAAACACCCACCGATCACCCAATGCCCCGCCATCCCCACATCGCCCCGACCGCCGGCCGCCGTCACAACCGCCCCATCTCGAAGCTGGCCGAGCGCATCGCCCAGCAGTGCGAACCCCCGATCCCGCTGCACGTCGGCGACTCCTGGCGCGCGCCCCCACCCGGCGCGCACATGTCCGATCTGCGCCAGTCCGATCACCCCGGGCTCAACCGCTACGCCCGGCCCCAGGGCCACCCGGCGCTACTGTCGGCCGTCTCAGCAATCCACGATCTCCCCACCGATCAGATCCTCGTGACGCCCGGCGCCACCGGCGCCCTGTCGGCGCTGTCGCGCACGCTGCTCTCGCCCGAAGACGAGGTGATCCTGCTCACCCCCTGCTGGCCGCTGATCCGGGGGATCGTCCCGGCCGCTGGAGCCCAGGTGGTGGAGGTCCCGTTCTACGATCGACTGGGCCGGGGCGTCGCCGCGCTGCTGGAGCCCCACGTCACCCCGCGCACGGCCGCGATCTATGTCTGCACGCCCAACAACCCGACGGGCAACGTGCTCACCGCCGATCAGCTCTCGGAGCTGGCCGACGTGGCTCGCGCCCATGACCTCTGGCTCTGGTCCGACGAGGTCTACTCGCTGTACGCCTACGCCCGCCCCCACCACCCGCTGTTCGAGATCGCCCCCGAGCGCACCTTCGCGGCCTACAGCTTCTCCAAGGCCTGGGCCATGGCCGGCAACCGCTGCGGGTACCTGCTCGGGCCCACCGCGAGCGTGATGTCCGAGGTCCGCAAGCTCAGCATGCACGGCTCGTTCTCTACAGTGACCGCCTCTCAGCTGGCTGGGGTGGCTGCGCTGGAGCACGGAGCGGCCTGGCTGGCAGAGAGTCGGCGGGCCTACCAGGCGGCCGGGATCGCCGCCGCCGCCGCGCTCGGCGTCCCCGAACCAGAGGGGGGCACCTTCCTGCTGCTGGACGTCGCGAATCACCTGGACGACCGGGGGCTCGACGGGTTCCTGAGCGACTGCCTGGATCGCGGACTGCTGCTGGCGCCGGGCAGCTCGTGTGGAGTTGATTTTCCCACGCATGTGCGGCTTTGCTTCACGTCGGCGCGGCCAGAAGTGGTCGCGGAGGGGGTGGCACGCTTGGCGGCGCTGCTCGGCGGCGACCAGGGCTCCTAAGGCCGCCCCCGACTGAGCCCCCCCACCAGACGGGCGGCCTCCCCCTGGATGACCAGCAGCTCGTCTCCAGGGATCCCCAGCCGCTCACAGGCCAGGGTCACCGGCGGCTCCGGCGCGTACTGCCCGTCGAGCGGCGTCTCACCCATCACCATCCCGCACCCCAGCACGCCCGCGAGGTGCTCGGCGATGATCAGCACCGCGAGCGTGGGGTCGAGGGGGGTGTCGTCAGGCACCGTGTGGTGGTTGGCGAGCGTCCGGATGATCTCCGGGGGGAATCCCCAGATCTTGAGCATGGCCCCGGTGGCCGCCTCGTGGGCGCGATCGAGCGCGGGCCAGAACGGAAGCACATTCTCAACCGCGAGCCGGGGGTCGCTCTGCGCCTCTTCGGCCAGCGTGATCAGCAGCCCGGCGAAGCCGACGTCGTGCAGGAGCCCACACAGGAACGCCCGATCGCCGACCTGGGTCGAGTACCCTCCGACCAGCCGGCAGATGTGGGCCGTCGCCCGGAGGTGGAGCAGGACCCGCGCCATCGGACGCCGGTAGACCCCGGCCCGAAACACGCTGGTGTTGACCGCGACCTCGAGGATCGCGTCGCGAAGGGTGGTCAGGCCCAGGCGCACCACGGCCTGACTGAGCGAGAGGATGGGGCGCGGCCGGGCGTACAGGGGTGACTGCACCAGCCGCAGCACGCGGCCCGCGAGCACCGCGTCGCGCTCGAGGATCTTGGCGACCTGCTCGAACGAGAACAGGTCGCTGCGGATCAGCCGCAGCAGATCCAGGGCGACCTGCGGCAGCATCGGCGGCCGGTAGCTCGGGGAGGCGAAGATGGCGTTGAGTCGCTCGTCCAGCCACTCGAGATCCGTCGCAGTGGAGACAGCCGTCCCTACCCTGAGGATTCGCTCGTCGATCTCAACCTCCCTGAGCCCGAGCGACAGGCCGCCCGAGCCGGACGTCTTCACCAGGCGTGACCAGCCAGTCAAGGCGTCCGGGCTCCGCGAGGAGGATGACCGTGCTGCC
This sequence comes from uncultured Enterobacterales bacterium, assembly GCA_964464515.1. GTDB lineage: Bacteria > Myxococcota_A > UBA796 > UBA796 > UBA2385 > CAYXGP01. The sequence continues at coordinate 22,387 of CAYXGP010000038.1, forward strand.
CAGCTCGAACCGCCCCAGCTCCGCCCCACGCGCGACCTGGACGGGCGGGTGGAGCGCGACCTGCTCGGGGTGGCGGTCGGTGTTGGTCACCAGATCGGCCAGCGGAGTGGTCATGCGCCCGACCCCGAACGCACCCACCATGACCACCAGGATCGGTCCGAGTGCGGTATCGATCCGGAAGATGAGGCGCTCGTTTCGAGCGAACACACCCTGCACCCTGCGGGTGGCGGCGGGGAACACAGGCCAGAGCTGACCGGGGATGTACCGATACCCTGCAACGGTACCCTCCCGGGGGACGTGAACCCGGTGGTAGTCCTTGGGTGCGAGATAGAGGATAGCATAGCTTCCTCCGACGAGATTCATCCCCTCGCAGATCCCACGGGGGCCGTGGCCCGTGACGCCGAGGAGCTGCTCGACCGAGCACATCCGCCCCGGGGCCTGCTCGAAGTCCTCCCCGACCAGCGCGCCGATGGTGTGGACGTGCGCGTCTACGGGACTGACGAGATGATCAGGATCGTCGTCGATCGGCCGCACGCCGGGTCGGAGCGCGCGCACGAAGAACTCCGACAGGCTTGCGAAGTCATCGACCTCGCCGACGCTCTCGGAGAGGTCGATGCGGTAGGCCCGCACGAAGCTCCGCACCACCAGGCGATGCAGGAACGCCGGGAGGCGGAGGCGCGCTCCGCGGCCCATCCAGCCGGCCACGAGGTTCTTCGGGACCGCGCTCAGCAGGCTGACGATGAGGGCATCGTGCAAGACAGCCCCGGGTGGAAGGAAGACACAGACGAACTCAGCTGGCGAACTCTGTTAACGACCCCGCGAGGGCACTGTCGCCCCGCGCACCCCGGCGACCCGGATGTTCCCCACGCTGTATGAGAGCGGCGGCCTGGCCTTCCACTCATGGGGCCTCATGGTGATGCTGGCGTTTCTCGGCGCCTGCCTGGTCACCAGCGCCCGCGCGCGCCGGATCGGCATCGACAGCGACAAGCTCGTTCCGATGTACCTCCTGGTGACCATCGCCGGTCTGGGGGGAGCCCGCCTGCTCCACTTCACCTTCGCAGAGCCGGAGGCGTTCTTCGCGAACCCGCTCATCTACTTCGACGCGAGTCGCGGGGGGTTCGCCTTCGTCGGAGGGGTGATCGGCGGGGTGGGCTCCGGGGCCATCTACGCCCGGGTCGTGGGGGTCCCCGGGTGGAAGCAGGCGGACATCGCCCCGGCCCCGATCATGCGGGGGCTGGCGATCGGTCGGATGGGCTGCTTCCTGGCCGGCTGCTGCCACGGGCGCGCCTGCCCGCTGCCCGCCGATCAGACCCTGCTGGAGCTGCCCGGCGGGCTCATCTCCACCGTGGAGGGCTTCCCGTTCCTCGCCCTGACCTTCAAGGCGGGCGTCGGCGTGGGCAACCTCCCCGGCATCGCGCTGTACCCCACGCAGATCTGGGCGATCACCGGCGGGCTGCTCCTGTTCGCGCTGCTGTCAGCGATGTGGCACCGCGCGCGCTTGTTCGACGGGCAGATCCTCGCGGCGATGCTGGTCGGGTACGCCGGGCTGCGGATGTCGATCGAGCAATTCCGGGGCGACACCATCCGCGGCCTGCACGAGATCGGCGGCGTCACGCTCGCCACCTCGGAGATCTGGGCGCTGGTGTTCGCGGGGCTGGCCATCCTGATCACGGCGCTGCGGCTGCGGAAGGGACGCGCGCCAGAGACCGCGCCGCAGGCGCCGGGTGTGGATGACCTGCTCGACGAGGTCGTGTAGCGCTCAGCCAGTCGTACCGGTACCTGTCGCGGTCCCGGAGCCGGTGGTGTCGCCGCAGGTGTGCGCCGACGTCTCGTCGACCTCCTCCTGATCGTCCAGCTCCAGCGCGCAGTCGTCCTGCGTGGCCGCGTCGGCCTCGCCATACTGACGCTCCAGGGCCTCGCAGTCCGCCTCGGGGTGGCAGTCGCACATGTACTGGATGTACTCGTCACAAGCGTCGGTCTCGGCGCACCCTGAGAGTCCGATGAACAACCCGGACACCCCGGCCAACAGGAATGCGATACGCATCTGGAATCCTCCGCAACACCCACCTAACCCGACCACCCCATGCCTCCCTGTGACAATGCCACCCTCTGACGTCGTCCTGATCACCGGCGCAACCAGCGGTATCGGCTGGGAGACGTCCCTGGCGTTCGCCGCGGCGGGCGCGCAGGTGATCGGCACCGGCCGCGATCAGACTCGCCTGATGGCGCTCGCGCCGCGCGTCGCCCAGACCCTCACCCTCGACGTCACCGACGCAGACGCCGTGGAGATCGCCGCGCAGGCCGCCCTCGACGCGCGGGGTCGGGTCGATGTGCTGGTCAACAACGCCGGCATCGGCTTGTTCAAGGACTGGGCCGAGACCACCCCCGCCGACGTCCGCCGGGTGATGGAGGTGAACCTGCTCGGCGCCATGGCCGTGACCGCCGCCCTGCTGCCGCAGATGATCGAACGCGGCTCCGGGGTGATCGTCAACGTGGCCTCCGTGGCCGGTCACCGCGGATACCCGAAGCACACCGCGTACTGCGCCAGCAAGCACGCCCTCATCGGCTACTCGCGCGCGCTGCGCAAAGACCTCGACGGCACCGGCGTGAACGTCGTGGTCATCAGCCCCCCCGCCGTGTCCACCCCGTTCTTCCAGAACGCCGGCTACCTGACCTTCGATGACGACCATCCGGGGCTCGTCCCGATGACTCCCCAGGAGGCCGCCCGCCACATCGTGGAGGCCACCAGGCGCCGCGAACGTCAGCGCGTGCTCGGCCGCCGCGCCCGCATCCTCCACACGCTCGACCAGGTCGCGCCCGGACTGGTCGACGGCCTGCAGCGGGTCCAGCGCTGGCAGCGCCGACGCTGACCCTCATGGAGCCCCCAATGGCCCTACGCCGCCTCAGAAAGCTGGTGGGTCGCACCCGCGACCGCCTCGTCCCCGCCGCCCCCACCACGGGCAACAGCTTCGACTGGACCCGCGACAAGGCCTTCGCGCACCTCGACGAAGCCGCCGACGCCACGTTCAAGCTGGTGAACGCCGCGCTGGTCAGCACCTGGGAGATCACGATCACGGACGTCGCCCGCGCGCTGAACGGCCGCGTACCCGAGGACGAGCGTGTGAAGCTGGTCGAGCGGATCAGCGACGCGCTCGTGCCTACCCAGGGGCCGCTGCGGGACGCCGAGCGGCGCTTTCGCGACGCGATCAAGGCGGGCGTAAAGGCCGGCCTGGCGAGCGGGCAGCTCGCCGACGCCACCGCGCCATTGCCGGCAGCTCTGGAGGGGCTGCCAAGCGCCCTGCGGGAGGGCTGGAACAAGACCGTCGAGTACCTGGAGCCGGTGATCGACCGCCTTCCGGAGTCCGCGACCACCCGCGCGCGCTTCGCAGAGACCGGCGCGGTGCTGGAGCGGCTGCTCTCCGACGAGAACGTGCGCTTTACGCAGGCCATGGCGGAGCTACCGCAGAGCACTGACCTGAAGCGAGCGCTGACCGGGGCGCTGGACACCTGGCAGGAGCGCGTCTGCGCGGGGCTGGAGTCAGCCCTCTACGATCGCAGGACGACGCTCGTAGAGGCCGCCGCGCTCCTCGCTCAGCAGACCGAGCCAGCTCAGTAGACCGAAAAAGCAGCCCAGCACCGCGCGGGCGCGCCCTCCACGCGCAGCCGCTGACAGATGTCGGCCACGAGCTGCGCCGGGTCTGTCGTCGGCCAGCCGGCGATGAAGGCCCGCACGAAGCGGTGGGCGTCCGCGTCGGGGACGGGCCACAGCGTCGCGATCACCGCCGAGGCCCCCGCGACCCGAAGCGCCGCCGCCAGCGACTGCTCCGTGCCCTTTCCGACCTGACCCGGCGCGGTCCCGCAGCCGGCCAGGAGCACCACAGGCGCGCCCGACAGATTCAGCTCGGCGATCTCGGTGGGGGTGAGCGGGCCGTCGGCCAGCATCAGCGCCGGCACGCCGCGCTCCCGCTCGGCATGCACCGCGATGTGCAGGAGGCCCACGTCTCCCGCGGCAGCCAGCGTGCTCCGGGTCACGTCGGCGCCGCGGCAGTGGATCTGCGCCTCCTCGGGGGCGACCTCTCGCCGCGCCAGGGGCAGGTCGCCCGCGACGTCGGCGAAGCTCGCTACCCCGGGAGCGGGAGGCCCACCGCGAGCGATCCGCCGCGCCCCCGCGAGCACGCGGACCGCGGGGATCCGCGCAGGGGTCGCCAGCAGCGCAGGCAGCGGCGCTCCCGCCAGCGCACCATCGCACTCCACCAGCAGGCCATCCGGCGCCTCGGGCTGACCGAGGGCGTCCCGAAGACGACGCAGGGCCTCCGACGGGAGCGCATGCCGAAGCTCCCAGGAGGCGTCGGCGATCCACTGATGGAGCTCCGCGCGCCCGACGGTGAGCCGTCGAATTGCTCCGTCTGGTCCGCAGGCCAGGAGACCCCGCGCGTTCCCCGCCACGAACAGGGCCGGGATCGAGGGGTCCTGCGCCTGGTCGGATTCGAGGAACCGCAGCCGCAGGAGCGTCCACGCAGCGCCGGCGGCGTCATCATCCAGCGCGAGGTGCGCCAGCGCGACGAGGTGGGTCGCGCACCACGAGGGGACCGGCCGCCCCTCCAGCGGCGCCAGGTGACCGGCGGCCGACGCGCAGATCTGCGCCCAGTCGCTGGGTGCACCCGCGGCGTGGTCTACCTGCGTCCGGGCGCGCAGCGCGAAGAGGTGCTGCTCGGGTAGCTCCAGCCCCTCGCCGGTGAGGCAGCCCCGGGCCGCGGCGATCCGCCCCAGATCCGCCAGGGTGCAAGCCTGCAGCAGCCGAACAAACACACCGGCCCACGCGGGTTTCGGGAGCGAGGTCATGTCTACGCGATCGAGGACCCGCAGGGCATTCGCAGGACGCGCATCGGCCATCAGGTACCGCGCCTGGCTGATGAGCATCGAGTTGGGGATGCCGCCCTTCAGCTCTCGGGCCTGGGCGAGCCACCGACCCGCCTCGTCGATCTCCCCCAGGTCCACAGCGCGTCCGACGGCCGACGAGTAGACCCAGGCAGCCAGCCCCGCGTCCAGCGAGGTGGAGGTGAGGAGATCGTCGAGGACGGCGTCAGCGGACTGGATCAGCCCCATCCCTCCCAGCGCCTTGGACAGCCCGAGCGCCCCGATGACCCGCCCGCGATGGTCGCCCTCCACCAGCGCCTTGCGCAGCGCCTGCTGATAGAGATTCGCCGCCGTCGCGAGATGCTCGGCCCGCGCCTCGGTCGTCGCCGCCGAGATGAGCGCGCCCACCTCGGGGCTCATGGGGGGGAGCTTCTCCGCCTGAACACGAACCCGGGCGGCGTGGACCGGCGGATACACCCGCAGACGCCCGAAGCGCACCCGATCGCGGACCGCGCGGACCTGTCGGCCGTACTCAGGCCCGGCGTCCAGCACCTGCTCCAGCCAGATCCCCCATTGGTCGATGTCGATGGGAGCGCCGGTGGAGATGGCCACGATCTCCTGCGGCTCGGAGGTGGCGAACGGGAGCCGCAGCCGGAGCCCCTCCGCCGTGATCGCCGCCTCGCCGAGCAGCGCGGGGGGGCCGCGATCGGGCACCGAGAAGACAGCGAGGTTTGTCGCGCGCGCGTCCTGGACGCAGATACCGTCGGGGGTGGCGACGACCTCCGTGGCGCCGCGATGGGCCTCCTCCTCCAGCACCGGCAGATCCACTACCAGCGGCTCGAGGGAGACCCTCGGCGGTCGAGAACGCAGCTCCTCCAGAGTGGGTGCGGGCCGCGCGAGCCGCGCGTGAAACGCGTCACAGATGTCGAGCGGGTCGTCGGAGGTGCTCATGGGGACCCCTCTGGGGCTGGCTGCTGAAGCAGCTGGGACAGGCGCTTGTGGAGGCGGGACTTTCGCGAACGGAAGGCTGCTTCGGTGACGGTCTCTCCGGTGGTCTTGAGGAGGTACGCGACGGCTTCTTTCGCCGTCATGCGGCGGTAGAATCCGGCGTCGAACACCGCCATTTCTTTCGGGCTGCATCGCTCCCGGACCAGGGTGAGGAGACGCAGAAACTCCACAGAGTGGGCCGGAGACGCCCGCGCGACGTCTCAAGTGAGGGTGAAGGCGGCCCAGAGCGCTGGGGGGGCGCCCTCGGCCTGGAGTTGGCCGCGGATCTCCGCCACCAGAGCGGCGGGGTCCTCGGCCGTCATCGCCACGCGCTTGCCCCTGGCCGCCGCCCACGCGTATCGCATCGTGCGGGCCCTGGTGGACCGGCCCAACCGCGGTGGCGCAGCCGGCCCGCCGCC
>CAYXGP010000038.1:28659-37776 GCA_964464515.1 uncultured Enterobacterales bacterium
GTGGGCCGCGCGGCCCCCCCCCCCCCGGGGGGGGGGCGGGGGCCGCCCCGCGGCCCCCCCGGGCCCCCACGAAGCGATAAGCGTGGGCGTCGGCCAGGGGCCAGCGCGTGGCGATGACGGCCGAGGCCCCGGCCTGGCGAAAGGCGGCGGCCAGCGAGCGCTCGACGCCCTGGTGGACCGGCCCTACCGCGGTGGCGCAGCCGGCCAGCAGCACCAACGGCCGCCCTCGCAGCGGGAGCTCGGCGATCTCGGCCGGGGCCAGCGGGCCGTCGGCCATCTCCAGGACGGGGACGCCCTGCGCCCTCCTGGCATGCACGCCGAGGTGGAGCAGCCCCACCGGCGGCAGCGCCTGGAGCGCAGCCTTCGTGACGTCGGCGCCGCGCAGGTGGATCGCCGCCTCGTCCGGCAGCACCTCGCGGGCCGCCAGCGGCAGATCCCCGCGCACATCGGCCAGGCTGGCGAAGGTCGCGACCTCCGGCGAGAGGACCTCCGCCGACCGGGTGCCGGCCAGCCAGCGCGGCGCCCAGGTGTGCTCCAGCAGGGCCTCCAGCGGGGCGCCGTCCAGGCAGCCGTCCGAGGCCACCAGCAGGGGCCCGGGCTCCCCGCGGGGCCGCAGCGTCAGGGGCAGCCGCACCCTCTCGCCGGCCTGGATCGGCTCCCGGCTACGCATCGACCACGCGCGGAGCTGCCGACCCGTGGTCGGCAGTCGCCGCAGCGGAGGTGCGTCGTCGGCGATCAGCAGCCCCGCGGGGACCGCCGCCACACACAGCGCCCGGGCCCCGCCCGCCGTCGGATGCAGGAAGCGCAGGCGCAGCAGGCGCCACGCCGCGGCAGCCGCCCCGTCCGCAATGGCCGCGACCACCAGGTCCATCAGCAGCCGGGCGTTCCAGGGCGGGAGCACCCAGCCGGTCTGGCGCGCGATGAGCTCCCCCGCCCGCTCCACCAGCTCGTCCCACGGCACGCGGCGGCGATCGGCCTGCAGCAGCGCAGCGCGGGCACGCAGCGCCATCAGCCCATGCTCGATGTGGGCCTCGGGGATCTTCGCGCGCAGGAGCGTCTCCCACCCCGCGTCGGCCCGCCCGGTGTAGGCCAGATGCCACGCACGCTCCAGCGCGACGTAGCGCAGACCGGTCTCGGGCCGGGGCATCTTTGCCACCTTGATCTCGGCCAGCGCGCAGCAGGCCTCCAGGTGACGGTCTTCCGCCCCCGCGACGATCGCCTCCAGAACGCGTAGAGCCTCCAAGCCGCCTACGCCGATGTCGCGGACCTCATTCACCCAGGCGCGGGCCTCGGACACCTCTCCGGAGGCCAGCGCCGCCCGCGCCTGGAGATCGCCGATCCAGCGCGCGCTCTGGTGGTCCATCTCCCGGCGGGCCACCAGCTCCTCCAGCACCCGCTGGGCGTCGGCCGCGAAGCCCAGCCCGGCCAGCGCCTTGGCCAGCCCGATGCTGGACTTGATCTCGCCAGCAGCGTCATCGACGGCTTGCGCCTGCACAACCGCCTGCTGGTAGGCCGCTGCAGCCTCTCCGATCCGGCCCGCTCGCCCAGCCCGCGCGGCGCGACTGAGCCACTCCTGAACCTCGGGTAGAGCTTCTTCGAGGGGCTCGTTCCGCAGCCGTATCCGCGCGACATGCGTGGGCGGGTGGAGCACCAGGTGGGCCATCCGGATGCGGCCATCCCACCCGTGGACATCAACCGGATCGTACCGCCCGCGGCGCAGCTGCAGCCAGGTCTCGACCGTGCCCGAGTCGATCTCCTGCAAGGCCGAGAGGGCCACCACGCGGGTCTCGTCGTCGATCGGCAGCGACACCTCCAGGCGCACACCGCCCGCGGGGTTGCTCGCGTCATCCACCAGCCTGGGGAGGCGTGCCCCCGGGACGGCGAACACGGAGAGGAAAGCGGCCTCGGGATCCCAGGCGCGGACCCCGAGGGTGGTCCGCTGGAGCTCAAGGGCACCGCGAAACGAGGCCGGAAACCGCGGCAGGTGGCTGAACAGCACCCCGAGTGTGGGGACGCTTCGAGCGCTCGTCCGCGCACGAAGCGCGGTGAGATTCGGGCGGGGTGGGAGGTCCCGAGCGGCCACCGCGACCAGCCCCCGGCCGGCCCGATCGAGCAGGGAGTCGGCGTCGATCAGCTCCTGGCAGGCCGGGCATCGCCCGACATGGATCCGTGCCCCCTCCGGCCCGCGCGCGCGCGCGCGCGGGGCGGGGCGCCCGGCGAGCAGGCCGCTTTGCAGGGCCTGCGCATGATCCCACTCAGTCATCGCCCCCCCAGTCCCTGCGAAGGGCGGCGATCTGTCCCTTCATGCGCGAACGGCGCTTGCGAATGGCGACGTCACTCAGGCGCGTCCCCGTCACGTCCAACACGAAGTCGCTCACCTCGCGGCCCCGCATCTCCAAGCAGACGGTGGCCAGGAAGACCGCATGCTCGATGGGCTCCAGCGCCGCGATGAGCAGCTCCGAGATGCTCCGGAGATCGGCGGCGATGTCGGGCTCGGCTGCCGCCTGCCCCAGCAATCGACGGTAAACCTCCGGCGTGCGGGCGATCTCCTGACGTCGCTCCCGCGCGCGCAGCGCGTCCAGGCACGAGAACCGGGCGTAGCTCCACAGCCAGCCCCGGAAGCAGCGCCCGTCGAAGTTCGACCAGCCCTCGACCACGCTCGCGAAGACCCCCTGGACCAGCTCCTGCGCCTCACACAGTGGGAGTCCGCGGCACCGAAAGTAGAAGAGGAGTCGAGGCGCGTAGCGCTCCCACGCCACCTCGATCGTGCGCCCCAGATCACGGCGCTGGACGGCGACGTCGAGCGGATCCCCCCCGTCCCCGAACTGGAGTCGTGAGTGCAGCGGGGGGGCGGCGGTGCACCGCCCTTCAACTTCCAGCATCACGGGATCTTCTCTCGGAGGACGGCAGGCTACAACCACACACAGCTCGGAGACTACGCGCAACACAGGAGCTACGCGCAGCTCGGGAAAGGTTGACATTGCGGGAATGCGGGGTGCCATCACATATGAGAAAAGGCGATCGGAGAATAAGTGTGACCAGAAGCACACCGGCCTGACATTTTCCTGACATTTCCGTTGGCCGGGACATCAGAAGGCCCCCCGAAAGCCAGCGCGATAGACCCCCACTCCCCCAACCGAGGATCACCATGCTCGACACCGCCGCCATCGAGGCCCTCTACGCCAGCAACGCAGCGCGACACGCCATCGGCCGCCGCCGCCTGGGACGCGGTCTGACGTTGGGTGAGAAGATCCTGTTCTCCCATCTGGTCGATCCCGAGGGCCAGCCCTTCGTCCGCGGCAAGAGCTTCCTGCAGCTCAGCCCCGACCGCGTGGCCATGCAGGACGCCACCGCCCAGATGGCGCTGCTGCAGTTCATGGTGGCTGGCCGCGACAGCGTAGCCCTGCCCAGCACCGTGCACTGCGACCACCTCATCCGGGCCTACCAGGGCTCGGCGACCGACCTCGCCACCGCCAGCGACGAGAACTCCGAGGTCTACGCCTTCCTTCAGAGCGTCTCCGCCCGCTACGGCCTGGGCTTCTGGAAGCCCGGCTCGGGCATCATCCACCAGGTGGTCCTCGAGAACTACGCGGTGCCCGGCACGCTGATGATCGGCACCGACTCCCACACGGTGAACGCGGGCGGCCTGGGGATGATCGCCGTGGGCGTCGGCGGGGCTGACGCGGTCGACGCCATGGTGGGTCTGCCGTGGGAGGTGCTGAACCCCGGCTTCATCGGCGTTCACCTCACGGGTGAGCTGGCCGGCTGGGCCTCCCCCAAGGACGTCATCCTGCGGGTCTGCGAGCTGCTCACCGTCAAGGGCGGCACCAACCACATCGTCGAGTACTTCGGCCCGGGCTGCGCCTCGATCAGCGCCACCGGCAAGGGGACGATCTGCAACATGGGCGCAGAGCACGGCGCCACCACGTCCCTCTTCCCATTCGACGCCCGCATGGCGTCCTACCTGCGGGCCACCGACCGCGGCGCCATCGCCGATCTGGCCGAGCAGCACGCTGCCGAGCTGGTCGCCGACCCCGAGGTGCTGGAGAACCCCGGCGCCTGCTACGACAAGGTCGTCGAGCTCGATCTCTCCACCCTCACCCCGCGCGTGGTGGGCCCCCACAGCCCCGACCGCGGCCGGGCCATCGCGGACTTCGGCGCAGAGTGCGAGCGTGAGGGCTGGCCGCGAGCGCTGACCTACGCGCTGATCGGCTCCTGCACCAACTCGTCGTACGAAGACATCGAGCGCGCGGCGCACGTGGCGCGGCAGGCGGCGGCGCGCGGCATGAGCTCCCGCGTGGGCTTCATGGTGTCCCCAGGCTCCGACCAGATCATGACCACCATCGAGCGCGATGGGCAGGCCCAGGCCCTGCGCGACATCGGCGGAGTGGTGCTGAGCAACGCCTGCGGCCCCTGCATCGGCCAGTGGCGCCGGGACGACATCGAGAAGGGTGACACCAACTCGATCATCAACTCGTTCAACCGCAACTTCCGCGGCCGCAACGACGCCAACCCCGCCACGCTGTCGTTCATCGGCTCGCCGGAGCTGGTCACCGCCATAGCCATCGCCGGCGACCTGGGCTTCGATCCCGATCGCGACGAGCTGGAGGCCCCCGACGGAACGCGCTTCAAGCTGGAGCCCCCCACGGGTGACGAGCTGCCGCAGCGCGGCTTCGCCGAGGCGCGGGAGGGCTACATCGCGCCCCTGCCCACGTCCGAGCGCGCGGCGGTCGAGGTCGACATCGCCGTGGGCTCCGAGCGCCTGGAGTCGCTGACCCCGTTCAGCGCCTGGGACGGCGGCGACTTCTCCGGGCTGCGGGTGCTGGTCAAGGCCGTGGGCAAGTGCACCACCGACCACATCTCCGCGGCTGGTCCGTGGCTGAAGTACCGCGGCCACCTCACCAACATCTCCGGCAACCTGATGGCCGGCGCCAACAACGCGCTCACGGGCAAGTTCGGCGTCGGGATGGACTTCATCTCGGGCGAAGAGGCCACCCACCCCGACATCGCGCGCCACTACCGCGTGGCCGGACAGGACTGGGTCATCTTCGGCGACGAGAACTACGGCGAGGGCTCCTCCCGCGAGCACGCAGCGATGGAGCCGCGGCACATGGGCTGCAAGGCCGTCATCGTGCGCTCGTTCGCCCGCATCCACGAGACCAACCTCAAGAAGCAGGGGGTGCTCCCGCTCTTCTTCGCAGATCCGGCCGACTACGACAAGGTGCGCGGCGACGACATGGTGGCGATCGAGGACATCGCGGCCATCGGCAGCGGCGGCTCGCCCACGGTGGTGCTCACGCACGCCGACAGCACCACCGATCGCATCGAGACGACCAACACCCTCTCGGCCGAGCAGTTCGGGTGGTTCAAGGCCGGCAGCGCGCTCAACAAGATCCGCGGGGCCGGCTGAATCAGCGCCATGGGTGCCCCCTCCGATCTCGTCGTCACGTCCACTCAAAACGGCGTGACGACGCTGACGATGAACATGCCCGCGCGCCTCAACGGGTGGACATTTGAGATGATGGCGGCGCTCCGAAGCGCCCTAGACCACGCCGCAACCGACGAAGCCACCCGAGTCGTCATCTTGACCGGCACCGACCCGTACTACTGCGCCGGGGTGAACCTCAGCGCCACCGTACAGCCGTTCCGCCCGGCGGCGCTGCATGCGGCGATCGTCGAGCACAATCAGCGCTTGTTCGAGATGTTCCTCGACTCTGCCAAGCCCATCCTGATCGCCGCGAACGGACCGGCCATCGGCGCCGCCGTCACGTCTGCCACCCTGTGCGACGCGATCATCGCCTCTGAACGCGCCATGTTCTCGACCCCCTTCGCCGCCCTCGCAGTGCCACCGGAGGGCTGCTCGAGCGTGATGTTCCCGGCCCTGATGGGAGAAGCGAACGCAGCCCGTATGTTGGGAGACGAGGGCTGGAAGCCCACCGCGGCCGAGGCTCACGAGGCTGGCTTGATCGATCGGGTGGTGCCGCACGAGACACTGCTCGCGGAGGCGCAGGATTGGGCCGAGGAGTGGATTGCGTCCGGCGCGCAGCGACGGTTCCGGGGCGGACTCACTCTGCAGCAGCTCAAGGCGATCAACGCGCAGGAGTCGGTCGCGGTCGCCGATGCCTTTTTGGGTGGCCCGTTCCTGTGGCGACAGTTTCGCTTTCTATGGCGAAAGAAAAAGTGGGTGCCGGCGGTAATATTCTTCTGTGTGGGGGTTACGCGACCGCTCTGGGCGCTCTTCCTGCCGCCACTGCAACGCGGCGACCCCGGATAGGGCCAAAGCAAGGTCAATCCTCCTGCCTGACTTCAGGCCGCTCCAAGAAAAGCAATCTCCCCCCCTGAGGGCGGTCCCACGCGGCTGCCCTTCGTCCACTGGCGTGCGACGCTCTCGAACCCTGTCTATTGATTTGGGCCAGATACGACTTTGAGCGCCGCAAGCCAGTGGACCCGGGGCCTCGCAGGCCGAGCCTCACGCGGGGCCGCCCTTAGGCCGATCAATGGGAGACTTCTTTCCCTGGAGCGGCCTTATTGAGCCACGCCAACGGCGGAACGCCCAGCACCACCGCAGGCGCCTGCGACAGCACCCAATACACAGCGGCGTACGCCAGCGCGTCACCGCGAGAGGCCCCCAGCGCGCCCAGCACCAGCGCGCTCGCGGCCGCCGGCCCGGCCCCGTACCCCGGCGGCAAGACCACCGCGGCTAGCGAGGAGATCCCAAGTACGCCGGCAGCGGCCATCCACGGCAGCTCGCCCAGCCCCACTGCGGGCAGCCCCAGCGCGAAGGCCGTGACCAGCGTGGCGACCTGCGCCGCGGCCAGTCCGACGTGACGCCCCAGCCCCCGCACCGTCCCCAGCGTGGTGCTGACTCCTGTCAGCGCTTCCCGGGCGAGCTTCCGCAGGCGGGGGAGCGGCCCGCGTCCGAGGCGAGCCTCCAGCGCCCGGGCGATCAGCCCCGCCGACGCCACCACCACCCCGACGCCCAGCGTAGCGGCCCCGACCCAGCGGAGCGCGTCGGCGTGCACCTCAGCGCCGAGCAGGTCGCGCCACTGTCCGGCTCCCGCTGCCAGCACCCCAACCAGCAGCGCGCCGAAGACCAGCGCCTCCAGCAGCGCCACCACGCCCACGGCCGCCGCCCCCTGGGGTGCGGGGACGCCCGCCCGCTGACGGAGCATCGCCACCGCGGCGAAGTCTCCGGCGCGGCCGGGCAGCACGAGGTTGAGCACCCCCGACGCCAGGCCGATCGCCAGCACACGCCGCCAGCGGGGACGCGGTGGCGGCAGCGCCGACCACAGACGGACCTCGTGGAGGACCAGGCTGGCCGCCTTGGTGACCAGCGCCGCGAGCAGCCAGCCGGGGTGACCCTGGCGGATCGTCTGCGCGAGGGCCTCGCGGTCGACGTCGCGGATCAGCAGCGCCAGCACGCCCAGCGAGATGAGGGCCTGGGCGGCGCGCCACAGATGGCGGCGCGTGTCCGCCGCGGGCGGGGCCGAACTCGCAGTCAAGGCGACGCGATCAGCGGTAGTTCCAGCAGTCCACCGACAGCCGGAAGTTGCCAACCGCGCCTTGCTTGCCGTCCACCGCGATGAGGTAGGTCTGCGCGCGATCGACCGTGGCCACCTGGACGCTGCCGCCGCGGCTGGAGACGTCCATCTCGCACTCGACGATGCGGTGGCTCGCGGTGGGGCAGCGATCGTCCTCGGCCCACGCCACAGCCACCACGTCCAGCTCGGCGCAGTCGCTGGCGAGGTGGATCTCCGCCATGTCGTTTCCGGGCACCGTGAGGGTGTAGATCGCCTCGGTGGCGAGCTGGTACTGGTTGGCCTCCACCGTGCAGAAAGCCGCTCGGTAGAAGTCGTCGCCGAAGTTGGCCTTCCCGTAGGACGTGTTGCCCTCCAGCGTCTCCCCGCAATGGATCTCGGTCATCGCACAGCCGCGCGGGGCCGGCGTGGGGAAGTCCGCGTCGCAGGGCACCGGCTCGGTGCCGAACTCCGGGTCGAGCTTCTCGACCGCGGGGATGAGGGTGTACACCGCGCGGCCGCAGTTGGTGCCCGAGCAGGCCAGGATGGACAGCGCGGTGACCGCGCCGGTGACCAGGCGAGCCGCGCGGGTCGCCCCCCTGCTCCTGACAGCCCTCATCTCATCGCCTCCCAGGCTTCCAGCCCACCCGTGAGGTACCAGACCTCTTCGATCCCGCGATAACGCAAGAAGCGCGCAGCTGTCTCCGCGTCCGACGTTCCGAACACCACGACGCGCGTGCCCGCGGGCGGCAGCTCGGCGAGGCGTATCCCCAGCTCGGCGAGCGGCATGCTCATCGCACCGGGGATGGTGCCGGCGGCGTGGACCTCGACATCTCGGAGATCCACCAGGGTCGCCCCGGCCAGGGCGTCCGCGGTGATCGCGAGATCGTCGGGGGCGAAGTCAGCGGGGACATCGAGCCCCGGGACGCCGGACAGGGGGCGCTCAGGAACCGCCGGCCGCTCGACATGCGCAGCGTCTTCCCGCCGCTGGACCGCGCGCGCGAGGCGCCCGGTGACCTTGAACGGCAGGTTGAGGAGGTTCTTGAGCATCCCCCAGGGTGTATCCCGAAGGGAACGGATCCGACCCGGCTCGTGTCGGGTCCAGGTGGCGCCACGCCTGGCCGCGCCACGCGGCCGTCCATCCGCAGTGGGCCTGGGGGAGCGGGGCCCCTGGAGAGGGATTGAGCCGCATGCGATCGAGCAGAGAGAGAGCGTGTCCTGGGAGATCCGGCGTCGTCAGATTGAGCGCAGGCGAATTCCGCGATAGGGGGCGCGTTCGCCAAGGAGGGCACCATGGCCCGGTCCAACAAGTCCGCTCGCCTCACCGCAAAGCTCAAGGCCAAGAAACGCAAGGAGCGCCTGCGCAAGAAGGGGCAGCTCAAGGTTCGCCGTCCCGGCGGGCGTATGAAGCGCGTCAGCCGGCGGTAGCGCCCGCCGCCAGGAGAGCCCGGCGCAGCGCTCACTGTTTCGCCGGGCAGACCCGGCGCAGCGCTCACTGTTTCGCCGGGCAGACCCGGCACAGCGCTCACTGTTTCGCCGGGTCTTCCCGGCACAGCGCTCACTGTTTCGCCGGGTCTTCCCGGCACAGCGCTCACTGTTT
>CAYXGP010000038.1:37876-47581 GCA_964464515.1 uncultured Enterobacterales bacterium
CGCCGGGTCTTCCCGGCGAAAAGCCTTGACATCGCAACCCCTGGGTGTTTTGCTGATTCTGGTGGATGGTCCGCCGGGGACGGCGGTGCGGAGGGGTGCGTCATGAGGTGGACAGCAAACCTCGTCACGGGGGGGATCCTCGTCACTTCCTCGTGCGCCTTCGTGGGCGCGGTGATGGCGGAGTCGGTGCCACCGCCCGCTGAGCCGGTGGTCCAGCAGGCCGCCCCCTCCCCTACGACAGCCGATCCGCCAGCCCCCTGGGCGCCGCCGGGTTGGTTCCCGGGCAACGACGCGCTGTGGGTGCTCTCAGAGCTGGACCAGCGCAGCGGCGAGATCGGCCCTGACCTGGGCCTGACCAGCCGCGCGGTCTTCGTCTACGATCTGGACGCTGGAGAGATCCTGCTGGCGCAGTCCGCGGACACCCGGCTCCCGGTGGCCTCGCTGACCAAGCTGGTGACCGGTCTGACGATGGCTGCAGAGTCGCCCGATCTCAACGCGGAGATCTGCCTCGATCAGGAGCTGATGCCGAGCTGGCCCGGCGCGGGCAGCCGCCTGTCACCCGACGTCTGCGCGCCCGGCTGGGATCTGCTCGGCGCGGCGCTGGTCCGCAGCGACAATGGCGCCGCCTACGCCCTGTCGCGCATCGCCGATCTGCCCTATGATCGCTTCGTTGATCAGATGAACCACGTGGCGGGCGACCTCGGCATGACCATGTCCACCTTCTCCGGGGCCACTGGCGTCGAAGACGACAACATCTCCAGCGCCCGCGACATCACCCGCGCGGTGATCTCCGCCTCGCTGCATCCCACGCTCGCGCCGGTCGTGAACGCCCCCTTCTGGGAGATGACCGACACCACCGGGCTGCGGTGGCGACGACGCCTGCGCACCACCAATCGGCTCATCGATCGGCCGGAGCTGGAGTTCATGGCCGCCAAGACGGGCTACACCGACACCGCCCGCCACTGCTTCTCTGCGGTGGTGCAGGGAGACCGCAAGCTGGCGCTGACGGTCCTCGGGGCCCCCAGGGGGAGCGAGCGGTGGATGGATGTCCGCAAGATCCTGCAGTGGTCCAGCCGCCTCGGCCGCTCCAATCAGGGTTGATGAGATCGGGGTTGATGAGATCGGGGTCGATGGGATCGGCGTTCATGAGATCGGGGTCGATGAGATCGGGGTCGGTGAGATCAGGGTCGATGGGATGAGGGCGGTAGGGGGTCAGGGCTGATGGCGGCGTCTACGTCTCTGCTGTGGCTGCTCCTCGCCTGCGGCAAGACCACCGACATTCTGCTGCCCGTGGCCGGCTCCGACACCGGACGGACCACCAGCACCGGCGATCTCGATCTCGACGGCTACAGCCCCGACGACGGCGACTGCGACGACGACGACCCCGACATCCACCCCGGGGCGAGCGAGCGCTGCGACGGCATCGACAACGACTGCGACGGAAACACCGACGAGTCCGACGCCACCGACGCCATCTCCTGGTACCGCGACTACGACGGCGACGGGTTCGGCGATCCGGACTCCACAACCGACGCCTGCGACGCGCCGCCCGGGTACGTCGGGAACCCCGAGGACTGCGACGACACCTCCGAGCTGGCGAGTCCCATCGGCGAGGAGGTCTGCAACGACGGGCTGGACAACGACTGCGACGGCGACGAGTCGGCCTGCTATCTGGACGGCACCGTGCAGCTCCCGGAGGTCAGCGCAGGACTGACCGGCGCAGAAGCCGGCGCGCGGACGGGCCACGTGGTGAGCGGCGCCGGCGACACCGACGGCGACGGCCTGGGAGAGCTGCTCATCGGCGCACCCTACGCCGACGATCGCGGCACCGGCTCGGGCGTGGCGTACCTGCTGAAGGGTCCGGTCTCGGGAGCGCTGAGCGCGACGGACGCCCACGCCACGCTGCAGGGAACCAGCGCGGGGCACGCCGCCGGCACCGCCCTCGCGGCGGCGGGAGACGTCGACGACGACGGCTACGGCGATGTGCTGATCGGCGCGATCACCGCGAACGGCGGAGGCACCGACTCCGGCGAGGCGTATCTGCTGCTGGGGCCCTTCTCCGGCACGTCGCTGCTGGCCGACGCCGACGCCAAGCTGATCGGCGAGATCTCCAGCGACGGCGCGGGGTTCGCGCTGGCCGGTCCTGGCGACGTCGACGGCGACGGCACGCCCGATCTGCTGGTGGGCGCCACCGGCTGGGGCGACGGCGGGCTGGAGTCCCGCGGCGCGACCTACCTGATCTCGGGGGCGGTGACCGGCTCGTTCGATCTGTCTGACGCCACGGCCCGGGTGGCGGGCGCGACAGCCTACGACAGCTCCGGATCCGCGCTGGCGGGCGGAGACCTGAACGGAGACGGGCTGGCGGACGTGGTCATCGGCGTGCCGGGCTGGTCCAACCGCGACGACGACGGCGCGGCGATGGTGCTGTACGGACCGCTGAGCGGCTCGGTGGCGATCGAGAACGCCGAGGCCAGCTACCGGGGGACAGCGGCAGCGCGGGTGGGCGAGGCGCTGTCCATCGGCGATCTGAACGGAGACGGCCACCTCGATCTGGCGGTCGGCGCCCCCGAAGCCGACGGCGACGGCGCTGCGGTGCTGTTCCTCGGTCCGATCGAGGGCGCGCTGTCCGAACCCGAGATCACGGTGGTCGGTGAGCGCAGCGATGACGGCGCGGGCAGGCAGCTCGGCATCGACGGAGATCTCAACGGAGACGGGCTGATCGACCTGATGGTCGCCGCGGCCGGCGCAGCAGACGGCGCCGGGGAGGTCGGGGTGTTCTACGGGCCGGTGTCGGGGAGCATGGACCTGGGCGACGCCGACGTGAGCGTCAAGGGCGCCGACGACGGTGACGGCGCGGGCACGGCGGCGGACTGGGCGCCCGACGTCAACGGAGACGGGCACGATGATCTGCTGATCGGCGCGCCGGGGGTCGACAGCGGCGCCACCGACGCCGGCGCGGCCTACCTCGTGCTTGGTGAGGGTGGGTAGCCGACGCAACTGGATCGCGTTCCCGAGGATCGTGGTCTCGTGGAGGCGTGGTCTCGTGACTCGCTCTCGTGGTTCCGTGGTTCCGTGGTCCCGCCCTTCCGTGGGTCCACGGACCGCGGTCCACGAGAGCGAGTCACGAGAGCGAGAGCAACCGTCGCGAGTCGCCTGACCCTTCAGCTGATCGCAGCCCAGGCTCCACGGGTTACCCCCTCCCCCCTCTCGGAGGAACGCGACCCGATGAAGATCCTGATGGCGGCCCGGCGCTACCCACCGGACATCTGGTCCGGCACCGAGACCGTCTTCGCCAACCTCTACAAGCAGGCCCGACAGCGCCACGAGATCCGCTTGGTCGTCGGCTGGACCCGCGACCGCGGGCTGGTCCCTGCCGAGTCGGTGGCCGTCGAGCTGAGAGATCTCCCCCGCTCCCGGGTGTGGCTGCGGATGTCCCGCGCGATCCTCTCGGAGGCGCGCCGCTGGAAACCCGACGTGGTGCTGTCGAACAGCATCGAGGTCCCGCCAAGCGGCATCCCCACGGCCTGCATCGTCCACGACCTGAACTTCGGCAAGGGCAAGGCCGGCCGGGGTCTGTCCGAGCGCTTCAAGAAGCGGTTCTACAGCGTGCGCTCCCGCAACCTGGGCGCGGTCGTCACCGTCTCTGCCGCATCTGCCCGCGCGCTGGAGGCCGCCGGGGTGGACAAGGCGCGCATCCACCCCATCCACAACGGGGTGGACATCGACGCCTTCTCGCCCCGCACCCGCGAAGCTGGAGACGACTCCGACGGCGTCCATCCAGATCGGGTCCGCCTCGCCTACCCTTCTCGGATCCTCCCCTCAAAGGGCCAGCACTTCGCGATCGACGCCGTCGCCCGGCTCAACCGCAAGCACAAGCGACGGGTCCACCTCACGATCGCCGGCGCGGTCGCCGACCCGGTCTACCTCGATCAGCTCCGCATCCAGGCGTACAACCAGCCGGTCGACTTCGCGCTCGACGTCGCCAGCATGCCCCCGTACTACCAGGACGCCGACATCGTGCTGTTCCCCACGGTCATGGACGAGGGGTTCGGGTTCACCGCGGTCGAGGGGATGTCGTGCGGCAAGCCGGTGATCTGGTTCGATCAGCCCGCCGTCCGAGAGGCCACAGCCGGGATCGGGGTGCCCGTCCCGCGGGGAGACGTCGACGCGCTGCGGAAGGCCATCACCCGGCTGATGGACGACCCCGACGAGCGGGCCCGAATCGGCGCCGCCGGGCGTCAGCACGTCGAGGCGCATCTGTCGTGGACCCGGGTGTGGGAGCGGTATGAAGCGGTGCTATCTTCCCTCGTGCGCTGACACCTCTGAGAGCCAATACAGGTGTCGGCCGAATTCCGTCTTCGGACCGCCACCGACCGACCCGAGACTCTCAATGAGGTCGGAGGGGTCACGACATCGAACGCGGCTTGTTCTGTTGGACAAAACGTCGAGACGCGCGGGTGGATGACGTGACCGTGGACCGCACCAGCAGATCGCCCCTGAGCTGGGATAGAGTGCCGCCCATGAGCACCCTGCACACCTACACCACCGCTCGCGGCGACGTGCATCGCGTAGCCGCGTGGACCCGCGACGAGATCTTCGCCGGCGTGCGCCTGCTGCTGGACCAGGCCGAAGACCGCCTGCCCGGCAGGGACGCCCACGTCGTCGTCAAGCCGAACCTCAACAACGATCTGGTCTCGCTCACCGGCAACTCGGTCGATCTGCGCGTGCTGGCTGCGGTGCTGGAGGTCCTGAAGGAGCGCGGCTACACCCGCCTGACCGTGGCCGACGGCTCCAACGTGGGCATCGAGCGCCGCGGCATCGACACCTTCGCGCGTCTGCGGGTCGACAAGCTGTGTGATCGCTACGGCGCGAACCTCGTCAACCTCAACCGCGACGACAGCCACCAGGTGGTGCTGGCGGCGGGGGCGCATCCCCAGGTGGCCCGCACGGTGCTCGAGAGCGACTTCCTGCTGAGCATCCCGAAGATCAAGACCCACGTAGAGGCCGGACTGTCCTGCGCGATGAAGAACTGGGTGGGCATCGCGCGCGGCCAGGACAAGCGGCACATGCACTACGATCTGGGCCGCAACATCTTCGCCATCAACGAGGTCGTCCTGCCCGACCTGATCCTGGTGGACGGCATCGTGGGGATGGAGGGTAACGGCCCCGGCGACGGCGACCCCTTCCGGTTCGGCCAGCTCATGCTGTCGACCGACGCGTTCCTGAACGACGCGGTCGTCTGCCGCCTGGTGGGTCTGGCGCCCACCGAGATCCCCTACCTCAAGCACGCCATCGCGGCGGGGCGGCTCGGCAGCGAGCTGCTGGAGGAGATCACCGCGACCGTGCCGATGCTCAGGCAGATCCAGCGTCCGCCGCCGCGCACCCGCGTGGCGGAGATCGCCGACTCGCGCAAGCTGCTCTGGCTCAAGAAGGCCGTTCGGCCCATCACCCAACATAACGCCGTCGCAGAGCTGGCCTACAAGGCGAAGATCATCCAGGATGTCTATGCGCTGGAGGACGACAGCGTCTCGTCGGTCCGCCGCGACCCGAGCGCCTGCGGTACCTGCGAGAAGTGCACAGACTACTGCCCGACCGGCCTGTCGGTCGACGAGATCGGCGTGGAGACCGGAACCGACAAGTGCATCGGCTGTCTGTACTGCTGGTGGATCTGCCCGAACGATGCCCTGACCCCCGACGGCCCGCTTGGCCACCTCGAGCGACAGGTCGAGCGCTACAAGAGCGTGATCGAGCAGCTCTGATCGCTCCGGCAGCCCTGATCGCTCCGGCAGCCCTGATCGCTCCGGCCACTCTGCCCCGTCTGCGACGCATGCGCTCGTCGTTGGCGATGCTCGCGCTGCTGGGATCGGGTCCGACCGCGGCGGACGATCCCTGGAGTCGGCCGACCCACCTGCGCGCGGTCGCTGCCCCGCCGGTCACATGGAGCGACCTGTCGTCTCCGCGCTCATCGGTGCGCCTGTGGTGGGACGAGACCCCCGCGTCCGCCACCGTGCAGGTGCTGCGAAGAGATCGCTGGCGGACGCTCTCCCGCGCCGCCACCCCGGGCTGGACCTCTCCCCCGGTCCCGCG
Source organism: uncultured Enterobacterales bacterium (assembly GCA_964464515.1). Taxonomy (GTDB): domain Bacteria; phylum Myxococcota_A; class UBA796; order UBA796; family UBA2385; genus CAYXGP01. The sequence continues at coordinate 43,964 of CAYXGP010000038.1, forward strand.
GGGGACGGCCTTCCGCGTCCGGCTCGAAGACGGCGCCCGCTGGAGCGACCCGACGGCGGCCCCTCCGTGGGTCACCCCCGCCGAGCTCGCCCGCCTCGTCAGCCCCGGTCCGGCGCTGCTGGCGACCGCCGTAGGGCAGGTGGAGCCCGCGGGCGACGTCGCGTGGGCCAGCACCCTCGGCGGCGGCCTCGCGCGCCTCGGCGCAGGAGACGTGGAGGTGTGGACGCGCTGGGAGGGGCTGCCCGACGCGCGCGCGCTGGCGGTGTCTGTGGCGGGCGAAGAGGTGCTCGTGGGTACCACAAACGGCGCGGCGCTGCTCCGCGACGGGCGCGTCGTCACCGTCTGGGACGACGCACTCCCCCACCCCCACGTACAGGCGGTGCTGCTCCACGGCCCCGAGCGCTGGCTGGGGACGTACCTCGGCCTCTCATGCGACACGATCGACGCGCCGCCCGCGGGGATCGCGGGATCGCCCTCGGTCTTCAGCCTCACCGCAGACGGGGCGGGGACGATCTGGGCCGGCGTGGACGGCCTGCTCCGCCTGTCTCCCGGCGCCGCTCCCTGCCAGCCGAGCGCCACCCCTGTCCCCGAGCTGCTCGGGCAGCATGTCTACGGCGCCGCCCCGCATGGACAGATCCTGCACGCCGCCGTCCTCGGGTCCGGCGTGTGGCGTCTGACCGATTCGGCGCGCCCGGAGCGCCAGCTCGCGATCCCCGAGGCCACCGACGTCACGACCTTCGGGGAGGCGCGCTGGATCGCCGCCGGAAGCGACGGGCTGCGGGCGCTGGACGGACGCCGCTGGGGCCGCGCCGAGGGACTGCCCGACGCCACCATCTGGACCGTCGCCGCAGCGCGCGATGGGCTGTGGCTGGGCACCGCCCGCGGCGCAGCGCGCCTCCACCTCACCCCCGACGGCGCGCTGGCTGGCGTCTCCCGCGCCCCGCTCAGCCCCCTCCCCGCCGGCGTGCCTGCGCTGACCGTGCTGCCCACCGATGACGGCGCCTGGGTCGCCGGGCCCGACGGGCTCCGCGTGATCGGCCAGCCCCACCCCTCCGCCGGCGATCTGGTGGTCGCGGCGCAGTCGCGGGTCGTGGCCGTGCTGGAGGACACGGGCGCCACGTGGGCGATCTCCGATCGCGCGCTGCGGCTCGACCGCGCCGGTCATCTCCAACAGCTCGAGCTGCCCGCGCAGGTGACGGACGCGGCCCTGTGGGGCGGCCGGCTGTGGGTCAGCGGACCGCAGGGCCTCTGGTCGGCCGCGCTCCCTGACGGCGGCGCCGGGTTCCGGCGCGAGACCGCGCTCACCGACGTCACGCGGCTCGCCGCCGGTCCCGACGCGCTGTGGGCGATCGCCGGGGGAGTCATCGCGCGCCTGACCGACCGCGGCGCGCGGACCTTCGTCCGCACCGGGGTCCCGCTCGACCTCGCGCCGGACGCTCACGGGGTGTGGGTGGGCACCCAAAGCGGCCTGGAGCGCCTGCTCCCGGACGGCGAGGTGGAGTCCATTCCGGGCACCACCGGGATCACCATACCCGCCGTCTCTGCGGGCGACGCCGGGGGGTGCTGGTTCGCCGCAGCAGACGGCACCATCGGCCACGTCGGCGACGCCGCCGGGCGGGTGCTCGCCCGACTTCCGGGGCCGTTTCCCGCGCGGCCCCTGCGTCTGGCGGCGGACGGAGAGCGGGCGTGGCTCGCCACGGACGAGGGGGTGTGGGTGGTGCGGGCCCCCTGAATTCCAGGGAACACAGCGCTCATTCAAGTCCCGGTGCTGTCTCTCGGGGACACGCGGGTCGCGAACAGAACCGACAGAGACGGTGGGGTTTGAATCAAGGGTCTCCGCTGCCGTCCTCGGCGGGCGTGGTGCAGGTGACCACCCCCAGATCGCTGGCGTGTCCCCCGGCGTCGATGAGCGGCACCCCCCATACGTAGGTCGGGGGGTAGCCCACGCCCCGCTCCAAGAGGTAGACCACCGAGCGGAGGCTGGCCGCAGGGACCTCACACTCAGGCTCGTGGGTGGTGGCGGTCCGCGAAGACGCCTGCTCACTCCCCGCGCTGACGGACGCGGCGTCGTAGTACACCGTCAGCGCGTAGGCGTGTAGATCGCCGTCGGCGTCGGAGGCGTCGGTCCACAGCGTCAGGGTCGGCGCCACCTCGCCGGACTCCGGGTACTCCATGAGCCCGGTGTTCTCGCAGGTGACCTGTTCGATCGTCGGCGGGCTCGCGCCGCAGGCGCTGGTGACCGTGCCGGTGCCGTAGGTGTCCAGCGGCGGCGCCCCTGTGTCGTCCACGTAGATGCTGCCCTTGCCGTCACAGCCCAACAGCGCGATCCCCACCACCGATGCTCGCAGGCGCATGGCTCCCCCCTGTGCCAGCACAATAGCGTGCCGGCAGAATAGCCCACCCCCTCCCCTCGGCCGGTCCACCATGTCCCTCCCCCTCGCTGCCGGCCATCGCGTCGATCGCTACGTGGTCGAGTCCGTGCTCGGCCGCGGCGGGATGGCGACCGTCTACCGCGTGCGGCACGTCACCCTCGGCACGCTGCACGCGCTGAAGATCCTCTACGGCAGCCGCCCCAGCCAGCACGCGCGGCTCCTTGAGGAGGGGCGCACGCAGGCGCGCCTGCGTCACGAGAACATCGTCGCGGTCACGGACGTCTTCGACTACAAGGGAAACCCGGCGCTGCTCATGGAGCTGGTGGAGGGCGACTCGCTGCGCGCCTGGCTGGCGACGTCGTCCCCCGCCCTGGAGCCCCGGGAGCGGCTGTTTCGCGGCATCGTCGCGGGGGTGCGGCACGCCCACGCTGCCGGGGTGGTCCATCGCGACCTCAAGCCCGCCAACGTGCTGCTGGCCGCCGGACCGGATGGCGCCCCCGTCCCCAGGATCGCCGACTTCGGGCTGGTGAAGGTGCTGGGCGGCGCTGGCGAGACGCTCGCCGGTCAGGTGATGGGCACGCCCGCCTACATGGCCCCCGAGCAGGCCCGCGACTCCAGCCGCGTGGATCCGCGGGCCGACGTCTACTCACTGGGCGTGATCCTCTATGAGATGGCCGTCGGGCGGCCGCCGTTCGTCGGCCCTGATCCCGTGTCGATCCTGGCGCGGGTCGCCACCGGGGAGTTCCCCCCGGCAGAGCAGCTTCGTCCGGATCTGCCCCCGCACCTCCTGCGGACCATCCGCGGGTGCATGGCGTACGACCGAGACGCTCGCATCCCAGACTGCGAGACCCTGCTCGCGGTGCTCGACGGCGCCGAGCTGCCCCCACCGAACACCAGCTCGCAGGTCGGGGAGACCATCCCGCCCGAGAGCTGGCGCGACGAGACCATCGCACCCACCCCGACCGCTGCGCCTCCGACAGAGTCCCACGACTTCACCTTCTCGCCGTCGATCCTGGCCGAGCCGATCTCTGCCGCGCCCTCCGGAGCGCTCACGTACGCCGAAGACCCGCCAGCTGAAGAGCCGCCGGCCGCGCCTCCAGAGCCCCGATCTCCGCCGCTGGCCTCACGTCGATCAGCGCTCCCCCCGACGCTCCACGTCCCCTCTCAGGAGCCAGCAGTCTCCCCGCCCCCGGCGGCCCCGGGGGGGGGGGGGGGGGGGGGGGGGGGGGGGGGGGGGGGGGGGGGG
>CAYXGP010000039.1:0-32607 GCA_964464515.1 uncultured Enterobacterales bacterium
GGTACGCGGTCGATTGTTGTGACGGGATCGACAACGACTGCGACGGCGACACGGACGAGGACGACGCGGCGGACGCCCAGACCTGGTACGCCGACGCCGACGGTGATGGGTTTGGCAGCGAAGACGAGACCGCTGTGGCCTGCGCGGCGCCCACGGACTTCCTCGATGAGTCTACGGATTGCGACGACGACGCCCCCGACGTGAACCCGGACGCCGATGAAGCATGCGATGGGGTCGACAACGACTGCGACGGCGACACGGACGAGGACGACGCGGTGGATGCTGAGACGTGGTACACAGACGCCGACGGCGATGGGTTTGGCGACGCCGAAGACGCCACGGTCTCCTGTGAGGCGCCCAGCGGGACCACCGGCGATGACACGGACTGCGATGACACGGACGCAGCGGTCAGTCCTGACGCGGTGGAGGTCTGGTACGACGGCACGGACGGTGACTGCGACGGCGCCAGCGACTACGACGCCGACGGCGACGGACACGACGCCAGCGCGGACGGCGGCGACGACGGCAACGACGCCGACCCGGACTGCTGGGACACCTGCGCCGACGGGAGCACCCAGGACGCCGCCGGGATCACCTGCGCCACCCTCCTCGAAGACTTCCCCTCGGCCGCGGACGGAACATACTGGATCGATCCCGACGCCGACGGCGACACCGCGGACGCCAGCCAGGTCTGGTGCGACATGAGCGGCGGGGGGTGGACCTACGCCTCCGAAGGCGTCCCGTTCACCGTCGAGTATACGGGCGGCACGCAGACCATCGAGACCGCCGGCGTCGCTGCCGAGTACTGGTTCGCTGCCTACGGCGCGGCGGCGGGGACCGGCGGCTCCGAAGACGGCGGCCAGGGCGGGGTAGCCGAGGGTTCCGCGACCTTCGATGCAGATACGGTGCTCTATGTGGAGGTGGGCGGCCAGGGCGACGCGGGCGGGAGCGCTGACTCCGGGGACTGCAACACCCGGGTGGGCGGCTACAACGGCGGGGGGCGCGGATCACAGGGCGGCTCTGCGGGGGGCGGGGCGACCGACCTCCGCACCGCCGACGGTGACCTGAGCAGCCGTATCCTGGTCGGCGGCGGCGGCGGCGGCTGCGGGTACGAGTCGTGCTCCTACGCCGGCGGCGACGGCGGAGGGCTCAGCGGCGAGGACGGCGCGCCGGGCGGGACCGGCTTCGGCTACGGCGGCACCCCGACGGCCGGCGGGGGAAACAGCAGCAACAACAGCAGCGGCTACGGGAGCCTGGGGCTCGGCGCGGCCAATGTCCAATGCAATGACGAGGGCGGCGGGGGCGGCGGCTACTACGGCGGCGGCGCGGGAGGGACCTCGAACGCGACCGGCGGCGGCGGGTCCGCGTACTACGGCGGGATGGAGGCGGACCAGTCTACATCTACCGGAGTGAACGCCGGGGACGGCTATGTGGAGTACGTCTTTCGCTGAGCTGTCGCGGCGACCGGTGCCCCATATAGGGGGTGAATCTAGCGGCCGTACCCGCAGCCGTACTGCGCCGCGAACCAGGGCGCGACCCGGGGGTGCGACGACCACGCCATCCCGACCAGGAGAACCAGCGACTCCGCAGCGGCCCGCACCGGCTGGATGTCGCTGCGTAGCCACTCGGCGAGGACGCGCCGACGTGCGGTGGGCGACAGCGTGCGGAACGCCGCCCCGGTCGTGGGCACCGTGAAGTGATCGACCGCGTGGAGCAGCAGCCGCAGCAGATCGCGGGGCTGCTCTGCCACCGCGCCGAGCGTGGCGTCGAGGAAGGCGGGGGCGCCCGCTTCTGCGCCGCTGACCGGGAGCTCGGGCGTGGCGGGGTAGGCGGCCTCGGCCAGCGCAGTCAGGAACTCCGCCTCTTCCGCGGCCAGGTGGTCGAGGCCAGCGCCGCTGGGCTGCTGCCACCACGAGGCGGCCACCCCGCCTACAGCGATGACGCCGGCCGCCGCCGTGACGGTGCCGAGCGCGAGCAGGTGCCGCCGGTTGATCTTCATGTCGGGCGTGTATCGTGACTCAGCTTGCCCGGGCCGCGTAGGCCTCGATGGCGGGCCGGTACTTCTCCGGACCTCCTCCCAGGACCGGCGCGCCGTGACACGGCAGCACGTTGACGAATCCGAGATCGAGGATCCCCGCGAGCTGCGACGGATCGGGCTTGAGGGACTTGATCCACCCGGGCCCCAGGCGGTGGGGTCCGAAGAAGCCCATCGCGCGCATGCCCATCCGCGCCGCGAGGTTGAAGTACGCGTCGGGGGCCGCCCAGTTCTGCAGGCTGTCGCCGGTGATCAGGGTTCCGCCGCCCGCGGGGACGCGCAGGATCCCCTCGGTGGGATCGGTGTCGATCACATACAGCGAGGCGCCCTCCACCGGGAGCGGGCTGCCTGCGTCCAGCGCCGCGTCGGCGGTGAAGTAGATCTCGCCCTTCTTCGGGTCGACGCCCGAGAAGTAGGTCTGGCCCCGCACGGCGTGCACGGTGCAGCCGTACCGATCCTTGTAGAAGGGGTCGTCGCTGCCGTGGAAGCCCGCGAGGCGGATGACGTCGGTCACCCGGCCCAGGGCGTCGAGGGCCGCGAGCCGCTGCGTGTCGAGGCGCAGCGTGTTGACCAGCACGAGGCGGTCGCCCTCTCGGAGCACGACCATGTTGCGGCTGAAGCGCATCGGGCCGATGGAGATGCTCCCTGTCACCTGGAACGTGTCGGGGAGGACCTCTGTGAGGGCTCCGTGGGGGCGGACGGGCGGGAAGGGGCGCGGTTTCATGGTCCCTGGTTTAACCACCGGGACAGCTCGGCGCCGATGCGGTGGGGGTGGGTCTCCTGCAGGAAGTGCTTGCCGGGCCCCAGGTCGATCACCTCGAGGTTGGAGGTGCTCTCCCGGAGCCACGCGATCTCGGGGGCCTTGATCGCGACGCCGTCGTCGCCGTGGAACAGCAGCTTGGGCACCTTCGTGCGGGTGAGCCAGTCGACGTAGGCCATCACGGTCTGGTGGTTCTTCGCCGGCTTGCCGTCGAACGGGACCTCCCGGGGCCACTGCCGCACGGCTCGCCGGCTGGCTATCGTCGGGTACTCCGAGCGGTAGTGCGCCAGCGCCTCGGGGCTCAGCGCGCGGTGGGTCAGATCCGGCAGCAGCCGTCTGAGGAACAGGTCGGCGACGCCGATCAGGAGCCAATTGAAGAAGCCCGTGCGCATCACCCGCATCGCCACCTTCAGGCTCCCGGGCAGATCGGCGTAGGACATCGGCTTGACCATCGCCTCCATGAACGCGATCGCCCGCACGTCGTCGGGGTGCGCGTGGGCCCAGCGCAGGCCCAGCCCGGAGCCCCAGTCCTGGATGACCAGCGTGAGGTCGGACCCGATGCCCAGCGCCTCGATGAATGCGCACAGGTAGCGGTACTGGTCGTCGTAGGTGTACCCGATGTCGGGGCGGTCGGACCGCCCCATCCCGATGAGGTCCACTGCGATGCAGCGCGCCTGAGCCTGGACGTGGGGGATGATGTTCCGCCAGATATAGGACGACGTCGGGTTGCCGTGAATGAACAGGACGGGGTCTCCCGCTCCGACGTCGATGTAGTGCATCCGGGACCCGAGCACGTCGATGTACTGCGACTCGAAGGGAAAGACGGAGGAGATCTTCCGGGTGGACAGGGTCTTCTGGGTGGGAAGGGCGGGGGCGTTCATGGGGCTCTCCGGGTTCGCTCTCGAAACTCTACGGGCCCAGGTGGTTATGAACAATGGCCGGATGTGTTCATGGGGTGTACATTTATGAGCATGGTGAGGCCGATCCCCTTCGATTGGGATGACGTGCGGGTCTTCCTCGCGGTGCTCCGGGCCGCCAGCGTTCGAAAGGCTGCGAGCGCGCTCGGGGTCAGCCGCCCGACCGTCGCCCGGCATGTGGCTGCGCTGGAGCAGCGGCTGGGACTGGAGCTGTTCGAGCGTCGCCCCGATGGGCTTCACGCCACCACCGCCGCCACCGCGCTGCTGCCCTCCGCCGAGGCCGCCGAACAGGCGATGCTCGCGGTGGCCCGCGCGGCTTGCGCCGCCGATCACCAGATGCGGGGCACCGTCTGGGTCACGATGCCCGCGGTGGTGGCCGCCGATCTCCTCATGGACGACATCGTCGCGTTCTGTCGCCGGTGGCCCCGGATCGATCTGCGCATCTCGGGCAGCTACGAGGTGTCCAGCCTCGCCCAGCGCGAGGCCGATGTCGCCATCCGCTTCATGCCACTCGGACGTTCGCCCGAGGGCGATCTGGCCGGTCGCAGGGTCGCGACCGCCTACACGGCGATCTACGGCGAGGGCGACTGCTGGATCGGTCAGCGGGGTGCGGAGTCGGATCAGGCCTGGGTCCGAGACACCCCGTTCCCCGAGCTCCCTGTCCGCGGGGCCATCTTCGACGGCGAGATCATCCGCAGCGCCTGCGCTGGCGGGCTCGGTCTGGCCCAGCTGCCTTGCTTCATGGCCGAGCCCCGGCTGACGCGCCGCACCGAGCCGGTGCCGGGGCTGGATGTCTGGGTATTGGTTCACGCCGACCTGCGACGCAATCCGCGCCTGCGCGCCTTCCGAGACGCCATGGTGGAAGGGCTGCGCCGGCTTCGTCCGCGCTTGGAAGGGCGCCAGGCTTAGTCCTCCATGAAGATGGTGAGTCTCTCGCTCGCGCGGGTGACCGCTGTGTAGGCGAGCCGTTTGCGATCACGCATCCGCCGAAAGGCCCCACACGAGACGAAGCCCACCCGGTCCCACTGTGAGCCCTGCGCTTTGTGCACCGTGAGGCAGAAGCCGTAGTCGACGTGGAGCGCCCGCTCCAGCGGGCCGCTTCGTTTGCCTCGCCAGCTGCGGAACGCGTCCAGCGGTGCGCCCAACAGAACGGTGTTGACGATGACGTCTCCGCGCTCGGCGAGCTTGACCTCCCAGGGCTTTCCCCCATGCAGCCAGGCTCGCCCTGCCGACGGCCGCGCCGTGACCACCTCGTCCACCTCGCCGTTCATCATGCCGACGTCGATGTTGTTGTAGAGACAGACCAGGCGGTCGCCGGGGGCCAGGGGGCCGTCGCGTCCCAGCGCTCTGCGAACATTGGCATTCAGGGCCCGCCGTCGCTGGTTTGTCGCGGTGATCAGGGTCGCGTCTGCGCCTTCGGTGAGGGCCTCCGTCAGCCACGCCGCCGGATCTCCTCGGAGCCGCTCGCAGCGACCGGGTCGCCAGGCGTTCCAGCGCTGACCGCGTCGGATGGCGGTGGCGAGACCGAGGATCGGTGAGGCCTCGGCCTGCCGGTGGATGGTCTCCAGCGCGGCCGTGGGAGCCGTGAAGTCGGGGCCCCATGCGCCGCGGACCGGCGGGAGCTGCTCGCGATCGCCGACGTAGAGGATCTGCGCGCCGGGTGGGAGGTGATCGAGCAGGTCTTCATGCAGCGCGGTGTCGACCATCGACGCCTCGTCGCAGATCACCAGGCCGCCGGGCGGACACGGCGCGCGCTTGCCACCGAAGACCAGCCGATCGCCCACCGACGAGACCCGCCCGTAGATCGCCCGGTGGATCGTCTGCGCTGGTCGGCCGGTGACCTCCGTCAGTCGTGCCGCGGCCTTTCCTGTGGGGCACAGCAGCGCCACCTCGCGCCGCCGAAGGTCGGACAGCAGCGCGCGCAGCAGGGTGGTCTTGCCCGAGCCCGCCGGTCCCACCAGCACCAGCACCCGCTCCTCGGCGGCGAGGGTCTGATGCAGGGTGCTCAGGGCCTCCCGCTGATCGGGTGACAGCGTGTCGATGGGTTCTGGCACGGCTACCTGCCGCGCGCCGGCAGGTTCCGCGTGAGCCAGCGATCGAGCGCGTTGGAGAACCGCTGCTTGTCCTTCGTTCCCCACGCGGGCGGGCCGCCGGTCATCACCCCGCTGCCGCGCAGCTCGTCCATGAAGTCGCGCATCGACAGCCGCTGCGCGATGTTGGCGCGGTCCAGCTCCTCTCCGCGGGGGCGCAGCACGCTCGCGCCCTTCTCGATCACCTGGCTCGCCAGCGGGATGTCGTTGGTGATCACCAGATCTCCCTCGACCACGCGCTCGGCGATGTAGTCGTCGGCGACGTCGAGGCCCCGGCCGACCTGCACGAAGGTGATGCGTCGGGAGCGCGGGACCTGCTGCGCGCGGTTGGCGACCAGCACCAGGGAGACCCCACGACGCTCCGAGGCGCGAAACAGCACCTCCTTACAGGCCCGTGGGGTGGCGTCGGCGTCGATCCAGATCGTGCTCATGGGACGGCTTCATCTCCTTCGCAATCAAAACCAGGTGCCGGCGTATCCAGCGCCTCTCCAACGGGAGTTTGATAAGGCCGTGACATGCCCTTTGCCTATCTGGTCCTCTTGGTCGCCTTCGTTCTCGGCGTGATCGGCCTCGGGGTCTATGCGGCTCTCGAGCTGCCGCGACTCCTGTCGAGCAACGGCAAGCAGCCGCAGCGGCTGGGTGCGAGCGGCGCTGTACGCGCTCCCCGTCCGTCGTTGCTGGGTGGCTCCCGCCGCGCGGACTGGCTGTCCGGCAACGATCTGCTGCACTACCCCAGCCGGCTCGCCGAGCTGGAGGTCAAGCTGGAGACCAGCCACCGCGCGGTGAACGACCAGATCGAGTACCTGCGCATCCAGCGCGACAAGATCTCCGCCAAGGAGGATCGCGACGAGCTGGCCGCCCGCTACGAAGACGACGCCCAGATGCTCGACCGCCGCGCCGAGCGCATGCGGCGCGTGATGGGTCTGGTGTGGCGCACCCGTGCCGTCCTCCTGCTGCGTGCCCATGTGGCGATCACCGCGCGCCACCGTCCGCAGGTCGAGCAGCTCCCTGAGGGCACCATCCCCCCCGAGGGGCTGGAGCGCGCGGCCACCGCCTATGAGAATTCCGCGTCCGCCGTGCGGGAGTTTGTGCGGCAGATCATGGAGCGCACGGCTGATCTCGGGCTCACCGTGCCTCCGCCCGGCAAGGCCTCGGAGGTCACCGAAGAGGACCACGCATCGGTCGACGCTGAGCTGGCCCGCGCTCGCGTGACCTATGAGGAGCTGAACGGTCAGATGGACCGGCTGGCCGACACCCTGGCCTACCTGTCCGATCGCTGCCGCACCCGCCAGGTGGTCGAGGGCGCTCCAGCGGGACTGGTCGCCGAGCCCGGCACCGAGGGGCTGGTCGATGAGGTGAACACCGCTCTGTCAGCGCTCAACGACCTGGCCGATCTGGGCGATCGGCAGCTCGCCGACACCGCTATGGACAACCTCGCCGAGGACATCTCGCAGCTCGAGCGGGCCGGTCTGGAGGCGCAGGCCGAGGCCGACGCCGCCTTGGAGGTCGCGCGGCTGCTGGAGCAGTTCCCGGCATAGGTGTCCAGCGTAGGTACTCGACGTGGGGCGAGCGATCAGCGCACCTCGAACGTCACCCGCACCTGCTCGATCTCACCCTCACCGGTCAGCCAGCGCACGCCGTCGGCTTCGTCTGACAGCGCCCACCGCCACGCCGGATCGACCGTCACGATGAGCTGGGTGCGGCCGCACTTGCCGTTGAAATTCGGCTTGTCGTCAGTGCCGCCGGGGGCCAGCGGCCAGCGCGCGTCGATCGCCCAGCGGACCTGCCGGACTCCGGTGTCGGTCACCCGCAGGCGCGCCTGCCGCAGCACGATCCGCCGCTCTCCGTCGTCGCGCGACAGATCGATCGAGACGGCCGGGCCATCCACCCGCGCGCGGCTGAGCGCGCCGTCGTGGTCGAGGCCGCCGCGCACCAGGCCGCCGTCGGCCAGATCCCACACGAGCATCGAGCGGGCTCCGGTGGCCCAGACCCGCGCGGGTCGCTTGCGGATGGCGATGTGCGCCACGCACGTGTCGGCGTCGCGCCACGACCACAGAGACCACGTCTTGCCCGCCATGGTTGTGGGCGGGGTGGTGGGCTCGGAGCCGGTGAGCAGCGCGCAGACCGGCGCGGGCAGCGACCCCGCGGGCCCGTCGTCGAGGCCCCAGACGAGCGCGAGGTTGCGCAGCGTGTGCGGAACCGGGGTGTCACCCAGGGGCAGCAGCGGCGTCGGCGAGGGGCTCCCCGTGGGCAGGGTGCCGAGGTCTCCGCCTAGCCGCCACGCCGCGCTTGTCCCGCGGAGCAGCGCGCCGTCAGCGGGGAACGACTCGTGGTTGGCTGCGCAGAAGGCGCGCGCCAGCGCGGCACACCACAGCGCCCGCAGTGACTCTGGCAGCGGCTGCTGCAGGCCGCCGTCGTCGCCGACGAGCTGCGGGAGCGCGCGGCCCATGCCGGCCAGCGCAGGCCCGCGCCAGCGGCGACCGGAGGGCAGCTCGGGCCAGGCGCAGCCGGCGATGATCAGGGCGGCGTGACAGAGCACGGCGTCGGCGCTGCCGGCGTCGAATGGGTGCTCGCGGACGAGGTGGAGCGCGTGGTAGTTCGCCGCGCCCGCCAACTCTCGGCCCAGGGCCGTGGGTAGATCTGCCTGCACGCGGACCACCGCGAGGTGGATGAGGCGGAGAGAGACCACGGTGATGGTGTCCCACCCTGCGCCAGACCCCGGCGGGTTCTCCGCCAGCCAGGCGCGCAGGCGCTCGGCGATGTCGGGTGCCTGGGCGGTCAGCGCCAGCGTGACGCAGGGCGGAAGGGCGTCGCTGGGAGCGGGCAGGGGGCCGCGGAACGGGCTGGTCCCGCGTCCGCCGTCTGTGGGGGCGGCGTCGGGGGTGTCGACCATGCGGTGCAGGAGCGCGCGGGCGAGCCGACGCCGGGCGTGGCGCATCGAGAGGGTCGGCACGGCTCAGTCCTCGCGGATGTCGAATTCGAAGGCGATCTCCGAGCCCATCTCGCGGGTCAGGTGCTCACGCAGCCGCCGCTTGATGCGCGCCTCTACCTGCCGGATGCGCTCCTTGCTCACGCCGTACTGTTCTCCCAGCTCGGCCAGGCTGGAGGGGTCGCGGGAGGTCATCCGATCGTGCCAGATCGCTCGCTCGCGGTCGTCGCGCAGGGTGGTGGAGAAGACGTTGAGGTGTCGGCGCACCACCGCCCCCAGCTCAGAGCTGGCAACCTGCGCTTCGGGATCGCGATCGTCGGCGTCGGTGATCACCTCGTCGAGCGAGCGCCCCTCGGCCCCCGCGGCAGGGCCGTGCAGCGACAGCGCCGGCGCGCGGAGCTGGCGATCGACGTTGACCACCTCGTGCTCGGGCACCTGCAGGGCCTCCGCGAGCGCCTTGGTCGAGGGCTGCACCCCGGCCTGTAGCAGCCGGTCGCGCTCCTTCTGGAGCTGGAAGAAAAGCTTGCGACCGTGACGGGTCGAGCCCAGACGGACCATCCGGTAGTTGTCCATCAGGAAGCGCAGGATCAGCGCGCGGATCCAGAATTGCGCGTAGCTGGAGAAGCGCACCCCCCGGTAGGGGTCGTAGCGGTTGAGGGCCTCCACGAGACCCACGTTCCCCTCCTGGATGAGGTCGAGCACGTTCGACCACTGGCGGTGGTACTGGAACGCCAGCTTGACCACCAGCCGCAGGTTGGCGGTGATGAGCTGGTGGGCCGCCTGCTGATCGTCTTCTTCGACGTAGCGGATCGCCAGCTCGCGCTCCTGTTCGGGGTCGAGCAGCGGGTACTGCCGGACCTCCGCCAGGTAGTACGACAGCAGATCGTCCTTGCGGGACGGGCTGGTGGCCTTGGAGAGCGCGGGGAGCTGTTGGCCAGCGGGGGTGCTGGCGCTGGAGTCGTCATCCGAAGGGATGTTCGTGAGCGACGGCTCCGTCTCCTCCGGCTCCGAGGTGGGTGCGGACTCGGGAGTGCGGCGTGAGGCCATGGTCTGCTCGCAGGGGCAGGGTGGACCGGCCCCATATCAGAACCGGGGGCCGCGTGAAAGCCACAGGGTGCTTCACGCGTTGCCTCCTCCGACCGGGTCACCACAGGAGAAGAACGTGCTACATCCAAATACCGGGATGCGCCCCGGCGTCGCGCGCGGCAGGACACGGGCAGGCACCGGCTCGGAAAGGAAGGCGGGTGTGGGCAAGCTGACGATTCGGCTCGGCGGCGACTGGGCAGCCTGGGACGAAGGAGTCCGCGAGGGGTGGCTGGAGCGCGACGACGCTCCTGCCGTCCGGGTGCTGGTGCGGTTCGCCGAGCGCGATGTGTCGCTGGACGAGCTGTCGGTGCTGCGCAGCCGCTCGACGCTCTTCCTGCGGGTGCATGCCCAGGCCGTCCTCCGGCTGGTGGGCGTCACGCGGATGGACGCGCGCCTGGCAGAGGTCTACGAGGGGTTCTCCGGTGTCAGTCTGCGGCGGGTGCTGGACGCCCTGCGAGAGCGCGAGCAGATCCTCCCCATGCGCGCGGGCATGGAGATCGCCGCGGCGGTGTGTGGCGCGCTGCTGACCGGTCCTCTCGAGGCCAGGGCGTCGGACGGGCTCTCCCTTCGCCACCCGGGGCCGGATCCGGGGAGCATCCTGATCGACGCCCTGGGCGGCGTGAAGCTGGCGGGCTTCGAGGTGCGGGCCGTCGGCGAGCCGATGGGGGGCGTGTGCGCATACAGCCTCCCTCCGGGTGCCGGGGAGTCCGCCGCTGTCTACGCGCTCGGGGCCCTTCTGGTGGAGCTGCTGTCGGGTCGCGCGCCGGCCGCCGCTGGAGAAGACGCCGAACGCCACGCCGCGACCGTGCGTCGTGGTCTTATCCGCGTGCTGGCGAGAGGGGGCACCGAGACCCCCCCGGAGTCCCTGCTCGACCTGATGCGGGAGTGCCTGACATGGGACCCGGCGTTCCGCCCCACGCTGAGCAGCGTGCAGGGCTCTCTCGCCCGGCAGATCGCGCAGCTTCGGTCCACCGGACTCAAGTCGTGGGCCGCTGGCGCGGTCCCGGTGCTCATCGAGCGGCTCTGTGCGCCGGAGGAGGCGGCGGTTCCCGAGCCTCGCCACGTCCAGCCGGTGACGCCTGCGCCGGGCCCCGCGCCAGCTCCGGCCGCCTACAGCAGCCTGCCGGTGACGGCGTTGCCGATAGCTGGAGCTGGCGCGGCCGAGCCTCCGCTCACCGAGGAGGTCACGCTCCCTCTGAGGCCGGGCCACATCGACGCCACGGTGGTCGATGACCCGGAGGTCCCGAGGCTTCCCGAGCTGCCGGGGCTCCCGCCAGTGGAGGTCCTGGCAGAGCTGGACAGCGCCTACTCCACCGCGTCGCCGCGCCGCCGGACAGAGCCGCCCTCTGGCCCGGTGATGCCGCACCTGGGTGTTCCTTCGCATCCAGGCGTGCCGTCCCACCCGGGAGCTTCTTCGAGCCCCGGCACGCTGGTGGTGCTCGAAGACGATCTCGAGGGAGATCTCGAAGACGACGCACCCGGACCGGGCCTGGGCATCTCCCACTTCGCAGAAGACGACGGACCAGGCGTAGGGATCGCGGTGTCGGCTCACGGCGGGGAGCTGGACGAATTCGAGCAACCCGCGCCGCGTCGCCGGCCGCCGTGGCTCGCGCTGGCGATGATCCTGGGCATCGCTGCCACCGGGGCGATGGCCTGGCAGCTATGGCCGCACGCGCCGGCTGCTCTGGAGGCAGAGGAGGTCTCTGCGCCGCCCCAGCCGCAGATGGAGGCGGCGAACGTCTCCCCAGAGAACGCGCCGATCGTAGACGCTGCGCCTGTCGCGAGCCCCGCGTCGAAGGCCGCGAAGGCGGCTCCCGAAAAGAAAACGAAGACAGCGGCGAAGACGGCGAAGGCGCCTCCGGCGAAGGCCACGAAGGCGTCACGCTCCGCTGACAAGAAGACAACGTCTCGCGTCGAGGCGGCTCCTCGTCCCGCCCCGGCGAAGGCCGAGCGCCCGGCCGCCGAGAGGGCGGAGCGGACGACGTCTGCCGTTCGCGCGACCGCGGCGCCGACGATCCGCGCGGATCAGCCTGCTTCAGCTCAGGCTACTTCGGCTCAGTCTGATTCAGCTCAGTCTGCTTCAGCCCAGCCCGCGCCGATATCCGGCGCTCCGCGCATCGGCTCGCCGCGCATCACGCCCACGCTCACCGCCGAGGACGGGGCGACGGACGCTGCGCCATCCTCGGATTCGTCCGCTGCCCCTTCCGCCGCGGCGCCGACGACGGAGGCTGCGCCTGTAGCGACGTCTTTCCGGGTGGAGTTCCGCACCGCAGACCCCACGATCACCGACCTCCAGATCCGCTGCCACGCCGGGAGCGGTCGCGGTGGCGCTTCCGTGGTGATCGCCGACGCCGGACGCGGTCCATGCCGGGTCACCGGGATACGCGGCAGCGAACGTCTGGTAGCGATGGTCTCACTCACGGGAGAGCGGACGTTCACCTGTTTCGCGAACGGCGAGCGGAGCTGCCGCTGACCTTCGGTGGGCCGCCGAACCTGTTTGCGGTTCAAAGGACCCACCCGGCCCGCGCCCTGTGGTAAACCCGGGTGTCCAGCGGAGGTCGAAGATGTGGCGGTACCTGATTCCCCTGGCGCTCGCGATGGCGTGCAGCGGCGATGAGGCCCCGAAGGAACCCGGGCCGACCAAGGTGGTCAAGGCGAAGGCGAAGCCGCCGCCAGAAGCACCGACGTTTGAAGAGAGGCTGGAGGAAGCCCGCGGCAAGTCGCTGGCGGGTGGCGATGAGGCGCTGACCACCGCGGAGGCGCTGCTGGCCGAGAAGCCCGAGGACGACAGCGTATGGCGGCTGCTCGCAGCGGCTGCCGGCGGGCGGGAGCGGGCGGTCTACGATCGCCTGGACGCCACCCAGGCCATCGGCGGGCGCGCAGAACTGCACCACGCGCTCCGCGCGGAGCTGGCGCTGGCCTCCGGGCTGGCGGTCGAGGCCGCGGCGGCCGCGAAGCAGACGGGGGCGGAAGACGTCGCCGCGCCGCTTATCGTTCGCGCCATCCTGGCCGGCGCGCCGCGCACCGAGGCGGACGGTGGCTCGGAGGGGCTCGCCGCCCTGCTGACCTTCGCGACAGAGAAGCGCTTGAAGCCGGCGCAGGTGACGGCCGCCGAGGCGGTCAGCGGCTGGCGCGCCGCGGCGCTGCGTGCAGAGGTTCACGCGGGGCGTGGCGAGACCGAGGCGGCGTTGAAGGCCTGGGAGGTCACCGCGAAGGACGCCGACCCGCGTGCGCAGATCGCAGGGGAGGCGGGGCGCGCTGCGATGGGGAGCTCTGGCGCGGCGCCGATGGCCGACGCGCTGGGCTGGGCCATCGCCGGAACAAAGGTGGCGCTCGCCGAGGGCGATCGCGCCGCTGTGGATGCGGGGCTGAAGTCGGTGGAGGCCCTGGCTGGAGCGACGCGGAGTCCCGCGGCGGCAGCCGAGGTGCTGGGAGAAGCGCGGACCGCCCTCGAGGCTGCTGGCGCGACGGACGCGGCGGCGACGCTGGGCGTGCGGCTGGCCGCGCTCCACCTGCAGGCCGGGCAGGTGGTGGCCGCGTACGACACGGCAGAGGCGGCGCGCGCCGCAGCGACCCAGCCGGAGCTGCAGGCTCAGGCGGCGTGGACGTCAGGACTGGCGGCATACGCGCTGGGGCGGTCAGCGGCGGTCGACGCGGCCGCAGAGCACCTCGACGGTGCTCCGGCAGGGGCGCTCCAGGCGCTGGGGCTGGCGAGCCAGGGCAAGCGGCAGGCGGCGGTCGCGCTGATGCCCCTCTCAGGCCTCTCGCTTCAGCAGGCTGCTGCGGCGTACCTGGCGCTCGGTCGCGTGGCCGGTGATGCCGCGCCGGACTGGCTCGAACGATCGATGTCGGCGGCGGATCGCTCGGGAGACCCGGTCACGGCGGTGGCGGCCCGGCTGGCGCTGGAAGCGGCGGTGCGGGTGAGCAACCCCCGAAGCGCGCGAGACCTGCGCACCGCGCTGGCGCGCTCTGCCGGGGACGCTCCCGGGCTTACGCTTGAGCTCGGCGCACGCAGGATGCTGGCCGGAGAGCGGGCGGACTTCGCGGCGGACGATGGCAAGGGCGCGCAGATCTGGGCGGCGCTGGCTGGCGGCTCCACCCCCGATCCCGGGCTGGCGGAGTCGTGGACCGAGGGGGTGCGCCTGTGGGCGAACGGTCGAGCCGCGGCGGGCAGCCGCGACGACCGCGCCCTCGATCAGTATGTACAGGCGCTGGCTCACCTGCCGCTTCACCGGCAGGGCCTCCTGGGCACCGGCACGGTGCTCGACGGGTCCGCCGGCCTCGACGTCGATCAAGACCTGACGCTGCTGGCAGGGCAGAGCGAAGACCCCGCGCTGGGCGCGGCGCTGGCGGCGCACGAGGTGGGCCATCGGCTGGGGTCCCTGCAGAGTGACGTCGTCCGAGGACGGGACTTCCTGGCGGGTCTGGAGACGGCGCAGCGCGAGTCCGTGCTGTCGGCCGCAGCTGCAGTGCGCGCGGGGATGGCCCTGTACCAGGCCGGGGGCGCCGCGCCGATGGAGGCGCTGAACGCGTACGTCGTCGCCGAGAAGACCGCGGGGGAGAGCAGCGTGGCGTTCGCGCGGCTACAGCCGACGGCCGGCATCACGGTAGAATCGCTCCGAGAGTTGTCTCCGCGGGCGGCGATTCTCTCGTTCCGGCTCGCGCCGTCTGGTGCGCATGGGGTCGTGCTCACCCCGGCGGGCGGCGGCATGCGGGGGCTAGGCAAGAGCGATCGGATCCAGCAGGCGGCCGCCGAGCAGGCGAGCTCGTTGGCGGCGGCGGCTCAGACGGAGGAGCGCGCGCAGCACCGCACGGGCGATCGCCTGCGCTCGCTGCTGCTCGATCCGTTCATCCAGGAGCTGACTGGCTACGGACGCTATCTGGTGATCGCCGACGAGCCGCTGCTGCAGTTCCCGTTCACGACGTTCCCTGAGCAGTCCGCGGGGCTGCGATACCTGGCCGACATCCGCACGATGTGCGTGAGTCAGACCCTCCGAGATCTATTCTCCGGAAAGTCCGACGGGCAGTTCAAGCCAGACTACCTGGCGCTGGCGAGTCCCAGCGAGGGCGTGCCCGACGACGTGCCGGTGGAGGAGGGCGCTGAAGGCGCAGAGGGCGAGAAGACAGACGGCGAGAAGGCAGACGGCGACAAGAGCAAGAAGGACGACGAGAAGAAGTCCGAGAAGCTGAAGGGCCGAAACATCTCCGACGCGGATCTGATGAATCGGTACAAGAAGAAGTCCGATCTGCCGGTCGACATCCTCTCGGGTCAGCGCAACTTCGGCGAGGGCTTCCGGGAGATCAAGACCGGCCCGAACGTGCGGCTGGCGACGTGGAACTCCCTGGCGGCGGCGGCGCGGTACATCCACATCTCCGATGTCCCGATGGCGTCCGACGGGGGGTTCAAGCTGGCTGACGGAGACCTCCGGCTGAGCGACATCCGGGCGACCCCCATCAAGGCGCAGATGGTGATGATCACGGCCCCGGCGTCTGCGGAGGTGCAGCTGGCGCGGGTGCGGGCCCTGTTCGACGCGGGGGCAGAGGCGGTGGCGGTGACGCTGTGGGAGGTGCCCGATCCGGCGCTGGAGCGGATGATGGACGGCTTCTACCAGGCCCTCAACCGCGATCGCAACACCACGCGGGTGCTGGGACAGGCGCGCGAGACGCTCCTGCGCGACGCGCTGATCGGAAAGGACTTCGACCGGGCCTCCATCTGGGGCAGCCTGGTCCTGTTCGCGGTCCCGTGAGCCGGGACCCCGTAAACAGGGGGCGCGCTCGGGGATGATCGCGCTCGTCCTGGGGCTGGCGGCGATGGCCCGGCCCCTTCCGCTCCTCGGCCCCGATGGGCCGCTGTGGATCGGGCCGCTCCCGCCCCAGACCGTGGCGGCGCGGCCGTGGGGAGCGGGCGGGTGGGCGCGTCCGGTGGTGGCGGTGGATCCGGTGGACGGGCACCTGTGGGTGCAGGAGTGGGACGCCGCCGATCTGGAGAGGACCTGGCAGGGCGGCGCGTGGACCTACAACGGGCTCCCGCTCACCGAGCGCTGGCCGCCTCCGGAGCGACTGCGGCTCGACCGTGAGGGCGAGCGCCTGTACAGCGTGGCGACGGCGGCGCTTGGGCGACGGCGGTTTCTGTATGACGACGCGGGGCGGCTCACCGCGGTCATCTGGGGCGACGGCAGCCGGCTGGACGTGGCCTACGATGACGCCGGACGGGTGACCGCGCTGTCGGGGCCGGGCATGGAGCGGCTCGACCTGATCTGGGGCTCGGGGCTCGTCGTCCGCGACATCCTGGGGCGCCAGCTCACCGTCTCGCCGGTGGCTTCCGGAGAGCGGGGGGACTTCGCGCTGGAGGTGCGGGATGGCGCGGGTCGGGTCGCCCGCACGTGGTACCGCACCGCAGCCGGTGGCGAGCGCACAATCGCAGGCTGGTCAGACCCCCGCGGGCTCCACACCCGCATCACCCGAGATGACGGAGAGGTGGGGGTGGAGGCCCCCGGTGGGGCGCGCTGGCGCCTGCGCGTCGATGGGCAGGACCGGGTCCAGGCGCTGACGATGCCCAGCGGGGCGCGGTGGCGCTGGGCGCGGGATGACGCGGGGAGGGTGGTGCAGGTCACCGATCCGATGGGCGGGTCGGAGCGCTGGGAGAGGGACACCGAGGGCGAGATCACCCAGGTGGTGCGCGGCGGTCAGTTCACCCACCTGCGGCGCGATCCTAGCGGGCGGGTCGTGGAGATCACCGATCCGAACGGCGCGTCCACGCGGCTGGAGCGGAGCTCTCGGGGGGAGGTCTCGGCGATCATCGACGCGACGGGGAACGAGATCCACATCGCGCGGGGCCCGGAGGGGTTGCCAGCGGCGGTGATCGGCCGCTCCGGAGCGCGGTGGAAGGTGACGCGCGACACCCGCGGACGGGTGCGCACGGTGGTCGATCCCACCACTCGTGAGACGACCCTGAGCTGGGGACCGCTCGGCAACCTCCGCCAGCTCTCCGACAGCGTCTTCGGGGCGCTGAAGTTCCAGCGGCGTGCGGACGGTCGGCTCACGCGGGTGGTGGGGGACGACGGGCGCACGCTGGGGGTGCTGCGAGATGGGCTGGGGCGCTCCTCGGCGGTGCTGCGACCCGGGGGACGAATCATCCGGATCGAGCGCGACACCCTGGGAGATATCGCGGCGCTGGTGTGGGGGGATGAGGTCCTGGAGATCCGGCGGGACGCGATGGGTCGCCCCATCGCAGCAGGGGCGGTGCGCTGGAGACGCGATCTCGACGGGCGGGTCGCGGAGATCACAGCACCGGGCCTCGAGCTCTCCCTTGGGCGCGACGGCGCGGGGCGGCTGCGAGAGGTGAAGGCAGGAGACTGGCGACTGTCGCTCCGGCGAGACGCTGTGGGGCGCGTGGTGACCTGGGAGGGCTCGGACGCAGCGGTCACGGTGGAGCGTGATCCGGCGGGGCGCGTCATCGGCGAGAGCGGCGGGGTGCGGCTGGCGCGGGATCCCCGGGGCTACGTGGTCCGCGCGACGCTCGGCGAGCGGGTCTGGCGCTGGACACGCGACGCCGCGGGGTGGCTGCTCACCGGGCACGGTCCGGGCGATCTCAGCGTGGGCATCGATCGCGACAGCGCGGGGCGGGTGAAGCTGGTGCGTCTGTCCGGGGGCGAGATCCTGCGGCGGCGGTACGAGGGCGCGCTGGTGGTGGAGGAGGTGCTGGACTCCGACAGCCGGCTGCTGCAGGTGCGGACCACGCGCCTGGAGGCCGACGGGCGGGTCCGCTGGCGGCAGGAGAGCGGCGGGAGCCGACAGCTCCGAGTGGTGGACGACGACGGGCGTTTGCAGGGCATCGAGCCGGAGGATCCCGAGGAGGAGGGGTGGACGTGGGAGGACGGGGTGGCCCGGGGCCCGTTCGGCACGGAGCTGGGGTTCGACGCCGACGGCCGCATCGTCACGGCTCGGCCGCCGCCGGGGCCCCAGGCCTGGGGGGTGGGCGCGGAGGGGCTGGATTTCCAGCGCGACGACGCGGGGAGGTTGACCGAGGTGGTGGGGGGGCGCGGGACGTGCGCGCTCACATGGGATCCGCTCCTGCGTTTGACTGCGATCGACGCGCCGACGGGCATGTGGCGGGTGAGCTGGGACGCGCGTGGGCGTCCAGCAGCCCTCAGCGGACCGGCGGGCACCACCCCGCTTCAGTGGGGTCCGACGGGGCTGCTGGGCAGCGGCGACGCGAGCTGGATCGCCGGGCCGGACGGACTGGCCGGCAGCGCGGACGACGGCGTCACGACCGCGTTCATGGCGCTGGCAGATGGGCTGCTGGGATGGATCATGCCCGCGGTGGGGCCCGCTATGGCCGTCCATCCTACGCTCGGCGGGGCGTCTGACACCGAGGCGAGCGGCCTGGTGGGGGTCGGGCAGCTCGTGCGGCTGTTTCCGGGAGGACCGCTGATCGGCGCTGCCGGGGACCGCGAGCCGCTCAGCGGGCAGCCCCTGGCGAGCGCCGTCCCGTGGCCGTGGGAGCTGGCTCCGCCCGCGCTGCACACGCGCCTGGACGACACCCCGTGGCGCTCTGAGCAGGCGTGGGGGACGCTGCCGGGCCTGCTGGTTGAGCTTGAGATAATCGCCCCGATCGACGACGCGCTGTGGAGCCCCATGCCCGCGGAGGAGGCGGCGCCGGTCGGGTGGCTGCCGCGGGCCATGCAGGAGGCTCCGCCGCCGCTCGGGCCGGCGCGGGGGGCGCTGCCCCTGGCGGAAGACCCGATCACCATGGCGCTGATCCGCGCCGCCCTGCCCGGGGGAGCCTCGCCCGAGCCTGAGCTGATCGTGCGGACGATGCTCGAGGAGGCCGCGCTGCCCCCGCCGGCGGACCATCCCATGCTCGCGCTCCTGCGGCCGTGACGGCCCGCGCTTCAGGGCTTGCCAGATCTTCGCGTGGGGTTAGCCTTCGTTGCCGGCGCTCAGGTGTCGGTGTTGACCCGTGCGGTGGGTGTAGCTCAGTCGGTTAGAGCGCCAGGTTGTGGCCCTGGAGGTCGTGGGTTCAATTCCCATCACTCACCCTCGTCAACAGCCCCCTCGTCGATGCCAGCGGCGGGCTCTCAGATCGCGGGTTAAAGCGCGAGCGAGAGCACGGAAGAAGAACAGAGAAACGAGAGTAGAGAAACGAGAGTAGAGAAACGAGAGTAGAGAAACGAGAGTAGAAGAGAGAAGCAGGAACACGAGAAACCAGAGCACGGGCCTATAGCTCAACTGGCAGAGCATCGGACTCTTAATCCGCAGGTTCCAGGTTCGAGTCCTGGTGGGCCCACTCATCTCTCCTTCGTCGATCTGAGCCAGAGCACCTGGACTCGACCCTGGCAATCCCCTTGGGATTGCCGCCTGTCGGCGGGTTCAATTCCTGGTGGGCCCACTCATCTCTCCTTCGTCGATCTGAGCCAGACTGCCAGCCCTCGAACCTGGCAATCCCAAGGGGATTGCCACCTATCGGCGGGTTCGAGCCCTGGTGGGTTGAGCAACTTGTGTGTTGGTGAACGACCACATTCCAGCTCTGACGTTCGTTCCCGTTGTGGAGCAGTCGTTGTTCGACCCTGATGCATGTTCTCGAGCGATGTTCCCGCTGTGGAGCCGTCGCGGTCCGTGGAACCGTGAGCGAAGCGCCCCGCGAAACCGCGGCTCCTCCAGAGCGGCTCCGTTGACCGTGAAGCCGCGCTGCCGACGGACCGCGACACCGATCGACCGTGAGACCGCGAAGCCGAGTCGGTACGTCTCCACGCGAACGAAGCGAGAGGGTGCAGCACGCGGAACCACGGACCCGCGAGACCTCGATTCCACAAGACCGCGATCCGCGAGATCAAGAGGTCTGGCCGACGACCACGCCGCTTGACCCTGCGCAGGCCTTTCAGGTCTTCCACGGCCAATGTCGTGTCATCATCGTGGATGAACTGTCGAGACGCAGGAACGCCTGATCTCGCGACGAGGCCGGCAGCTTCGTAGATCGACCTCGGTGTGGTTTGTGCCCGAAGCCCGGGTTCCCCATCCCCGGGCCTCGGGCTTCGGCCCCCACGACCGCGGCCAACGAGCGGTTACCGAGACATGACGTTGAGGAGTGACGGATGCGGGTCGCAATTCTCACAGGGTTCCTCGCTGGTTGCTTTCCAGAGCCGGTGTCCTACGATCAGTCGGACAGAACCACCTCCACGAGCCAGCCCACCACCGCCACGACCAGCAGCACAGGAGGCACGACAGGGACCACGGGCACCACGACGGGGGGCACGACCGGAACGACGAAGCCCAGGACCGACGAGTGGTGTACCGAGGAGCTGTCGCCGGCGAACTTCGAGGACGCCTCGGGTGACGTCACGGTGCTCGAGCTTGACGGCACCGCCTTCGAGCCCACCGAGCTGACCTTCTGTCAGAACGGAACGCTGCGATTCTGTCCCGGCACCCACTACGCCTCAATCACCATCACCCAGCCGACCGAACCCACCGGCGACACGGGCATCGACGGTCCCTGCGCCGCCGGGGAGGTCAAGGACCTGCTCGTCTACATAGAGGGGCGCGGCACCGCAGACGAGGTGGTGCTCTCCGGCGGCGACACCGTCCGCGTCATGGAGCTCGTCGGCACCAGCACCAGCGCCATGCGTGTCTTCATCTCCAACCTCACGCTGACCGAGGGCTATACAACAGCCTCTGGCGGCGCGCTCAAGTTCGACTATGCGCGTATCTCCATCACAGACAGCGTTATCTCGGAGAGCGAGGCGCTGGAGGGTGGTGGTGGTGTCTACGTCTCCAACCAACTGACCAGCACCATGCTGGAGATGACGAGCACGACCGTCAGCGGAAACGTCACTGGTGGAAACGGCGGGGGACTCAGCGCCGACGCGGGATCCGTGTTGCTCGATGGCACCACGATCAGCGCGAACGCTGCGGAGGGAGCCGGTGGAGGAGTCTCCCTGTCGACTGACGACACCCAGCAGGTCATTCGCGACTCATCGATCATCGACAACACCGCTGAGAGCAGCGGCGGCGGCATCTACCATTACGAGGGCGGGCTGGAGCTCGACGAGACGGCGGTGGAGCGGAACACCAGCGGGAACTCCGGAGGCGGGCTCTTCCTGATCGGCAGCAACACCGCGACGACAGCGGCGAGTTGCACAGGCGGGAGCTTCACGGGGAACCTCGCGGCGACTGTCGGCGGCGGCGTTACCTTCTATTCAGACCATGTGTCTTCTTTCAGTAGCGCGGGTTGTGACTGGGGCGAGGGCAAGAACGACAACGCACCGGGCGACGTATACGTGACCTATGTCAAGACCGGCTACACCTACGATGGGGTCAGCGACTTCACCTGCGACTCGACCGGCTGCGTGGAGGAGTAGGGTGTCCGGGCCCGTCGCCCGGCTGTGGTACGCTCTGATGAGCGGAGGTAGCGATGATTCGAATCGGAGCAGTGTTGTTCCTGGGAGGCTGTCTGGCCTCTCGGGCCGGGTCGGGGCTGATCCCGGGACCGGCAGAGCGCGACGAGCACATTCGGCTGAGTCTGGAGCACGAGGCCGACTACGACCTGATCGGCCGGACGTCGGCGACGAACTGTGGCTGGAGCTTTGTACCCATCCCTCCGACGATTCCAGCGAGCGTCTCTCAACACTTCCCGGCGGTGGTCAGCTTCAGCCCGAGCAAACGGCGGGCCTACGAGGACGCCCGCGAGCAGGCCGGCGCTGACTTTCTGGCCGACGTCGAGGTGAGCTGGCAGAACCAATCCTATCTGTTCCTCGTCTATGTCCAGTGCGTCACGGTCGAGGGCTTCGGCGCCAAGCTTCGCTGAGCGCACTCCTGGGAGCGGGTGCATGACTGGAACGGGCGAGGCGGGCGATGACAGACTCCTTCACCTTCCTGCCAGGCGACGATCCCCCGTCGGAGCGGCGCGCTGAGCTCCCCTCGGACCAGGAGAGGGCTTCAGAACAGGGGCAAGCCCCGCTGGTCGGCGAGATGGAGGGCCGCTACCGGTCCCGTGAGCTGCTCGGACGGGGCGGAATGGGCCGCGTCACCGCGGTGGACGATCGCGTGCTCGGGAGGACGGTCGCGCTCAAGGAGCTGCTGAGTCATGGGCCAGCGGCCGCGCCAGCCGAGATGGTGGCGCGCTTTCTCCGCGAGGCGCGCGTGACGGCGCGCCTGGATCACCCCAACATCGTGCCGGTCCACGAGCTGGGTCGCCGCGCTGATGGGTCTCTCTACTACACGATGAAGCGCGTCCGCGGGCGGTCGCTCACGGCGGCGCTGCATGCGTGCGACGATCGGGCGCAGCGGCTGGCCCTGCTCTCTCACTTCGATGACGTCTGCCAGGCGGTCGCGTATGCCCACAGCCGCGGCGTGATTCACCGTGATCTCAAGCCGGACAACATCATGGTGGGGGCGTTCGGCGAGACCCTCGTGGTCGACTGGGGGCTGGCCCGTGTGCAGGACGAAGCGGACGAGTCATCGGCGGAAGGGGTGGAAGACGGGGCCCTCTCTGCAGGAATGACACGTGTCGGCGCGATCATGGGTACGCCGGCCTACATGAGCCCCGAGCAGGCCCGCGGAGAGCCGGTCGACCCCCGCTCGGATGTGTACAGCCTGGGGATGCTGCTGCTGGAGATCGCCACGGGGAGGCGGCCCTATCGGGGGCTCGGTTCCCGCGAGATCCTGCGGAAGCTGGTCGATGTGGGGCCCCCACCCATCGTCGCTGGTGGCGGACTGCCGGCAGATCTGTCCAGCGTGATCCGTCGCGCGACCCACCGTGATCCTGCCCTCCGATACGCGTCTCCGAGCGATCTGGCCGCAGACGTCGAGGTGTGGCGGACCGGCGGGCTGGTCTCAGCCTATCGCTACTCCCTGGCCCAGCGCGCGCGGCGGGTCGTCGCCGCGAATCCCCGGCTGTCAGCGCTCGCGGGGATGCTGTTCGTGGTCCTGACGACGTCCCTGATCGTGTTCGTCCAGCTCTGGATACGGACCGAGTTCGCGCGCGCCGAGGCCAGCAGCGCTCGGGAGCAGACGGAGCACGCCCTGCTGGAGACCCGGCGGGCGAAGCTCGCCCTGGAGGTCCGCGCGCTGCTCGGCGCCGCCAACCAGGAGCGGCTGGAGGGCGATCCCAGCGCTGCGCTGGCGCTGCTGCGCGCGGCGTGGTCGCTCGTCGAGGACCGGCCAGCAGGGCTGCGTGCGGCGGTCGGCGCCGCCCTGGAGCGCGCGGGTGAGACAGGCGAACTGTCCCGGGTCCTCTCCGGTCACGCCAGCGTCGTCGAGGATGTTGCGGTGGCGAATGGCTGGGCTGTCTCCGGTGGCTGGGACGGCGCGGTGATCGCGTGGGATCTGCAGACGGGACGGGTCGCGCAGCGGTTCGAGACGGGCGAGCGCGTTCACGCCGTCGCCCTCGACGGGGGGCGGGTGTGGTCGGCGGTTCAGGGGGGGCGTGTGCGGGCGTGGAGCCTTGAGAGCGGCGCGTCGCTGGCGGACTTCCAGGCCCACCAGCCGGACCTGCGGACCCTCCGGGTGTTCGGGGGGGCTGTGTGGACTGCGGGGGCTGACGGGGTGGCGCGCTGGGCGCTGGACGCTGCGCCGATCTGCCGGGCCGTCCCCGACACGGCGGCCTGGGGATTGGCGCCAGCGCCCTCCGGCGAGATGGTGGCGGGGCTGGACGATGGGCGGGTCGTGGCGCTCGACGCGGCCTGCGGCATGCGCCTCCTGGCCCGCCACGACGGCGCGGTGCATGACGTCGCGGTGCGGGGGGAGCGGGTTGCCTCTCGCGCGCGGACGGGGGCGCTCTGGCTCACCGAGCTGTCGACCGGTCGGCACCTGCACGCGCTGGATGACGCCTCGGGGATCGCCTGGTTCGATGTGCTCGACATCCGCTCAGACGGCGAGCTGATCGCGGCGGCCGCCAGCCGCGGCACGCGCACGTGGCGCGCATCGACGGGGACGAAGCGGTCGGTCATCAGGACGGATCCGAGCAGCCTGGCCTTCTCTCCGACAGACCGTCTGGCCGTGGGCGGGGCGAGCGGTCGCGCCGACGTGGTGATCTGGGAGCAGGACGCGCGCCACATCCAGGTCGAGCTTTCCGGCCATGCTGGCGGCGTTCGCGATCTGGTCTGGTTCGATGGTGGGCGCAGCCTGATCAGCGCCTCCGATGATGGCGACCTGCGTGTCTGGGAGACTCCCGGCGGCGCACACGAGTCCTCGATGCGCTGCAGCGACGACCGCGTGACGAGCCTGTCGTTCGCACCAGACGGCGCGCGCCTGGCGATGCGCAACGAGAGCGGGTCAGCGTGTGTGGCACGCTTCGATGGCATCGCGCAGCCCGGCGGGGTGTGGGGCCGGGCGTTCGAGGGGGGCGACGGCCTCAGCTCCGCGGTATTCTCGCCAGACAGCGCGCTCCTGGCTGTTCCGGTTGCCCACCAGGTGTTCGTGATGGACGTCGCCAGGCAGGGGCTCGTCCTGATGGTGGAGCCAGAAGACGACTCGGGCAGCACCGACGTGGCGTTCTCTGCCGACGGCGGCACCCTGGCGATCGCTGCGGGGCGCAACGTGGGGCTTTGGGACGTCACCGCGCCTTTGGAGATCTGCTCCGGACCAGGCGACTGCCCGCGGGCGCCCCGGATCGCAGCCCTGGAGGGGCACACCTCCACGGTCACCGCGGTGAAGTGGCGCCCGGACGGCTCTGCTCTGCTGGCACAGGGGCTGGACGCGCGGCTCTGGGACGTGGACGCCCGCACCAGCCGGGCGATCGGCGGGCGGGTCACGGCGTCCGCCATCTCAGAGCGGGGCGTGGCGATCGGAGGAGAAGACGGGGAGGTGCGCCTGCTCACGGCGGGGGGCGGGGAGCAGGTGCTCGACCCGCCGCACCGGGAGCGGGTGACCGCGCTCGCGTTCAGCCCAGCTGGTGATCGCCTGCTGTCCGGCTCGACCGACCGTTTCGTGCGGCTGCGGGATCTGGACACCGGCGCCGCTATTGCGCTCGATGGACACACCGCCCCGATCGTGGAGGTCGCCTTCACGCCTGATGGAGAGACCGCCTGGACGGTGGACTCGGGGGGGGAGGTGCGGGTCTGGCGGGTGGCGACCGGCGACCTGTTCAGCGTCTTCTCGCGGGGTGGCTCAGCGCTGAGCCGCGTCGCAGTGAGCCCGTCCGCCGACAGGGTGGCCCTGGCCGGGCGTGGCCCGGAGGTCACGTTCTGGTCGCTCGGGGCCTACGATCCCCAGGCGGTCTCGGACGAGGTCGGCGCCCGCACAAACCTGCGGGTCTGTCGCGCGAGCCACGAGGTCGTCGCCGTGCTGCCCTACCCCGAGGACAGGTCGATCTGGGCGCCCGAGGCGGACTGCCCGTGAATGCTGGCCCTATGAAGTCTGGTGGTCCTACTCAAGCGCCGCCGCGCAGACCTCCCGGCTCGGATGTGCGCGGAGGCCCCCCAATTCGGCCCAGCCGTCTGTGTCCTGGGTCCAGCTCGAGGTCCAGAGCTCACCGCGCCCCCAGCCGCTCCCGCGGCCGTCGGGAGAGGAGCAGCGCCCGCCGGGCCCGGACCACTGAATGCGACCGGCCCCCAGCCAGGCCAGGGAGGTGCTCTCGACGCACGTCATGCCGTCCCGGGGCGGCGCCGGTCGGGTGATCGCGCCGGTCGGGAGGGGACCGTCTGCGAGCGTCAACGTGAGCGGCAGGCAGCCGTCGCCCACGCGGGCCCACAGCCCGTCCACGCTCCATTCGCGGAGGGCGTCCAGCTCGGGGTCGTGGAGAACGGCCGGGTCGAACGTCAGGTGCGCGGGGCCCCAGGGCAGGTCGAGCCGAGCCTGCCATGCGCCGTGTTCGTCCAGATGCACAGGCCACGTCTTCTCCTCGGTGGTCCGTCCGACCTCGGGGCCGATCGGTCGTGCATACAGGGCGGTGTCTGCTGGGAGCCATGCCCGCTTTTCCCTCCGGTCTCCCCACGCGCCGGACGAGAACGCGCCGCCACAGACCCCGCTGAGTCTGCGGTCCTCGGGCGCCCCCTCCATCCACCCCTGCGCGATCAGGTCCGCCCTCACGACGCGTATCAGCGTCCAGCCGTCTTCCGTGCGCAGGGCGGTGGCGTCGAGAGGAGTGTCAGCGACGGTAGCGAGCAGATCTGCGCGGCTGTCCGGATGTGCAACCAGCGCAGTATGCGGCGCCAGCCGGACCGGCCGACCGATCGAGGGGGCGATGAGCGGGGCGGGCGAGTGCTCCACGCTCCAGGTGGTCCCAGATGCAGAGTCGCTGATCGGGACCGACGCGATGAGCGGGGAGGTGAGCGGCACCCGGTCCTCGGCGGCGGGCAGCCCGGGAAGCAGCACGAGCCGGGCGTCCGAGCCATCTGCTGGCCAGACCACCCGGCGGGTGACCACCGGCTGCAGACTCTGACGAGAGACCCACGGGTGGAGGCGCGCTCCGTCCACGTCGACCGCGACGCGTACCGCAGAGCCCGTCTCGTCGGTGACGTCGAACTCCTGCCCCTGACCGCCCGCCGGTTGCGTTGTGTCGACGCAATCCCCGCCCGCGGACCAGCACAGCTCGGGGAGCTCGCCGGCCCGCGCCAGCTGCTGTCCGGTGGGCACGGCGATGGTGTCGGCGTGGCTCCGGTGCAGCCACAGCTCCGCCGCGTTGCCTCCCTGGTCGTCACAGCGAGACTCCCCGACCTGTTCGCTGAGTCGCTCCAGCGTCACGCGGTACGGGCCCAGCCAGCCGGTCTCACCCGGAGACAGGCGCAGCGTGTCTTCAGCCCGCTGAATCACCACCTGGCGACCGCGCTGGACGCCGCACG
Organism: uncultured Enterobacterales bacterium; assembly: GCA_964464515.1. Classification (GTDB taxonomy): domain Bacteria; phylum Myxococcota_A; class UBA796; order UBA796; family UBA2385; genus CAYXGP01. The sequence goes on from CAYXGP010000039.1 coordinate 26,596, forward strand.
GCCCACGCCTCCGACGCAGCGAACGACCGGCGGTGACGGTCAGCTCGTCCGGAAGCTCCAGGCTCTCAAGGGCAATGCCGGCGGCATGCGCCAGCAGCAGCTCACCGGTGGGCGCGCGGACCCGTCGCCACGCGCGCTGCGGCGCGCCCTGGACCGGCTCACCCGTGAAGCGCTGATCGTCCAAGGGCAGATCTCCTGGCAGACCGACGATCAGGGAGTGCAGCGGCTCCTCCCACGACGCGGCGGACGCTGTGCGGGGAAGGTAGAGCAGCAGGAGCAGTTTCAGCATGGTGTGGTCCATCCCATCCATCCTCCCGCCGAACAGATCACGACAGCCACAGCCGGGTTCGCAGCAGGCTAACCCCACGACATGCACTCCTTCCTCATAGCCCGCACCGGCAACCCGGAGCCTGAGCCGACCCGGACAGACCCGACCAACACCTCAGCGGTCGACGCGATCAACCAGCGGCAGGGAGACTGAGCGATGCGCATCGGCGTGCTCACTTCGGGCGGCGACGCCCCCGGTATGAACGCGGCCATCCGGTCGGTCGTCAAGGTCTGCCACGCCCGGGGCCACACACCGCTGGGGATACGCATGGGCTACGAGGGCCTGCTGGCCGGCACCGCAGAGACGCTCTCGCTCACCGAGGTCGATGGCATCAGCCGCTATGGGGGCACGCTGCTCGGCTCGGCGCGGAGCGCGGTCTTTCCCACCACCGCGGGTCAGGCGCAGGCACGCTGGCGCTGCGCCGAGCTGGCCTTGGACGGGCTGGTGGTCATCGGCGGCAACGGCTCGCTGGCCGGAGCCCACGCCCTCGCTGCGGGGCGACCGCTCCAGGTGGTCGGGCTGCCGGCCTCGATCGACAACGACATCGGGCACACGCGTCTGTGCATCGGCGTAGACACGGCGGTCAACACCATCGTCGAGGCGTGCGATCGCATCTCCGACACCGCCCGGGCGCACCGGCGCTGCTTCGTGGTCGAGGTCATGGGGCGGCACTGCGGCTACCTGGCGATGCGGGCCGGGATCGCCGCCGACGCCGACGCCATCCTGTTCGCCGAGAGCCGCGAGGACGAGGACGCCACGGTCGCGAGGCTGCAGCGGATCGTCGCCGGCTCGTTCACGCCGGAGCGCGACAAGAAGCGGGTGCTGATCATCAAGGCCGAGGGGGTCGACATCCCCACCGAGCGGCTGGTCGCCCGGCTGCAGGAGTGCACCGACGTCGAGGTCCGGCTCACCGTGTTGGGTCACATCGTCCGGGGCGGGAACCCCAGCGCCACTGATCGGGTGGTCGCGCAGCGGCTGGCGGTCGGCGCTGTGTTGGGTCTGGAGAAGGGACTGCACGACGCGATGATGGCGTGGGAGCCCGAGACCGAGGTGGGGACGCCCACGACCGATCCATCTGTTCGGGTCGTTCCATTGGATGAGGTGCTTGAAGAGACCGGCCGGCTGCTGGACGTGACGAGCGCGCTGACCCAGCGGCGGGTCCGACTGCTGCGTGAGGCCGCGGCGCTGCTGGCGCTGTGAGCGTTCCGTTGGAGCTCGCGCTCGGCCTCCCGGTCTGCCTCGCCGTCTCCCTCCTGAGCGGGCCGGCCCACGCCCGCTCCGAAGAAATGTCCATGGACATCGAGCTGGTGCGCCCGGCCTTCGGCGCCCAGGGCCTGCCCGCCATCGACGCGCCGGCCATCGACGCGCCGGGCACCGTTCGGGTGGGCGTGCTCGTCCAGAGAACGAGTGATCCACTGCTGCTGCGCACCGATCGCGAGGAGCTGGGCGTGGTGATCGGCCAGCGGTACACCAGCCACCTGGGCCTGTCGATCGACGCGACCCAGATCTTGACCTGGCGCCTGCAGGTGCCGGCGATCGCGCAGGGCGGCGGGGAGATCCCGGAGCTGGCGGCCGACGGCCTCGGCCTGGGCGACCTGGGCCTGGGAGCGGTCCTGCGCTTCGTGCAGACCCGGCGCTTGAACCTGGGCTTCTCCGGCGATCTGCTGGTGCCGACCGGGACGACCGAGGCGTGGATGGGCGAGGCCCTGCCCCGGGCGCGGGCGGCGGCCCTGAGCGACCTGGCGCTGGGGCGAGTTGATCTGCTGGGTGAGCTGGGCGTGATGCTGCGCAACCCGGTGGCGACCGACTATGCGCTGGCGCTCGACGACGAGCTGGTCGGCGGGTCGGCCGTGCGCCTGCGCAGCCGCACCGATCGGGCGGCGCTGTCGCTGGGGATGGTGGCGCGGAACCCCCTGGCCGCGCCGCTGACGCGCAGCGAGGAGAGCGCCAGCGAGGTGCTGTCTGGTGTGGAGCTGCGGATCGGCGACGCCTGGCGCCTGGACCTGGGCGCTGGCAAGGGGCTGGCGCGGGGCTACGGCACCTCGCAGTGGCGATGGCTGATGGGGCTGACCTGGATCCACCACCGACCCGATCCGGAGCCTGAGCCGGTCATCTCGGTGGCGCTGGTCCCCGAGGAGCGGCCCCCGCCCACCCCCATCGACGAGCCCGACGAGCCCGCGCCCCCGCCTGTGGAGGAGGCCCCGCTGGCGGTGGTGGAGGCGGCGGCGATCGTGATCCGCGATCCGGTCCAGTTCGAGTTCGGGACGGCGCGCATCCTGCCCGTGTCGCTGCCGATGCTGCGCTACGTGGGGCAGCTCTTGAACGACGATCCGACGATCGGTCATCTGGTGATCGAGGGGCACGCCAGCGAGGAGGGCTCGCTGGGGTACAACTACGATCTGTCCATCCGGCGCGCCCGGTCGGTCTGGGAGGAGCTCGTGGTGGTGGGGGTCCATCCCAACCGGATCAGCTACCGTGGCATGGGCGAGGTCGTCCCGAAGGCGGGCGGAGACGACGAGGAGAGCCTGGCTAGCAACCGCCGCGTGGAGTTCCGCATCGTGGTGAGGCACCACCCCCTCGATCCCATCGCGCCGCTGCCGCCCGCGCCGCCGCTGCCCTGGTCCGGTGAGGCCGGGGTCGTACAGGTCCGGTCTCCAGAGGCAGAGCCTGCCGAGACCCGTTTTGTAGAGACTGTGACTGCCGAGAGCCGGTCTGGAGAGGCAGAGCCTGTAGAGACCGGGGCTGCCGGGTCCATCCAGACCGGGTCCATCCAGACCGGGTCCATCCAGACCGGGTCCATCCAGACCGGCTCCATCCAGACCGGAGCTGTTGAGTCTCCGCCCGGAGAGCCCATACAGACTGGCGCCGAAGAGGCCGGGACCAGAGATCCTGAAGAAGGGGATGAGCCACCGGAAGATGTGGACGGGACGCCGGTCGAGGGGGAGCCATGACCGCGCCGCTGCTGTCTGGGCCGCTGCTGTCTGGGGCGCTGCTGTCTGGGGCGCTGCTGTTTGCGCCCATGCTGTCTGCGGCGCTGCTTACAGGCAGCGCGCTGGCCGGAACCGGTGGGGAGCTGTGCGTCGCGGAGATCTCTCAAGACCTCAACTGCAACGGCATCGACGTCGACGACGAGCCGCGGGTAGACACGACCGATCCCGTGTGCGCCTCCCACACCGACGGCCGCGGCTGGCCCTGGGAGAGCGCAGACTACTACTTCGACTACCACACCTACGGCTGCGCGATCTCCATCGAGACGCTGGACAGCGACGGCGACGGCTTCGGCGCAGGCGCGCTCGCGCTGCCGGTGGGCGACCCCCACCCGACGCTGAAGATCCTCCTGGGGTGCGACAACTGCCCGTCGCTCGCCAACCCCGGCCAGGACGATCTCGACTGCGACGGCGTGGGCGATGGGTGTGACAACTGCATCACGGTTGCCAACGCAGACCAGAGCGACATCGACCTCGATGGGCTCGGCGACGCATGCGACAACTGCCCGTCGCGAGCCAACCCCGGTCAGGAGGACGGCGAGCTGGACGGCGTGGGCGACGTCTGCGACAACTGCCCGGAGCTGTACAACCCAAGCCAGGAGGACGCCGACGGCGACGGGGTGGGGGACGGGTGCGATCTGTGTCCGCTGAGCCCTGATCCCCTCCAGGAGGACGGCGACGGCGACGGCGTGGGGAACGTCTGTGACAACTGCCCCGTCTTGGACAACCCCGGGCAGACCGACAACGACTTCGACGGCTTCGGTGACGACTGCGACAACTGTCCGGCGGTGGTGAGCCTCGATCAGAGCGACGGCGACGGCGACGGAGTGGGGGACGTCTGTGACCACTGCCCGCTTGAGTACGATCGCACCAACGCCGACGGGGACGGGGACGGCGTCGGCGACCTGTGTGACGTATGCCCGGAGGCGGCCGACGCCAGCCAGTCGGACGCCGACGGTGACGGGGTGGGGGACGCCTGCGATCTCTGTCCGGAGCTGCCTCAAGTCGTGGACGTGGACATCGACGGGGACTGGGTCGGCGACTTCTGCGACAACTGTCCCGAAGACATCAACACCGATCAGGCCGACGTCGATCTGGACGGGGTGGGGGACGTCTGCGACGACGACCCCGTGCTGAACGGGGCCGGCAGCCGCTGCCAGGCAGGGAGCGGCTCGGCGGGGGCGCTTGGGCTGTGGTCGGGGCTGCTGGGGCTGCTGTGGGTCAGAGCGCGTCGGGATCGAACCCCAGCGCCCTGAGGCGGGCGGCCAGGCGCTCGGCGCGGGCGGCCTCCTGGTCTGCGCGCAGACGTTCTTGCTCGGCTCGAAGGCGCTCCTGCTCGGCTCGAAGGCGCTCCTGCTCGGCGCGGGCCTGCTCGGCCTCGGCCTGATCGGCCAGTCGGTGGGCCTGGAGGACCGTGCGGAACGGACGCCCATTCGGCAGCCGCAGCTCCAGCACCTCCGGACCAGGGTGGAAGCGGATCCCCAGGGCCGGGCTGGCCCAGCCGGGCAGCACGGAGATCTCTCTCAGGGCGCCGTCTGAGCGGACCCAGGCCCGCAGGTGGTTGCGCTCGGGATCGTGCAGGTAGAACTCGTCCACGCCGTGGCGCTCGTAGAAGGCGTGCTTGGCGTCCATCTCGCGGTCGGTGTTCGACGGCGATCGGATCTCCCAGACGACCTCTGGGGGGCCGCCCTCCACCCAGGTCTTGAAGGACGGGCGCTCGCCCTTGGGGCGGCCCAGCGCCACCAACACGTCGGGCGCGACGCGGGTGCCCGGGTCTCCCTCGATGGGGTACCAGAACAGATCCCCGGCCACGAAGGCGTCGGGGAGCAGCGCATCCAGCTCCCCGTGGATGGTGGTGATCCACCGGTACTGGAGGGTGTTCTCCGCCATGGGGAGGCCGTCGGACTCGGGGTAGAAGGCGTGATCTTTGTACGGCTGGTTGCTGGACATGCCTTCTCTCTATCCCAGGGATTCTGATCGGCTCGGACAGTTGATGTCCGCTACTGCCACGACTCACGGCCCAGGACGAGGTACACCGTGCCCTGCTGAGCCCCTGCGGCGCGCGCCCCGATCAGCGCGTCATCCAGCCCGTCGCCGTCGGTGTCTCCCGCCCCGGCCACCGCGCCTCCGGCCCACTCGCCGTCCTTCTGTCCCAGGAGCGAGGGCCCGGCGTCCGTCAGGAGGTTCTCGCCCTCCGTCACCGACAGCACGAGATTCGCCAGCCCTGCTCCGTCGCTGCGGGAGCCCTCGTGCCATGAGCCGATCAGCAGGGCAGTGTTGCCGCTGTCGTCGAGGTCGCCGCCGGCTGCCACGCTGAAGCCTGCGTAGGCGTAGGGCACCTCCGGAACGAGGAGCACCCCTGCCTCGTCGATGGCGCGTGAGCCGCTGGCGGGCCCGGCGACCAGGGCCACTGCGCCGGCCTCGGCGTGCCCGCCCCCTTCGTGCAGATACGCGCCGACCAACACCTCGTCGGCGCCGTCTTCGTTTCGATCGGGGACGACAGCCACCGCGCTCCCCGCGAGGTCGTCGGACTCCACACCCAGCACGAACCCGCGCGCTGTCGACAGCCCGTGATCGCCCGGTCCGGACCAGTCCACCACCGCAGCCAGGCCAGAGCCCGGGGCCCCCCCCTACGCCCCGCCCGCCCCCCAAACCACAAAAAAACCCCCCGCCCCCGCCCTGTACCCCACCCCCCCC
>CAYXGP010000039.1:32617-47046 GCA_964464515.1 uncultured Enterobacterales bacterium
GGCGCGCCCGGGCCGCACCCGCCCCCCCCCCCAGCCCGGCCCGCGCCGGGGGCCGCGCCTGGGGGGCGGCAGGCGCCGATCACCAGATCATCGCGGCCGTCGCCGTCGGTGTCGCCGTCGCCAGCCAGCGCGCAGCCGACGCGGTCCCACGCCGCCTCGCCGAGTATGCGCGCGTCGGCGTCTGACAGCGCTCCCCCGCCCGTCGCGGCGTCGAGCGGCCCGCCGCCCAGCACCAGGTAGACGACGCCGGCCTCCTTGCCGGCTTCAGGGGTGCCCGGCGCGCCGATCGCCAGGTCGGCCAGACCGTCGCCGTCCAGATCGCCCGCCATCGTGACGGCGGCGCCGGCGCGGCCCAGCGTCTGTGTCCCTTCCCAGCGGGCGTCGGCCGTCGCCAGCGCGATCTCTCCCCGGCGCGTCCCCGAGACGAGGTAGACCACACCGCCCGACATCTCCCCGGCGCTGCGCATCGGCGCGCCGATCAACACATCCGGCAGAGCGTCTCCGGTCAGGTCCGCTCCGCCGGCCAGGGCGGCGCCGGTCTGGTCGTAGTCCTGCTCGCCGGTGAAGGTGGCGTCCGGGGAGCCCAGCGCGCCCGACAGGGGACCGGTGTACAGCAGCACGGCGCCCGCGCTCGCGCCGGCTTCATCGGCCCAGGGGGCGCCCAGCAGCACGTCGGCGAAGCCGTCGTCGTCGCAGTCACCGGCGGGAGCGATGGCGGCTCCGAGCCCGTCCCCCGGCGCGCCGGAGAGCCAGGCGTCGGCGTCTCCCAGCGACAGCGCGCAGTCGTCCGTCAGTCCGTCGCAGTCGGTGTCGAGCCCGTCGCCGCAGGCGTCGGTGGCGCCGGGGTTCACCGCGGGGTTGTCGTCATCGCAGTCTCCCGGATCCGCGCTGGTTTGATCGGGCTGCACGCAGGCGACGGCCCGCGTCTCGTCGAGGCCCCAGCCGTCGTCGTCGGCGTCGGCGTACCAGGTGGGGGCGTCTGCCGGGCTGCCCTCGTCCACCTGCCCATCGCAGTCGTTGTCGTAGGCGTCGCAGCGCTCCACGCCCACCGGGTTGCAGGTGACGCAGGTGTCGTCGCAGTCGGTGCTGTCGGACACGTAGCCGAGGGGGGCGGAGCAGGCGGCGGTCGCGTCGGTGCGATCACCATAGGTGTCCCCGTCGGCGTCGCGGTACCACAGCGGGGCGCTCACGTCTTCATCGATGGCGCCGTCGCAGTCGTTGTCGCGCCCGTCACAGATCTCGCTGGCCCCGGCGTGGACCAGCGGGTCCGAGTCTGCGCAGTCCGCGGTGTCGGGCACTCCGTCGCCGTCACGATCCTCGGGCTCGCCTTCGCGGATGCACGCGGCCAGCAGCAAGAGCCCGCTGAGCAGGTGATGGGCCGGCACGGATGCCAAGGACGCTCCTCGGATGGCACACCATCGGGCTATCCTGGTGAGAGGCGGAGGGATGGGATGCGGGCATCATCGGGTTGGATGGGGATCGCGCTGCTCGTCGGGTGCAGCGACTACGGCGTCTCCAAAGACGTGACGCTCAACGACGACGCGATCGGCGAGCTGAGCATCTCCCCCGACACCGCTCACCTGGGCGCGCTCGACCTCGGCGAGACCGCCACCACCAGCTTCGTCGTCTCCGCCACGGGCGAGGTGTCCTCCACCATCACCGGTCTGTCGATCGAGGGCTCATCAGGGTTCACGTTGATCAGCGACAGCGGGGTGCATTCGCTTTCGCCGGGCGAGCAGCTCGTGGTGCATGTGGCCTACACCCCCATGGGGCTGGAGGACGACGGGCGTCTGTGGGTGGAGACCGACGGGGAGCCGCTGTCGGCAGAGCTGGCCGGCAACGGACTCTTTCCGGTGCTGGCGACCGATCCGGAGTCGCTGGTGCTGGAGGCCGAGCCCGGGATCACCGTCTGGGACACCGTGCAGGTCGAGAACGTCGGAACGGGCACGCTGGAGGTGTACGAGTTGTTGGTGGTCGGGGACGGCTTCGACGCCCTGGGGGCTGTCCCGCTGTCGCTGGCCCCTGGCGAGACCGCCGTCGTCGACGTCGGGTGGACCGCCGAGGCCACCCTGGACGACGGCGCGGAGGTCGAGGGCACGCTCTGGTTGAGCGCCAATACCAGCGGCGGGACCCACGCGGTGCCGCTGCTGGGGATGACCCCGCCGCCCTGGATCGGGCTCGCGGAGGCCTGGGACCGGGCCGCTCTCGACATCCAGGTGGGCGTGCGCGGCAACTTCTACTACAAGAACATCTCAGAGGATCAGAACATCCAGGATCCCGGCTGGTACATCGTGCTCAGCGATGACAGCCAGGACGGCGGGGTGGGACCGTCGGACACCTCCGACGGCGGGCTGACGATCTCCCCCGGCGAGCAGGTCACGTTCGAGTACCACGGCTCCGATGGCACCGGCTGGTGGTGCGTCGAGGAGGACCAGTACACGTCCGCAACTGACAACATCGTCTTCCTGGGGGCGCAGGTCCCCGATCTCCTGTGGGACGAGATGGCTGCGTTGGATCAGGAGGGTGTCTGGTCGACGGAGGAGGAGACGCCCGTCATCGCGGTGGGACGCACCACGCACTACGCAGAGCTGCCCGACGGGGGGACCACGGAGGTCGTGGTCCGCGCCTTCAACATGGGGCAGGTCGAGGGCTCGGCGCGGGTGGGCGAGACGATCCCGGCGGGGTTCGCGGCGGCAGGGTTCACGGTCCAGCCCGACGCCACCGAGGCCGACGCGGAGGGCGCGGTCACCTACTGGTTCGATCTCTCCTTCGAGGCTGCGCAGCCCTCGAACTCCGGCGGTCAGACGGTCTACGACAAGGTGGACATCGGCTACACCCTCGAGCGCATCGACGGCGACTGCCGCGGGCGCGTGGAGAACCCGTCGCCGGTCGCCGAGTGGAACGACCTGTGGGGCGGCGCGCACACCTCGGCGGGGAGCATCTTCAGCCTGCTCTGTCTGTGAGCCTGTAGCTGTCGTGACAGCGGGGCGCGGACCTTGCAACCGTCGTGACAGCGGGGCGCGGAGAGAAGGGGGTTACACTCTTCAGGACACCGTCCCGTGTCGCTAGCGTCGAGGGATCTCATGGCCCGCAACCTCAAGTTTGCCCGGCGCGCGCCGTCCAAGGGCGGCGACGCTCCCCAGCGCAACACCCGCCAGACCGAAGAGCCGGATCTCCAGCGCGAGGTGGGCAACGCCGAGGTGCAGCAGATGCTCCAGGGCAACGACGAGTTCCGCCTGCCGTCAGAGATGCGCGCGCGCCTGGCGTCCGACTCCGAGCTGCTGCTGATCGCCGCGTCCACCTTCTCGGAGTCCGAGCAGTCCGATCGGATGACCGAAGAGATGCTGGCGCTGGCGACGGTGGCCACCAACCAGCTCGAGCACGCCGCGACGGCAGACGACGAGCTGTTCGGCAGCGCCGCCGCCCGCAACGTGCTGTCCGACAAGGAGCAGTTCGAGGAGTACGGCCAGTCGTCGTACCAGACCTTCTGGGAGGCCCTGCGCTTCGACAAGGGCTTTGAGTCGTCTGAGCAGCTCCAGCACGCCAAGGCCGCCATCCAGGCCGCTGAAGAGATCCAGGACTCCGGCAACCCGTTCCAGCACGAGTTCATGACCTTCTCCGACAGCTCCGAGGCCCGGGTGATGGGCGAGCGCATCGACGACCGCACCCGCGTCCAGTACGGGCAGAACTTCTTCTGGGCGCTCTCGAAGGACCCGACCGTGCTGGCCGCGCTCGGCGAGGACGAGGAGGAGGAGTCCCTGCTCGGCGTCGCCGAGATGGGCGGCACCGATGAACCTGAGTGACAGCTCTGAGCCCGAGTGAGTCTGACTGACCCCGGTGAGCGCGAGTGAACCCGAGGAATGGGCCCCGTCCGGGCGACCCTGAGTCCGGGCGACCCTGAGCAGCGAGGACCGACCGACATGACAGACCGTCTTCGGGTCCACCTGCTGACCTGGGGCCTGGTCGGGGTCGCGCTGTATCTGGTCGGCACGCTGGTCGATCACCTCCCGCTCCGGCTGCTGGCCAAGCCCCTTCCCATGCTCGCGCTGATCGCGTGGACGTGGCGCCGGGCGCCGAACCCCACGGGCCGGGCGGTGGTCGTCGCGCTGGCCCTGGGTCTGGCCGGCGACATGCTGCTGGAGATCTCCAGCGCCACGTTCATCGCAGGTCTCATCGCCTTCCTGCTGGGCCACATCGTCTACGGCGCGGCCTTCACGCGGCAGGTCCGCGCGCTGCACCTCGGCCTGGCGGTCCCGTGGCTGCTGCTGGTCGGCGCGGTCTACGCCATCCTGGGAGACGCCCTCGGCGGGATGCTGGTGCCGGTCGTGGCCTACATGGTGGTCATCTGCGGGATGGCGTGGCGGGCGTCGGCGCGCGCCGCCGGGCTGGGGGGGCGTGCCCTGCTGGGGCTGGCCGGCGCGGTGTTGTTCGTCTTCTCAGACACGCTGATCGCCCTGGACCGCTTCGGGGAGCCGATCGACGGGGTGCGGCCGGCCATCATCCTGACGTACTGGGCTGCGCAGGCGGGGCTGGCGGCGTCGTGCTGGGGCGAGCCGGGGCGCGAGCGCGCGTAGTCTCCTCCGGGGAAGGAGCGGGCGACCCCATCCCCCAAACCCAATAAGCTCCCGCGTGCGGGGGGCGTCGATGTCGCTGTGGCTGTTGGAGACGATGCTGTGGACGGACGTCCTCGACATCGCCATCATCGCCTATCTCATCTACCGGGCCCTCCGCGTCATCTGGGGCACCCGCGCCACGCAGACCCTGGGCGGTCTGTTCGTGATGATGTTGTTGTTCTTCGTGGCGGATCGGCTGGAGCTGGTGGCCATCCACTGGCTGCTCGGCGAGGTCTTCGGCTACATCGTCCTGGCCGTGATCATCCTGTTCCAGGACGACATCCGGCGGGCCCTGGCACGCGCGGGCGGACAGATCTTCACCGGCCTCCGCGGCAACCCCACCGACCTGCCCATGCTCGAGGAGCTGGTCCAGGCGAGCTTCGCGCTGGCCTCGCGGCGGGTGGGGGCCCTGATCGTCATCGAGCGGCAGGGCTCGCTGGCCGAGTACATCGACCCCTCCACGCGCATCGACGCGGTGGTCACCCAGGATCTGCTGCTGGCGATCTTCCACCACACCAGCCCGCTGCACGACGGCGCGGTGATCATCCAGAAGTCGCGGATCGCGGCGGCCAAGGCCTTCCTGCCGCTCACGCGGTCCAAGAACGTCTCGCCGCTGTTCGGCACCCGGCATCGCGCGGCCATCGGACTCACAGAGGTCAAGGACGCCCTCATCATCGTGGTCTCCGAGGAGCGCGGCACGGTGGCCGTGGCGCAGGACGGCGAGATCAAGACCACGGTGGACGCCAACGCGCTGCGCGAGTCGCTCCAGCAGATCTTCGCCACAGACACCGCCACCCAGGTCGCAGGCTGATCATGGCGCGCTTCGGCAGACCCCTGGCCCTGTTCCTGCTCCGATTCTTCACCGAGAATCTCTTCCTCAAGGCGCTCTCGATCATCCTGGCGGTGACGATCTGGGCCTGGGTCCAGAGCCAGCAGGTGGTGGAGAAGCGCGCCCGCGCCACGGTGGTCTACAAGTGGCCCGACGGCCTGATCCGGACCCAGGAGGTGCCCAAGACCCTGGTGCTCACCGTGAGCGGTCCGCAGGGGCTCGTCCGTCTGCTGCCTGGCAGCGATCTGCATGTGCCGGTCGATCTGTCCGACGAGCGTCCGGGGGCGAGCTCGGTGGACTTCACCCAGCAGCCCATCACGGGGCTGCCCGCGGGGGTCTCCGTCACGCAGTGGTCACCGCCGACCATCGCGATCAGCCTGGACAAGAAGATGACCCGTACGGTGTTCGTCTCGCCGGTCGTGGTGGGCGAGCCGGCCGAGGGCTGGGCGCTGCTGGACGGGGACCGCTCCTTCCGGATCGAGCCGAAGCTGGTGGAGATCAGCGGGCCGCAGTCGCTGGTGCGCACCATCACCGAGGTCCACACCGATCCGGTCGACATCGGCGGCATCGACCGCGACGTGCGCCGCAGCGTGGGGCTGGCGATCAAGGAGCGGACGATCACCTCGGGGCTGGACGGTCCGATCGACGTGCACGTCAGCGTGAAGGCCATCACCACCGAGCGCACGTTCAACGAGGCGCCCGTGCGCTTCTTCGAGGACGGCTGGGAGACCGACATCAAGACCGCGACGATCAAGGTCGAGGGGCCGCTGAACGCAGTGAGCGAGATCAAGCCTACCGGCGTCTTCGTCATGCTGCACCCGCCGCCGCCGTCGCCCGAGGAGGAGGAGGCGGTGGAGCTGCGCTGGGATCCGCAGGCCCCCCAGCCGCAGATCGAGGTCATCCTCAAGGGCGCGCCGGACACCGTGCGGGTGGTCTCGGTCGAGCCCGCCCGCATCACCCCGACCCCGGTGATCAAAGATGAACAATGAGCGAACCATCGCATTCGGCACCGACGGCATCCGCGGGCGCGCCCACGTCTGGCCGCTCGACGCCGCCGGCTTGGAGCTGATCGGCCGCGCGCTGGCCGGCTGGCTCCGCTCCAGCATCGGCCGCGCCGACGTGGCGGTCGGTCGCGACACCCGCGCCTCGGGCCCGGCGCTGCAGGACGCCCTCGTCGGCGGGCTGCTGGCGGGCGGCGCGCAGGTGAGCGTGCTGCATGTGCTGCCGACCGCAGCGGTCTCCACCGCGGTGGTCGCGGACGGCGCGGGCGCTGGCGTGATGCTGACGGCCAGCCACAACCCCTGGCACGACAACGGCGTGAAGATCTTCGACGCCGCCGGACGCAAGCTCGACCCGGGCTGCGGCATCGCGCAGTTCTTCGAGGCGGCGCCCGCTCCCGGGGGCGGGCATGCCGAGCGTCACCCGGACGCCGCGTCGTCGTGGCGAGCCGCGCTGCCCGCGGTAGACCTGACCGGCCTGCGGCTGATGGTGGACGCCGCCCACGGCGCTGCGTCGGCGCTGGCGCCCGCGGTCCTGGCAGAGCGGGGCGCCGAGGTGGTGACGCGGGGCTGCGCGCCCGACGGCCGCAACATCAACGAAGGGGTGGGCGCCACTGCGCCGCCATCGGCGGGAGAGGTCGCGGCGGCGGGCTGCGCGCTGGCGATCTGCCTGGACGGCGACGCCGATCGGCTGGTGCTCGTCCATCCCCAGCGGGGTCTGCTCGACGGCGACGACCTGCTGTGGCTGCTGGACACCGGCTCCGGACCGGTGGTGGGCACCATCATGAGCAACGGCGGGCTGGAGGCGGCGCTGGGAGGTCGGCTGCACCGCTCGCGCGTCGGCGATCGGTACGTCGACGCCGACATGCGGGCCCTGGGCGCGGCGATGGGCGCCGAGCCGTCGGGGCACATCCTGTTCGCCGACGGGCTGCCCACGGGCGACGGGCTGTACAGCGCGCTGCGAGTGCTGGCTGCGCTGGCCGGTCCGGACGGCCGACCCGAACTCTCGCGACTCGACACGCCCGAGTGGACCCGCTGGCCCCAACACAAGCGGAACCTGCGGTTCAGCGGACCGCGCCGTTCGCTGGATGGGTTGGAGAGCCTGACCGCGCTGCGGGTCGCCGGACACCGCGCGGTGGTGCGCTACTCGGGCACCGAACCGCTGCTGCGGATCATGGTCGAGGGGCTGGGCTCTGGAGACGACGCGCCAGCGGCGTGGGTGGAGCGGATCGCCGCCGAGGTCGGCTGATCCGCAGGGGGCTCTCCCGTGTCTGCGAGTGAACGGACCCACGGGCGGAGCAGCTCGGCGATGGCCGCGTGGCCGTCTGCGTTCCAGTGACAGCACGGATCGAGTCGCAGCGCTGAGACGTCTCGGTCGGCCAGCTCCGCGGCGAGATCGATCATCGGGACCTCCAGCTCTCGCACAATGTCATAGAGCGGCTCGCGGCGCGTGGCGGACTCGGCCAGCGGGCGGCTCAGGGACGGACAGAGCACAAACAGCAGCTCCGCGCCGTGCTCGGCGGCCAGCGCTCGGAGCTCGGGCAGGGTCCCATCCAGGTAATCGGCGTACAGGCGATCGGGTCGGGGGATCTGCAGTCGGGCCAGCCAGGCGTACTCCACGGCGCGCGAGTGGATGAACGCCAGGCGGGTCAGCCCCTCTGGCGGAGGCGCGCCCATCAGCTTGTAGGCGGCGGGACCGATGGCGGTGTAGGCGCCCGGGGACCCGCGCCACACCTCCCAGATGATGCCGACCGGGCGCTCGGCAGGCACTCGCTCCTTCGCCACGGCCAGGTTGGTCTGTGCGGCGTAGCCAGCCTCGGCGAAGTTGCGCAGACAGGCGTCGTCGCCCAACCGGCGAGAGAACACCTCTGCGTCGGGCACGCGCACGCCGCGGAGGATCGATGAGCCGTAGACGTGGATCGGGCGCTCTTCGCAGTCGGGGCGGAGACCGGCGCTGCGGTCGCTGCGCCAGACAGGGACGCCGTCCCGCGTGGTCAGCGACAGACCCGGCCGCTCCCGAATGACCTGGATCCGCTGCGGCAGGGGCAGGCCAGCGGTGATCATCTCCGTTGCGAGGAGCCCGACGAGCAGGCCCAGCGCGAGCGCGAGCAGACGCAGGCCCCAGCGGAAGCGCCTGGTGGGTCGGCGTGGAGGGCGGTTCGACATCCAACCAGAATAGGCAGATCTCCCGCTCGAAGCACCATCGGGGGGAGGAGCCGATGCTCAAACCGGGATACCTGGGGCGCTGACGAGAGGAGGAGCCGATGCGTCGCCTGGGTGTCAACATCGATCACGTCGCCACCGTGCGGCAGGCCCGGCAGGTTCGCTACCCGGATCCGGTGGCTGCCGCGATCGTGGCCGAGCTGGCCGGAGCCGATCAGATCACCTGCCACATCCGCGGAGATCGCCGCCACATCCAGGACGCCGATCTGCCGCGCCTGCGGTCCGCCTGTCAGACCACGCTCAACGTCGAGATGGCCCCGACGGACGAGATGCTGTCGATCGCCCGGGGGCTGCTGGGGACATCCACCCCGGGCCCCCGCACGCGGGTGACCCTGGTCCCGGAGCGCGAGGGGGAGGTCACCACCGAGGGCGGCCTCGACGTGGTGTCTCATCGCGACCTGATCGCCGCTGCGACCCGCAGCCTGGTGGACGCGGGAATTCGCGTGAGCCTGTTCATCGACCCCGAGCCGGACCAGATCCGCGCCAGCGCCATCCCGGGCGTGGACATGATCGAGCTGAACACCGCCCGCTACGCCGAGGAGGGACAGGGGGAGCTGGAGCGCCTGACCCGCGCCGCGAACCTGGCTGAAGCGCTGGAGCTGGAGCTGGCGGCCGGCCACGGTCTGACCCACCACAACCTGGCTGAGCTGGTCGCGGCAGCGCCGAACATCGTCGAGTACAACATCGGCCACAGCATCGTGGCGCGCGCGCTGTTCGTGGGCTTCGACAGCGCGGTCCGCGACCTGCTGGCGATCATCCGCGTCTGACAGCCGGGAGAGAAGCGTGATCCCTGTTTGCACCGCCGCGCAGGTCCGCGCCCGCGACGCTCGTGTGATCGAAGGCCGCGGAATCCCCGGCCGGGTGCTGATGGAGCTGGCCGGTCGAGGCGCCGCCGACGCCGTCACGGCCCGCTGGCCCGGCGCGGCGGTGGCGGTGCTGTGCGGGCCGGGCAACAACGGCGGCGATGGCTTCGTCATCGCGCGCTGGCTGGCGCTGTGGGGGCACCGGGTCACGCTGTGGTGCCCGCGCGATCCCGCCACGGACGACGCGAAGGCCAACGCGGAGCTGTGCAGAGACATGGGGCTGCTCCCCACCGAGCTGCCGCTCGCGCTGGAAGACGCCGGCGTGGTGGTCGACGCCCTTCTGGGCACCGGGCAGCGCTCGGCGCCTCGGGGGGCGCTGCTGCCAGGCGTCCAGGCGTGTATGCAGAGACACCGGGCGGGCGCGGCGGTGGTGGCGGTCGATGTGCCCACCGGCCTGCATGCCGACACGGGTCAACCTCTCGGAGACGCCGTCGTCGCAGCAGACCTCACCGTCACGTTCGGGTACACCAAGCCGGGTCTGCTGTGCGCGCCCGGCATCCAGCTCTCGGGTGAGGTGGTGACGATCGACATCGGGCTCGATCTGGCCGGCCTGTGCGCGGCGCCTGTCGGGCAGATCGTGGAGGAGAGCGACGTGCTGGGGTGGCTGCCGAACGTCTCTGCGGAGGGCGCCAAGTGGGACCGGGGGCACGTCGCGGTGCGGGCCGGCGGCGGGGCCGCGGTGATGGCCGCGCACGGAGCGTTCCGCGCGGGAGCGGGGCTGGTCACGCTGCTCGCGCCGCGAGCGGACTGGCCGTCTCTGCACGGGCTGTGGCCCGAGGTCATCCTGGCCGAGCCCGACGCCTTGGACCCGAGGCGCCACGACGCGCTGGTGCTCGGTCCCGGGCTGGGGTTGGACCGGGGCGACGAGGTGCGCCGGCTGTGGGAGACCTTCCCGGGCTCCCTGGTCGCCGACGCCGATGCGCTGACGCTGTTGGCCAGCGGGGGCACACCGGGCTGGGGCGGGCCCCGAGTGATCACGCCGCACAGCGCCGAGGCGGCGCGGCTGCTGGGCTCGACGCGCCGCCAGGTCGATGCGGATCGGTTCGGCGCCGTCAAGAGTCTGACCGGCTGGGGGACCGCGCTGCTGAAAGGGCCCAACACGCTCATCGCTGAGTCGGACGGGGCGGTGTGGGTCAACCCGCGTGGCGGACCTCGATTGGCCACGGCTGGCAGCGGCGATGTGTTGGCTGGGATGATCGGCGGATTGCTGGCGCGGGGGATCACACCGCGTGAAGCCGCCGCCGCCGCTGCGTGGTTCCACGGCGTCGCAGGGGAGGGGATGCCGGTGAACGGGACGAGTCGGGATCTGCTCGAAGGTGTCTGTGTTACCCAGTAGGTCGGGTCCGTGGGCCGCGCCTCTGCGGTTCTGCGGCAACGCGGTCACGCGGCAACGCGGTCTCGAGGGCCCGTGGACCCGTGGACCGAGGTCTCGTGGAGACGCGGTCTCGCGGGTCCGTGGTTCCGCGCTTCCGTGCCATCGTAGTTCCGTGGGTCCGCGTCGACTCGGCTGCGCGGTCTCGCGGGTCGCTTTGCTCGCGACTCCACAGAACCACGATCCACTGTCCGCGACTGCTCCACAAAGAGAACGAGATCGAGCGTCGAGAAAAAGCGCCGAGAAGGAGCATCGAGCGTCGAATCACGCTCTCCCAGACCCCATGACCCTCCCACCCGAACAATGACCCGCCAGACCCGCCTCACCGCCCCACCCCCGCCGGCCCCCCTCGCCGACCGCATGCGTCCCCGTACCCTCGACGAGTGCATCGGCCAGGACCACATCATCGGTCCGGGGCGTCTGCTCCGCCGGGCCATCGAGGCCGATCGGCTGAGCTCGCTCCTGCTGCATGGCCCCCCGGGCACCGGTAAGACCACCCTGGCGCGCGTGATCTCCCGATGTACCCGAGCCCGATTCGTCGCTCTGAACGCGGTTCTGGCTGGCGTCAAGGACATCCGAACCTCCGTGGCGGAGGCCCGCCAGCGCAGAGATGACCTCGGCCAGCGCACGATCCTGTTCATCGACGAGGTGCATCGCTGGAGCAAGTCCCAGCAGGACGCGTTGCTGCCGTGGGTAGAGAACGGGACGGTCGTCCTGGTCGGGGCGACCACCGAGAACCCGTTCTTCGAGGTCAACAAGGCGCTCGTCAGCCGCAGCCGCATCTTTCAGCTCCGCCCCCTGGAGAGCCGACACCTTCGCGCAGTGTTGGACGCGGCCCTGGCCGATCGCGAGCGGGGGTACGGCGCGCGCGCGGTCGCGCTGGCCGAAGACGCCGCGGCGCACCTGGTGGACGTGGCGAACGGCGACGCGCGCACGGCGCTGAACGCGCTGGAGCTGGCCGTCGAGACGACGCCGCCGGATGAGAGCGGGACAATCCGGATCGGACTGGCCGTCGCCGAGGAGTCCATCCAGCGCCGTGCGGTGCTGTACGACCGCGAGGGTGACGCTCACTTCGACACCATCTCGGCGTTCTTGAAGTCTGTGCGCGGCGGCGATCCGGACGCCGCTCTGTATTGGCTCGCGCGGATGGTGGCGGCCGGCGAGGACCCCCGATTCATCTTCCGCAGACTCATCATCCTCGCCAGCGAGGACATCGGGTTGGCCGACCCACAGGCGCTGGGTGTGGTGATGAGCTGCGCGCAGGCGTTCGACCGGATCGGCATGCCCGAGGGGCGGTTTCCGCTGTCGCAGGCGACGATCTACCTGTCGGTGACGAAGAAGTCCAACTCGACGATGGCGGTGTTCGACGCGCTCAAGTCGGTGGCCAGCGAGCGCGGCGGAGATGTGCCGAATCATCTCAAGGACAGCAGTCGCGACAAGGAGGGGTTCGGGCACGGAAAGGGCTATCTGTACCCCCACGCCTACCGCGATCACTGGGTCGCGCAGCAGTACCTGCCCGCCGAGCTGCGCGGGCGGACGTTCTGGCAGCCATCAAATCAGGGCTGGGAGGGGCAGGTGGGGCCGCGCATCGCCCGCCAGCGGGAGGCGCAGCTCGCGGCGATGGTCGAAGAGAGCTCCGAGACATGGACGTTCGGTCCATCGGACGCGCGCCTGGAACGCTGGGTGCAGCGCACGAAGGGGCAGGCCTCGGCCCGCCTGTCGGCGCTCCGCGACGCGGTTTTCGACGCGGCCGGCCTGGTCCGTCACCACGTCGTGCTGGACGTGGAGCCGGGCACGGGGCTGCTCACATGGGAGGCGCTGCGGCGGGTGCCCGAGGGCGGCGTCTTCGCGTGGTCGGCCCGCTCCGATCGGGCCCAGGCGCTGACCGGCCTGGCCGAGCGTCTGCCGGAGCTGTCGCGGCCGACGGTGATCACCGGCGCGCTGCCCGGAGCCGCGGGTGCCGTGCGGTTCGACCGCGTACTGGGACGAGACGTGCTGACTCAGGCGGGCGACGCCTCGGGGCTGGCCCGCGCTCTGCGCGCGCTGTTGCTGCCGGAGGGGCGACTGGTATTCGTCGAGTCGCTGCGCAGGAGGACCCAGCGCCTGTCGGCGTTGGTCGAAGGACCGTCTGAATGGGCTGCGGCCGAGGACGCCCTGTACGCGGACGGCCCGATGATGCAGTGGACCGCCGAGCGTCTGTGCGCTCTGTTCAACGACGCCGGCTGGAGTGTCGAGACGGACGAGATCGAGACCTCCCACGCGCTGTTCATCTCAGAGCAGGTGGCGGCGCGCTGGCTGGCGGATCGCCCGGACAGCTACATCGGTCGGCTCGCGCGGGGCCTGCCGGACACCGAGCCGGTTCGACAAGCGGTGCGCCGGCTGGTGGGGCAGACGGTTCGCTGGCGCAGCGTGAGCCTGCGGATCATCGGGCGTTGAAGGCCACAAGGTATCGGTTATAAGGCCTGCTCCAACGCAGGAATTCGTATGAAACTCACCGGCAATACCATCCTCATCACCGGCGGCAGCGCCGGCATCGGTCTCGCCTTCGCCAAGAAGTTCGTGGAGCTGGGCAACACGGTCATCGTCACCGGTCGGCGGCAGTCCAAGCTGGACGAGGTGACCGCCGCGGTGCCGGGCCTGATCGGGATCCGCAGCGACGTGGCCGATCCCGCTCAGGTCGCCTCCCTGGCCGAGCAGATCCGCGAGCAGCACCCGGCCACCAACGTGCTGATGAACAACGCCGGCATCATCCGGCACCTCAACCTGAGCGCGCCCACAGGAGACCTCTCCGGGCTCACCGCCGAGCTGGACATCAACGTCGCCGGCAGCATCCGCATGATCTCTGCGCTGATCGACGTGCTGAAGAAGAACTCGGGCGCGATCATCAACGTCTCTTCCGGGCTCGCCTTCGTGCCGATGCCCAGCGCGCCCATCTACTGCGCCACCAAGGCGGCGATGCACTCGTTCACCACGTCTCTGCGCTTTCAGCTCGACGGAGCGGTTGAGGTCATCGAGCTGATGCCCCCCGCGGTGCACACCGAGATGACCGGCGACATCCCGGAGGGGGACTTCAAGCTCATCACTACCGACGAGCTGGTCGACGCGACGCTGAAGGGCCTCCGCGCTGGCGCCCTTGAGATCCGCCCCGGTCAGGCCAACCAGCTCCACTGGATGTCGCGCATCGCGCCCGGCTTCATCCAGGGGCAGCTCTACAACGGCTCGAAGTCGCTCATCCCGTCGGCCTGATAGCACAGGACGACCCCAGGACTCCATCACGGAGAGGGTTTCAAGATGAATCAACTGTTCAAGTTGGGTATGGTCTCGGCCGTTATCTTGTCCGCATTCGCCTGCGACGGCGGAGAGAGCGAATCGGATTCGGGCGCGGATGGTCAGCCAGCAGGCACCACTGGCACCACCGGCACCACCGGCACCACAGGTACGACTGGCACCACCGGCACCACCGGCACCAGTGGTACGACTGGTACCACTGGTGCCACGGGGCCGAAGCCCACGGCCGCCTACGCTTATGTC
>CAYXGP010000040.1:0-46291 GCA_964464515.1 uncultured Enterobacterales bacterium
CGGTCCCACAACACACCAACGACGCCGGCGTGCTGGTGCGGGGAGGCGCGCCGGCCGGGGGACCGGCAGCGGGTGGCGCCGGGGCCCCGGCCCGGGCGCGGGGGGGGGCGGCCGGCCCCGCCCCCCGACGAACCCCAGGAGTCCGAGGAGCGCGAGGCCGCCCGCCCCCGAGGACGCCGAGGCGCAGCCGCATCCCTCTTCAGCCGAGTCCTCATCGGGGTCCTTCGTTGTATCACCGCCCGTATCTGCACCGACGGTGCCGCCCGTATCTGCGTCGCCAGGAGGGGCCTCCACCTGTCCGGTGTCCAGCCCTGTGTTGACTCCGGTGTCTCCTCCGGTCTCCTTCTCGCACGCGGCGGTGGCCTCGGGAGCCCCGAGGCAGAACTCGACCTTGACGCTCTGATCGGCGACCTGGGGGTAGGTCCCCACCAGCCAGTAGCTGCCGTCCTCCAGCTCGCCCAGATCCCGGGTCCACTCGTCCGACCACGTCGCGAGCGCGGCCTCCACCGCGCCGTACTTTCGCCCGTTCTCGGAGGCGTGGAGTGAGAACACCAGCCCGGTGGGATCGTCGAGAGCGGCGAAGCGCAGCGGCCCGCCGGGGTGTTCGAGGTGGAAGTAGGTGGCGGCGATGGGGTAGAACCGGTTGTCGTCCTGGATGGACTCCCCCTCGACCTCGGCCATGACGCCGTCCAGCTCGTCCGCGAACGGGTAGGACTCCATGGCCCCGGCCCGGAGCCCCGTGGCGAGGTTCCAGCGCGCAAAGACCGGCCACTCGTCGGCGAGCTCACCGCCGTGCAGCTCCATGGCCTCGATCACGCCCTCGAACGCCTCGTCCTTTGAACTCTCGTAGAGGGCCTCCTGGATGGCCGGCCCCACCCCATCTCCGAGCCGCTCCGTCAAGAACTGAAAGAAGAGCGCCGTGCCATAGGAGAAAGACGAGACGGCCCCGGCGGGCGGCGAATAGATGCTGCGCCCCGGATCGTTCAGGTACTCGCTGCAGAACCAATAGAAGTCGTCTACGCCCGGCAGGTACTGGTGCTCAGCCCAGACGGCCGTCCCCTCGGAGAGCCAGGTCGGCTGGCTGTGCAGATAGGCGGACTGGACGGCGTGGAAAAGCTCGTGGCTGGCGAGCACCGAGATCGCGACGTCGAGCGAGCCGTAGCCGTAGCCGGCGAAGTCGTTCTCGATCAGCATGTGACCGGCGCAGCGGGCGCCGCCGTCGGTGCAACCGTCGGCGCTGAACAGCCCATCGGCGCTGCCGCCGAAGTCGATCAGGTAGAAGTCGAACGCGTCGGAGCCGCCGAGCGGGTCGAGCCCCACCTCGGTCTCGGTGAGCGGCGTGCGGAAGCCCATCGCCTCGTAGAACGCCAGCACGTCCTCGGCGGTCGCGGCGACGTCTTCAGCAAAGTCCGGCGCGCCGGAGCGGTCGTCGTCGTCGAGCAATGTGACGTTCGGCCCGGACACGCTGTAGTGAACCCGGACCCGCCCCCGCGCGCTGTCGACCCAGGCCAGGGTGTCCGCCGAATCGTAGACGTACAGCCCCGTGCCGTCGTCCGGGCGGGCGAGCGCGGACTGCGCCAGCAGCAGCAGCAGCGTGGTCACTCCATCATCCGCCAGCGCACGGTGAAGTTCGCGCTGTCACGGCCGGAGGTGCCCCGGTCGTTGCAGTCGTCCTGGTTCGAGCCGTAGTAGGCCTCGATGACCAGCTTGATCACGCTGCCGTCGGCGAGCTGGATGAGGTGAGGGTAGCCGGTGGTGGCGACGCAGTTGGGGTACTCCCACCACCCGCCGAGCACCACCTGGGGGCTGCCGGGCAGGCCCGAGGAGTCATTGATGAGGGTGCAGTCGTCGGTGTAGTAGTCGTCGGTGACGTAGGACAGACCAGCGGGGATCTCGGTGAGATCGTCGTAGGTGCTCTCGCGGAAGGTCGCGGCGCCGACACACGAGGGGCCCGAGGAGCCCCCGTTGAGCCGGACGATGTAGCGTCGCAGCGCCATGTCCCAGTCCATGCTCTCCAGCGCGGTCTCGTCGTCGATGTCGACGCGGCTCGCGCCGCTCTCGGAGAACTTGACGTAGACCCAGGGGTTGTTGGCCGCGTCGTTGTACCCGCCCGCGCTGGCGTCGATCGTCGTCACGTAGTCGTCGCCGTCGGTCGCGGTCGCCACCTCGCCGTCGCTCACCTTGTCGTCGTGAAGCCCGAGGTCGAGGATGATCTGATCGATGCACTCCACCTCGGTGGGCTCGGTGCAGGCCGCGCCGGTGGTCCCGGTGCTGCCCGTGGTTCCGCCGGTCGTGCCCGTGGTGCCAGAGGTCCCGGAGGTGCCAGAGGTTCCCGAGGTCCCGCTCGTGCCGCCGGAGCTGCTGGTGCCGCTGGTGGTCGTTGTGCCGCTGGTACCGCCGGTGGTCCCTGAGGTGCCGGGGGTGGTCGCCCCGCTGTCGTCTGCCTTGTCGGCGCAGCCCAGGAGCAGGACGGTGAGGATCATGCTTCGCATCGCTATCTCCCTCGTTCGCGATGATGTCCGGTTATCGCTGAACCCATGAGCGTGCCAATCTTCGCGCTGCTTTCGGCGGCCTCCGCCGCAGGGCTCTCGGCGACCTCCGTCGCGGGGCTCTCGCTTCGAGACGCCCACCCCGTTCGGGTGCGTGAAGGTGGCCCCGGCGCCCCGCCCGTGTACCGCTTCTCGCACACCGAGCTGGCGGTGCTCCCCGGCGTGGTGCTGACGATCGCGCCTGGAGCGGCCCCGCCGTCCGGCGCCCGGCACGTGGGCGGTCCCAGCTTCCTCCTGCCGGCGCCCGACGGCGACGCCGCCGTGCAGATGGCCCTCCGACTGCAGGATCAGGCCGGGGTGCTGCGGGCCTGGCCCGACGTGATCCTACCGCTGCGGCCGGCCTTCGATGATCCCAGCTATGGCGGGCAGTGGTACCTCGACGATCTGGAGATGGAGGCGCTCTACGCGGTCTCCATGGGAGATCCCGGCACGCGGGTGGCGGTGATCGACTCGGGGATCGACATCTCCCACGCCGATCTGGTCGACGCCTACGACGCCCCCTACGACGCCTGGTCCGACGACGACGATCCCTCGCCCGACCCCGGAGAGTACTGCCACAGCGCTGGACAGACCGACACCATCTGCGATCAGCACGGAACGGCCGTGAGCGGCGTGGTGCTGGCGCGGGCAGACAACGGCGCCGGGATCGTCGGCATGTGTCCCACCTGTACCCTGATCCCGATCAAACTCCTGGGGGAGGGGGCGGGCAACACGCTGTCCGCCGACATCGCTGCCTTCGAGCACGCCATCGCTCAGGACGTCGCGGTGATCAACAACTCCTGGGGCTTCACGGCCGTCATCCAGGTGCCCGACGCGCTCGCCGAGGTGATCGCTCGGGCGGCCACCGAGCCCCGCGGAGGCCTCGGCGCGCTTGTGGTCTTCGCCGCCGGCAACGACGATCGCGAGCTGGAGCCGCAGGAGCTCACTGCGCTGGACGACGTGTTCTGCGTCTCCGCGACCGACAGCTACGGCTACCCCACGAACTACACCAACTCCGGTGACGCCGTAGACGTCGCCGCCCCCTCCGCCACGGTGAGCATCGCGCCCGGCGACGAGACGCTGATCAACTTCGGGGGCACGTCCGCTGCGGCGCCGGTGGTGAGCGGCCTGGCCGCGTGGGCGGTCTCGGTCGATCCCACCCTGTCTGCGGTGGAGCTGGCCGATCTGCTGATCACCACGGCGGTGCCGTCTCCGCTCGTCACCCACGACGAAGACGGTCACCACCCCGAGTACGGCTACGGAGAGCTGAGCGCGATCGGCGTGCTGGATGCCCTCACCTCTGCTGGCACCACTGCTGACACCGGGGGGAGTACAACGAGTGGGGGAACTACGGGCGGGAGCACGACCGGCGGGACCGGCTCGGTGGCCGACTCCGGAGCCCCCGACTCTTCAGGGAACCCGGGTGAGTCGCCGGTGGCCTGCGGCTGCTCGGCCGCCCCGCCGCCGTGGGGGCCCCTGGCCCTGCTGGGCGCCCTGGGGCTCCGCCGGCGTCGTTGACTTGCAGGTTCCGTTTCAGCGCGTCCCCACACTGCGCGTCCCGTACACCGTGCGTCCCCTACACTGTGCGTCCCCATTCAGCGCATTCTCATTCAGCGCGGGGGAGTGGGCGCGAGGCGAGCGAACACCCGCGAGTCTGCGGGCGGTGGTCCTCGCCTGCGGTCCCCATCCGCTCGAAGGTCCAGTACCGGCCAGGGCAGCGCTGACATGAACGCGTTCTTCGCTCAGGTGTTGAAGTGAGTCGGCTGGAGCCCGGCGCGCGCATCGGCGACTGGGTGATCGGCTCGCTCCTGGGCGAGGGCGGCATGGGCGCGGTCTACGCCTGCGAGAGCAGCGTCAGCTCTCGCATCCGCGCGGCGGTGAAGGTGCTCAAGCCCCACGGGCTGAGCGACGCCCGTATCCGTTTCCTGCGTGAGATGGAGGTCGCGGCCACGCTCGATCACCCGGCCATCGTGCGCGTCCTGGGCGTGGGCGAGCACGAGGACGTGCTGTTCATGGCGATGGAGCTCCTCGACGGCGAGACCTTCGAGGCGCTGATCGCCGCGGGGCCGACGCCGCCCGATCGGGCGCTGGCGCTGATCGCGCCGGTGGTCGACGCCCTGGCCCACGCGCACCAGCGCGGGGTGCGCCATCGCGACATCAAGCCCGCCAACATCATGCGCTGCGCAGACGGCTCGGTGAAGGTGCTGGACTTCGGCATCGCCGTGCAGGAGGACCGCACGCGCCTGACCCAGGGCAACGCGCTTCCGGGAACCCTGGCCTACATCGCGCCGGAGGCCTTCGCCGGAAGACAGCCGGACCCCGCGTCGTCCGATGTCTACGCCACGGGCCTGGTGCTGCATGAGCTCCTCACCGGCGCGTCGGCGTTCGCGGAGGCCGACGGGGTCTCCGCCGGGCAGCGAATGGCGCGCATCATGGCGGCGAAGCTGCAGTCCGGGGCCAGCGATCCCGGCTCGGAGCACGATCTGGCGGTGCGGCAGCTCGTGGCGTGGGCCACCGCGTCGCAGCCCGAGCAGCGGCTGCCGTCGATGACCCTGTTCGCCGAGGGGATACAGCGGGCGGCCGAAGGCGACGCCGACGGGCTCCCGCCGCGGACGCGCGGCGGCGGGCAGATGCTGGCGCCTGCGCGCGGCGGGCTGCCGGCGGCCTCGGGGTCTACCCTGTGCGTGGTGCTGTTGGTCGCGGCGGTCGCGGCGGGGGGGATCCTCTTGACGGACTCCACCCCCCCGCCCATCGCCGAGACTCCTGCGCCCCCAAAGAGACCGACGGAGCGCTTCGACTACCAGCTCGTAGAGGTGCTCCCTGGCGATTTCCTGATGGGCAGCAACGATCTCGATCCCTGGCGGCGCGCGGACGAGCGACAGCACGTGGTCCAGATCCGGAGACCGTTCGCCATCGGAACCACCGAGGTGAGTCAGGGCCTGTGGGAGCACGTCACCGGCGACAACCCCGCGGCTTCCCGCGCCTACCCGCCAGACTACCGCCGGTTCGAGTCCCTGGCGCGGTCTGGCGGCGACCTCGATCTGCCTCCCCTCGCTGACTGCTCCGATTCGCGCGTGGGGCCGGATCTACCGGTGATCTGCGTGACCTGGCACGACGCGCTGGCGTTCGCCAATCGCCTCTCACAGATGGAGGAGCTGACCCCGGC
Organism: uncultured Enterobacterales bacterium; assembly: GCA_964464515.1. Taxonomy (GTDB): domain Bacteria; phylum Myxococcota_A; class UBA796; order UBA796; family UBA2385; genus CAYXGP01. The sequence continues at coordinate 5,695 of CAYXGP010000040.1, forward strand.
CTACGCCGCCGACGGCACCTGGGATCCCGACGCCGACGGCTACCGTCTGCCCACTGAGGCGGAGTGGGAGTACGCCGCCCGCGCCGGCGCGCAGCATCGCTTCTCGGGCACCGACGACCCGGAGGCGGTCTGCGAGTTCGGCAACGTCGCGACGCGGGCCACCAAGCGCCGCCACCACGCCCGCATCACCTGGAAGCCGTTCGAGTGTGAAGAGGACGCGGAGCTGCTGGCCCCGGTCACGTCGTCGGCTCCGAACGGAAGGGGGCTGCACCAGATGTCGGGGAACGCCGCCGAGTGGGTCTTCGACGCCTACGGCGACTACCCGGACGGCGCGGATCCGGTCCGCCTCGTCGGAGGGACGCGGGTGCTGCGCGGCGGGGACTGGAGCTCGGGGCCGAAGCAGGCCCGCGTCTCCGCGCGGGGCAAGGCTGCGTCGGATCGCGTGCTGCCCACCGCCGGGCTGCGGCTGGCGCGCACCCTCCCCGCGCCTTGACCTTCATCGCTCGAGGTTCATCGAGCGGCGCGCCTGCCGCCGTCTCGGATTAGGTGCCGGCCATGTCCGACTCCACTCCGCTCCTTCTCCGCGCGCTGGCTGGCGAGGCCACCCCCCGCCCGCCGGTCTGGTTCATGCGTCAGGCTGGCCGCTTCCTGCCCGAGTACCGCGAGATCCGCGCTCGCGTCTCCTTCCTGGAGCTTTGCCACGATCCCGATCTGGCCGCCGAGGTCACCCTCCAGCCTCTGCGGCGCTTCGCGTTCGATGCCGGGATCGTCTTCAGCGACATCCTGCTGCCGCTCGAGACCATGGGCGCCGAGCTGGTGTTCGAGCCCGGTCGGGGGCCGACCTTCCCCAGTCCGGTGCGCGATCGCGCGGCCATCGAGGCGCTGCGGCCGTTCGATCCCGTCGCCGATCTGCCGTCGCCCCTGCGCGCCATCGAGATCCTGAACGAGCAGGCGGGCGTGCCCATCCTGGGCTTCGCCGGGTCGCCGTTTACCCTGGCCTGCTACCTCGTGCAGGGTGGCGGCTCGCGCAACTGGGAGATCGTCAAGGCGCTGATGTGGAACGATCCGGCGGCCTTCCAGTCGCTGATGGATCGCCTGGCGGATGCGGTGGGGATCCACCTGCAGGCGCAGGTCGAGGCCGGCGCTGCGGCGGTGCAGCTCTTCGACACCTGGGCCGGCGCGCTCTCACCGACGGACTTCCGGCGCTGGGCGCTGCCCGCGGCGCAGCGGGCGCTCTCGCACGTGCGCGGCGCACCGACCATCTACTTCACGCGCGACAGCGCGGCGTTCCTGCCGCAGCTCGGGGACACCGGCGCCGACGCCATCGGCATCGACTGGCGTCTGGACGTCGCCCGCGCGCGGGCCGCGCTCGGCGACACCCCGCTGCAGGGCAACCTCGATCCCTGCCTGCTGTACGCGTCGCCCGACGTCATCGCGGCGCGGGTGCGCGAGATCATCTCCGAGGCAGGTCCGCGCGGGCACGTCTTCAACCTCGGTCACGGCATCCTGCCCACCACGCCCATCGCGGGGGTGGCTGCGGCGGTGGACGCCGTCGTGGGCTGGAGCTGGCCCCAGGACGGATGAGCTGGTGAGCCGACGCACGCACGTCTGGCTGCTGGCGCGCGGTGATCCCGACGACGCCGCGGCGGTGCAGCCCTTCCTGCAGGGCTGGCTGGTCGCGGCCCTCAGCGAGCGCCTGCCGTTCGCCTGGCTGCGGCGGCTGGTAGCCTGGGGCCTGAGCCACCTGCGCTCTCGGCGGCTGCTGCTCACCTGCGGCGAGGATCGGCTGACGACATCCCAGCACGACACCGTCTGCGAGCAGGCGCGTCTGCTGTCGCGGGCGCTCGGTCAGCGGTACGACTGCCAGCCGGTCTTCCAGCAGTTCGGTCCCTCCGCCCAGAAGGCCGCGGCGGCGCTGGGCTCGGGCGCCCAGGTGGTGCTGGTGTCGCTCTACCCGTACTCCTGCGCGGCGTTCAGCGGGCGGGCGATCTCCGCGGCCCGTCGGGCGATGGGCCGGCGCACCGATCGCGTCATCGTGGTGGAGTCGTACGCGCGCGCGCCGTCGTTCGTAGAGGCGCTCGCTGAGACGCTGCGCGAGGCCATCGTCGATCTCTCCGCTGACCAGAACCACGGGCAGGATGGCTACGAGGTGGTGTTCCTGGCGCCGGTCGAGTACGCCGGGGAGGCCTTCCGCGGACTGGTGGAGGAGACCGCCGCGGCGGTGGTGCGCGCCGCGCGGCTCGCCCGCCCGCATCAGCTGGTGTTCGGGAGTCCGCTGGGGGCGCGTGGAGGCTCCGAGCTGGCCGCCGCGCTCCGCGACCGGGCTCCGCGTTCGGTGGCGATCGTGGTGCCTCTGGGCTTCACCGCCGAGCACCTGGAGACCCGCGCGGGCCTGGGCGTGCCTGAAGAGCCTGGCGTGCGCATCGCGCCGGTCGTTGCGATCCGCCCCACGTTCATCCGCTGCCTGGCGGATCTGGTGCAGCAGGCAGAGCGCGCCGCCGACTGGACCGTCCCCGAGGACGACATTCGCCGCGCCGCGGAGGAAGCATGGGCGATCGCGTCGTCGTCATAGGGGCCGGGATCACCGGACTGTGCGTCGCCAGCGCTCTGGCCGACGACGGCCATGACGTGACGCTGCTGGAGTCCGGCGCGCGCGCGGGGGGGCTGGTGGCGACCCGACACGAGGACGGACGCGTCCTCGACACCGGCCCGGCGGGATGGCTCGACGGCGATCCCGCGGTGCGTCGACTCATCGAGCGCCTGGACCTGGCCGAGCGCGTGGTGCCGGCGTCGCCCAGCTACAGCACCCGCTGGATCTTCTCCGGCGGAAAGATACACCGCGCGCCGCGGTCGCCGGTGTCTCTGCTGACGTCCTCGCTGCTGACGATCCCCGGCCGGCTGCGCCTGCTGCTGGAGCCGCTGACCCGTCGGGGTCCTGGAGACCTCGACGAGACGGTGGGGGCCTTCGCGCGGCGTCGCCTGGGTCGTGAGGCAGCCGACAAGCTGGTGGGGCCGATGGTGGCGGGCATCCACGGCAGCGATCCCGATCTGCTCTCGGTGCGGGCGGCGTTCCCCGTGCTGGCGGAGCTGGAGGACAAGCATCGCTCTCTGTTCCTGGGGATGATCGCGTTGATGCGCAGCGGCTACCGCCCCGGGCGTCTGCAGACCCTCGACGGCGGCGCGGGGGCTCTGGTGGGCGTGCTGGCGGAGCGCCTCGGCGAGCGGGTGCTGCTGGAGACCCCCGCGCGGGCCGTCGAGCAGCGCCACGGCTGCTGGGCCGTACACACCGACGACGACGCGGTGATGGCGGACGTGGTGGTGCTCGCCTGTCCCGCCCCGGCCCAGGCGCGGATCATCCGCGGGATCGACGGGCGATTGGCCGACTCCCTGGCGGAGATCAGGTACGCGCCGCTGACCGTGGTGCTCTCTGCGTGGCCCGCAGGGGCCTGGGACCGCGCGCCGGAGGGCTTCGGGGTGCTGCTCACCCGCGCCGACAGCGAGCGGCTGGGGGGGGTGCTGGGCACGCTGTTCACGTCCAGCGTCTTTCCTATGCAGGCGCACGAGAGCGAGGTGCTCACCCGCACGTTCGTGGGCGGCGCCGCCGCCGATCCCCGCACCCGCGCCGACGATCAGGCCCTCCGCCAGCGGGTGCGGACGGCCCACCGCGCCTACTTCGGCGAGGAGCGCGCGGCGCCGACGATGATGCAGGTGGTGCGGCACGCCGCGGCCATCCCGCAGTACACCGTGGGGCACCTGGAGCGGGTGCAGGCCGTCCGCGCGACCCGCCAGCGCCTGCGGGGGCTGCTGTTCGCGGGGCAGCACCTCGATGGCGTGGGCCTCAAAGCCTGCATACGCCAAGCAGAACAGATCACCGACGCAGCGCGCGCCGCGCTGGGCGCGACTGCCTGAGCCCAGACCAACCGAGTTGCCAGCCCAACCGAGTTGCCAGCCCACCCGAGTTGGGAGCCCGCCATCTCCAGCACCCCGACCGATCGTCAGAAGACGCGCCGCATCCTCCTCGGGGTCGGGGCGGTGGCGGGGCTGGGCCTCCTGCTGTGCTGCGGTCAGTTCATCTGCCTGCCCACCCTCGCCGACGGCGTGCTGCTGCAGGAGTGCCCCGACGGCGATCTTCGGCAGACCATCCACCTCGGCGCGAGCGGGCTCCAGCGCGAGGCCACCGGCTCGGTGTGGGTGGACGTGACCGCCCACTACATGCTGTGGGACAGCGTGCGGCAGACGTCGGTGCGCTGGTTCGACGCCGATCTGGAGCTGATCACCCAGGAGGGCGAGACCCTGCCGGTGGAGATCACCGACGACTGGGATGGGGGCCCGACGCAGTGGGCAAGCGTGAAGCTGCCCGCCGTCCCTGACGGCGATCACATCCTCCGCGTGAACGTCGCCTCGCCGCTGCAGGATGACTCGCTGGATGTACCGCTGCCGCTGTACGCGCCGGCGCGCATCCACGCGCTCACCGATCGACCGCTGTACCAGCCGGGCGACACCGTGAACTTCCGCGCGCTCACGCTGCGGGCGCGGGATCGCGTGCCGCTGGGCGGGCGGCCCGGTCGCTGGCTGGTGCGCAACCCCAGCGGCGAGGTGCTCCTTGAAGAGAAGGCGACCTCCTCCGAGTGGGGGGTCACCTCCGGCGATCTCCCGCTGGACAGCGCCGCCGCCATCGGCACCTGGACGGTCACCTGGCGCTCTGGCGCCGACGAGGACATCGCCTCGTTCACCGTCGAGCCGTTCACGCTGCCGCGCTTCCGGGTGGAGGCTCGCCCCGAAGCCTCGCACTACAGCATGGGAGACGTCCCGCGCGTGACGGGGACCGTTCGCTACAGCTCCGGGGCCCCGGTGGCCGACGCCGCCGTCGATCTGTCGTGGCGCATCTCCGGGGGCTGGCCCGCACCCACAAGCTGGCTCCAGCCGGGAAGCCCCGATGCGCTCCCCTCGCGCGCAGTCACCGACGCTCGGGGACGCTTCGCGCTGGAGCTGCCGATGATCCCGGCGGACCTCCAGGGGATTGCGACGCTGCAGGCGACGCTCCGCGCCACCGATCCCGCTGGCGACGTCGTGACGTCGGCCGTGTCGGTGCTGCTCAGCGCAGACGCCGTCGCGGTGTCCACGGTCACCGAGCTGGACGATGGGCTGGTGGCGGGCTTCGACAACCGCATGTACCTGCGGGTCACCACGCCCTCCGGGCAGCCCCTCCCCGGCGCCGATCTGAAGATCACCCGCGCCTGGGAGCCGCGCGATCCGGGGCTCTCCGCGCAGACCGACGCAGACGGCGTGGCGGCGGTGCAGATCGATCCCGGGCCGCCGGTGAACGTGATGGTGCCCGCGGCGCCGTATCGGCCACCTCCCCCGCCTGTCCCGGTCACCCGGACAGGGGCCCTCGATCTCCACACAGGGAGCACCGCGGCGCTGGGTGATCAGCTCGCGCTCGATCGCACCCTCGGGGCGCTGGAGCCCTGCGCGCGCTGGGTTCAGGGCTCCGACTCCGACGTCACGCTGGGCGTGCGTGTGGCGGGCTCGGGGCGGGTCTCGCAGGTCTCCGCGCGCGATCTTCCCCTGGATCGCTGCCTGGCCGACGCGCTGACGAATGAGCTGCGCCTGCCGGCCGGCGCACCGCGCGTGCTGCGGCTGGGGTACCGACTACGAGATCCCGACCTCCCCACCCTCGCGCTGACCCTGCGGCACGGGCGCTCCGGGCGCTCCGTCACCCACGCGCTGGAGTCGCAGCTGCGGGAGCGCGCGCTGGACGCCCGCGGCTGCCTGCCGGCCGACGCGGGGACGGAAGATCTGGGCGAGGCGCTGTCGTGGTCGATCACACCCGGGCGGACGGCGGTCGCCGCGAACTGGCAGACGATCGGCGAGGGGGGCGACCTGTCGTCCGGCGCTCGGGCCTGCGTGCGCGCGCGCTTCTCCGGACTCTCGCTGCCTGAGCCCCCAGAGGAGCCTGCGGTGGGTGTGGCGCGGGTTCAGGTCCGCGAGGCCCGCCGACGGGCTGCGCAGCGGCCGAAGCCCACGGTGATGCTGGGCTACGAGCTGAACATCGCCGCGTCGATCGATGGCGAGTCGATCGGAGACACCGTGCTGCGGATGACGCCAGGCACCATCCCGCCGCTGCGGCTGCGCGCGAGCTCCGCCGTCGCTGCGCCGGGCGAGACGGTCACGGTGAAGATGCTGCGGGGCCCCGACTTCAACGGGTGGATCCCCGAGAAGCTCTGGCTGATCCGCCCGAACGGCGACCGGGTAGAGGCGAAGGTCGATGAGAAGACCCGCGTGGCGAGCTGGAGGCTGCCCGGAGACGCCGAGGGCTGGTATAGCGTGAGCCACGACGCGGCGAGGGCCCTGGTCTTCGTTCCGCAGCAGCGACGGCTCACGCTTGATCTGACCGCGAACCACGAGGTGTACGCGCCGGGCGACGCGGCGAGCGTCACCGTGCGCACCTCCGAGGGAGAGGCCGGCGCGGCAGCGTCGGTCACCCTGGTGGGGGTGGATGAGAGCCTGGCGCAGCTCGCGCCGCTGCCGGGGGCCGATGATCTGGACCGGCTGTATCCCCAGGTGACCACCCCGCGTCCGGCGTTCGGCGTGCTGGACGGGCAGGCCCTGTCGATGGGGCGGATCCAGGGAGAGGCCGCCGCCGCGGCCGCCGTGCTGCGGGTGGCCTCCGTGCCCACCCCTGAAGACCTCGACGCGCGGGTCTCGGCGGACGGAGCGACGGTGCTCGATCTGGACGCGGAGCTGGTGGACACCTTCTATCAGGCGCTCGGGGCGCTCCACGCGCGGGTGCGGACCTGGGAGCGCGACGCACCCGAGGGCGAGAAGATGGGGCCGCTGCGCATGGCGGAGATGTGGGGTCAGGCGCTCGACGACTGCACTACGCAGGGGATCTCTACGTCCGATCCGTTCGGCCGAGGCCTCCGGCTGCACCGACTGCCGTCCGACCTGCTGGCCCTGACCGATCCCCGCGCGGTGGTGGTCTCCGGCACGCGGCTGCCCGAGGACATCGAGAACTGGGCCCGCTGGGTGGCCGAGGAGCGTCCATGATCCGGAGGCCGATGACGCGGGAGAGCGTGACCGGACGAGCGCTGACGCTGCTCCTGCTCCTGGGCTGCGCGGCGTACGACGAGGCTCCCTCCAGCCCGAGCGTGATGTCGCTCGACCGGGAGAAGGCCGAGGAGGGGGCGGGCGGCGCGCCGGCCCCGGAGCCCGCGGCCGCGGCTGCGCCCAAGAAGATGCGGGCCCGACGCGCCGAGGTCAAAGCGGACAAGAACACCTCCGGAGAGGACGGCTTCTTCGCCGACGAGGAGATGGAGGAGGAGCCGGCCGACGACGACGCAGGGGCGCGCACCCGGTCGTGGTTCCCGGAGAGCTTCCTGTTCGCACCCGAGGTGGTCACCGACGGGACCGGGCGCGCCGTCGTCGATGTCACCGTGCCCGATCGGCTGACCACCTGGCGGGTGCTGGGGCTGGCGCACAGCCGCTCTGGAGGACTGGCCGGCGACGTGCTGCGGTTCACCGGCACCCTGCCGACCTACGTAGAGCCCGTGGTGCCCGACCTGCTGCGGGTGGGCGATCGGCTGGAGCTGCCGGTGCAGGTGGTCAACACCACCGACGGAGCGGTCTCCGGAGCCCTGCGGGTCACGGCCAGCGGCGGGGCAGACCACGGGATGCGCGGGCCGATCGTCGTGCCGGCGTCGGGCTCGATCCTGACCCGGATCCCCCTGAGCGTGGAGCGCGCCGAGACCATCACGCTGCGGGCGGGGTTCGGCGACGCCGACGCGGTGGAGCACACCATCGAGGTGGTGCCCACCGGGCGCCCCGTCATCCAGCGGAGCGGCGGGGCTTTGGGCGCGCCGCGCACGGTGGCGCTGCCCACGACGAGCGCGTCCGCTGCCGCTCTCGTGGTGTTCCCCGGAGGGAAGACGGTGCTGCGCAGCGAGGTGAGCGAGCGGGTGGGGGAGGGCGCGGCAGCGGCGGCGCATGCCCTGATCGTCTCAGCCCACGGCGCGGCGCTCTCGGTGCCGACGAGCGAAGACAGCAAGCTCTCCCAGAGGGTGCGCAAGCAGAGGATCGTCGCCACACAGCGGGCGATGGCCGCGGCGCGGATCCCGTCTCTGGCGGTGGCCCGCGTCCTGGCGCCAGCGGCGCTGCACCACCCCGAAGACCCGGTGCTCACGCGGCTGGGCGAGCGGCTGGTGGACGGGCTGGTCAGCCAGCAGCGTCCAGACGGCTCGTTCGGCGGCGACACTCGCGAGACGTGGACGGTGCAGCGGCTGGTGGTGAGCACCGCCGAGACGGTGCGGGCCCTCCGGGCGGCGGCCGAGCGCTCGGAGCGGGCCCGCAAACACCTGACGCGGGTGGAGCTGCTGGCGCGGGCCGCCATCGAGCGACACCGGGGGCAGGTGGACGATCCCTACACCGCCGCCGCGGTGCTGGCCTCGGGGCTGGCCGGCTCAGAGCTGGCCGAAGAGCTGGACGCGCGGCTCCGAAAGGGGCTGGTCCCCGATGAGCGGGGCGGGCTGCGGCTGGAGCTTTCGGAGGGCGTGGTGCGCGCTGACGGGCGCGCTCCCACCGTGGTGGACGGCGCGTCACTCGCCGCCCTCGCGCTGGACGGGCGGGCCGACACCGCAGGGCTGCTCGCCGATCTCGGGGGCACCCTCCTGGGCAACTACACCCCCCGCCGCGGCTGGGGAGACGGCGTCACCGATCTCCGCGCGCTGGAGGCCACGCTGGCGCTGTTCACCGAGTCCCCGCCCGAGGGCGTGGTGGTGACGCTCTCTGCCGACGGCGCCGTGGTGGCCCGGGGCACGTTCGATGATCAGGTCATCCATGGGCGCCTGAGCCTGCTCGGTGAGGTCTCCGGCGCCGAGTCGTGGACGATCGCGGCTGAGCCGCCCACCGCCGGGCTGGGGTTCTCGCTCACGGTCACCGCCTGGGAGGCCTGGACCGACCCGCCGACCGGCACCGGCCTGGAGCTGATGATCACACCGCCGGCGAACCCTCGGGTCGGCAAGCCGGGCGAGCTGCAGATCTCCGGGGCTGCCCCCGCCGGGAAACCGCTGGTGGTCTCCGTGACGCCGCCGGCCGGCGTGGAGATCTCCGGGCTGGACGACCTCCAGCGCCGAGGAGCCCTGACGGGGTTCGAGGCCGACGAGCGAGAGGTCCGGCTGAACCTTCCTCCCCTGGCGCCGGGCGCGCTGATCGATCTGGAGCTGGAGGCGATCCCCACGCTGCGGGGGCGCCTGTCTTCGGGGCCGGTCTCGCTGCGAATCGCAGACGATGAGAGGGAGATCACTGTTCCGCCGACGGTCTGGGAGGTTCGATAGGTGGAGGAGGTCGAGGGCCTCGCGGCGGGTGTGTGGGGTTTTGAGGCTGTTCGATTGGGTTTTCTTGTATTTGTGGATGAGTCGAGTGTTTATGGGGCTCGACGCTCGCACTCGACACGATCTCACGCTCTCACGATTCACGCCACTCAAACGACGTAATCTCCAACTACCAACCCCCTTGAGAAACCCAATTGACCCTTGAAATCAACGAACTCACCCGCACCCTGAGCGAGCGAACGTTGTTCTCGGGTCTCTCCTTTCGGGTCTCAGCAGGAGAATCCCTGGTCATCCGCGGTCCCTCCGGCTCTGGCAAGACCCTCCTCCTCCGCGCCATCGCCGGCCTCGATCCCCTCGAGGCGGGCTCGATCACCTGGGAAGACAAGACCCCCACCCAGCACGGTTGGCCCCGCTGGCGTCGGATGATCGGCTACCTGCCCCAGCAGCCGGTGGCCCCGGGCGGCACCCCGGACGATCTCATCTCGACCCTGCGCGGACTCGCGCAGCAGCGAGACGCCGAGTGGGATGACCCGAAGGAGATCGGCGCGGCGCTGGCGCTGCCCGCTGAGTGTTGGTCGCGTCCCTGGGCTCGGGCCTCGGGCGGTGAGCGCCAGCGTCTGCACCTGGCGATCCTGATGGCGAGTCGCCCGGCCGTCCTCCTCCTCGACGAGCCGACGTCTGCGCTGGACTCCGAAGCGGTGGCGCGCGTGGAGACCCTGATCGCCGAAAAGACCGCCCTGTGGGTCACCCACGATGACGCCCAGGCTGCCCGGGTCGCGCGTCGGGTCGTGGAGCTGGCGGCGTGACCGGCCCGATCGTCCTGGGCTGGGAGGCGCTGGCGGGCGCGGCGGCGCTGGTGCTCCTGAACGGGCTCGTCTCTCTGTGGCTGCGCCTCGATCTGGAGCGGCGGCTGCTGATCGCGTCGCTGCGCACGGTGATCCAGCTCTCCATCCTGGGGGCGATTCTCGTGCCGGTCTTCGACGCCGGCCGGCCGGAGCTGGTGGCGGTGATCGGTCTGGTGATGATCGCGCTGGCGGCCCGAGAGGCGGTGCGGCGCACGAAGCGCGGCTACCGGGGCATGCTGGGCTCCGCGTTCGGCGTGGTCCTCATCTCTGCGGGCAGCACCACGCTGCTGGCGACGGCGGTGCTGGTGCGCGCGGAGCCGTGGTGGATGCCACAGTACCTCATCCCGCTGCTGGGGATGCTGCTGGGCAACACGCTCACCGGCATCGCGCTGGGGTTGGACAGCGCGCTGGCCGGTCTGGACGAGGGGCGGGATCAGGTCGAGCTGCTGCTGGCCCGCGGGGCGACGTGGTGGGAGGCGGCCCGCGGCACGGCCGCCGAGGCGGTGCGCACGGGGATGATCCCCATCATCAACGCGATGAGCGCCGTGGGGTTGATCTCGATCCCGGGCATGATGACGGGGCAGATCCTGGGGGGCACGGCGCCGGGGCTGGCCGCGCGCTACCAGATCCTCATCATGTTCCTGATCGCAGGCTGCACGGCGATGAGCGTGACCGGGACCGTGCTGATCTCGGTGCGGGTGCTCTTCGACAGTGAGCATCGGCTGCGCCCGGAGCGGCTGGAGGTTCGCCGATGACGACGACCTTCGCCTTCGAGGCATGCATCGGCAGAGGGGGCTTCGGAGAGGTCTACATCGCCACCATGACCAGCCCCAGCGGGCTGCGACGCACGGTGGCGATCAAGACCCTCAACGCGACGGCGGCGCCGAACACCGACGCGGTGCGGCGCCTGCGGGACGAGGCCCGGCTGCTGGCGGCGCTGCACCACCGGGCCATCCTGCAGGTCCACGATCTGGTCACCCTCCGCGAGCGCCACGCCCTGGTCACCGAGTACGTAGAGGGGCAGGATCTGAGCGCGTTGCTCGCCGAGCCTCCGCCCCGCCGGGTGGGCGTCGAGATCATCGGGGAGGTCGCCGGGGCGCTGCATGCCGCCTACACCACGCCGGCTCCGGACACCGGACTGCCCATGCACCTCGTGCACCGGGACATCAAGCCCTCCAACATCCGCATCGCCCGGTCGGGTGGGGTCAAGCTGCTGGACTTCGGCATCGCGGTCTCCCCCAGCGTCCGGCGGGAGGCCCGAACCAGCACCGGGCTGATCATCGGCACCGCCGGCTACATCGCCCCCGAGCGCTTCACTGAGGAGGAGCTGCTGCCGGCCAGCGACGTGTACGCCCTCGGCTGCGTGCTCTATGAGCTCCTGGGGGGCGGACAGCTCTACCGCGACGTCACCCGCAGGCAGCTCACCTCCATGTCCGTCCGCGAAGAAGAGCATGCGGCCTTCGTCGCGGCCGCAGTCGCGCGACTCCGGGACGTGCAGCGCCCCGTCGCGGAGTTGCTTGAGCGGGTCCTGGCGTTCGATCCGCAGCGTCGGCCCGACGCGGAGGCGCTGGAGGCGGCATGCGATGAGCTGGCAGGCGAGCTGGAGGGCCCCCACCTGCGTCGCTGGGCCCGCGACCGCGACTGGCCGGAGTCCCCCGCCGTCTCTGGTGAATGGACCGGCCTGAGCCTGAAGGCCACCGCCGTCGAGGCAGCGCCGGGCGACACCGTCGATCTGGCGCAGGGCGACGAGACCCTGATGTTCGACGGTCTGACTCCTGACGCCCCTACTCCTGGCAGCCCTACCCTCGGAGGAGAGCCGCTCGATGACGCGCGCTTTCCCGTCGAGACCCACCTCACCAGTCCGGATCTCCTCCCGGCAGCGCCCCAGCCGGTCGCAGGGTCGATTTCTGCAGGGTCGATTTCTGCAGGGTCGATTTCTGCTGACACGAGGCCTCCCCGCGCCACGGCCAGCATGCTCCGTCGAGGGGCGGCGGCGATGATCGATCTTGCCCTGTTCGCGCTCTTCTTGGGGATGCCGACGGGGATCTTCGGTCTCGGAGGCGAGGCTCCCTTTCTGGCGAAGGTGCAGAGCGAGCAGATCGCGCTGATCGCGGGGCAGCCGGGTATGGAGGTCCCGCCCGAGGTCACGTTCGACTCGATCAGCGTGTTCGAGGATGGATGGACCCTCTCGGACAAGGACGGCCCGGTGCTGTCCAGGACCGAAGGTCAGGTGCTGGTGCGCGACGCCGAGGGTGAGGTGCGGCCCGCGATCGATGGGGAGCACTCCATTCTCTTCACCCTCTCTGCGCCCGCGCGGCGGAGCGTGCTGCTGGTGCTCGGGCTGTGGGTCATCTACAGCGCCGCAGCCCTTGCGCTCATCGGGGCGACGCCGGGCAAGCGTATCCTCGACCTCGGGGTCCGGTCCGCCAGCGGGGCTGTGTTGGGTTGGGGGGCTGCCCTGCTCCGTGGGGTCTTTCAGGTGCTGGGGCTGGCTCTGTGCGGCGTGGGCTGGGTGTGGGCCCTGCTCAGCTCCCGGCGGGAGACGTGGCACGATCGCATCGCCGGGACGCGGGTGGTCCATCTACCACGAGAGTGACACGTATCTCTTCGATGCAGCATTCCTTCGATGGGTTCTCTGTTGCTGCGGTCCGACCAATGTGTACAGGTCTTCGATGCAGCATTCCTTCGATGGGTTCTCTGTTACTGCGGTCCGACCAATGTGTACAGGTCTTCGATGAACTCGCCGCGGCCGAGCAGGTGATCGCCGTTGAAGTCGACGTGCCAGACCACCTCGGCCTCGCCGCCCTGGTCCCAGGGGGAGATCTCCTTGATGTGGCCGGCGCTGCCGACGAGGTGGAGTGTGTTTCCGTTGGACAGGCGCCAGGCGTCGCCGTTCGTCTGCGCGTACTCTCCGGAGTCGAACATCCACTCCTCGTTGAGCGTGCCCGCTTTGTGATCGACTGTGTACTCCCACACAACCGTGCGGCTGCGGCCGGTGACGCGGGCCTCTGAAGACACGAGCAACGTTCCGGTGTCGGTGTACGAGATGCCATGCTGCCACTCGAACTCGGCGTCGCTCGGGACGAACTCGTACCCGCCGCGCACGTCGCCGGCCCACCACAGGCTCTCGCCCTTGTCGCGGTCGACCTCGACGACAGAGTTATTGGTGTAGAAGCTGTACAGGAACGAATCGGTCGACTCGACGTAGAACAGTCCGTTGGATTCGCAGTTGCCTGCGCCCGGCCAGTCGTCCTGGCAGTTCCAGATCACGCGCTCGTCGGCGCTGTCGGGGTGCCGCTCGACCAGCGACTCGTGACCGCCGTGGAACTGCGATCCCCAAGCCAGCGTCTCATCGGGGAGCTGCACGAAGGCGTGGTGCAGGCCCGGGGTGGCCTGCTCGTCGATCTCGGCGTCGAGGTATGTGCGGTGGACCGTCGAGGCGGCGCCGCCGTCCCACTCAGACCAGTAGGTGGCCTCGTCCCACAGGATGTGATCGCCGGTGACGGCCACCTGCGCGAACAGGGTCCAGTGGCGGTTGGGGGCTGGCTGAGCCCACACAACGCGGCCCTGGCGATCGATGATGAACGTCCAGTAGGTGCCGCCGGTCCAGCCGCCGCGCTGCTCGTTGATGCTGGTGAGCAGGTAGTTGCCCTCGGGCAGCCAGCGGGAGTCGTCGGAGACCTCCACCGTGGGGGTCGGCAGTCCGCTCGGGTACGCGCCGGTGGTGGCGTTCGGTCCGGGGTACACCACGCCATCGACCACGAGGTTCCAGGTCACCTCCTCGTCGTAGGGGATCCCCACCAGCACCTGCTCGTGGGAGCCGGACTCCAGCGCGCGGCTCGGAGAGCTGTGCCAGATGCCCTCGTCGAAGCTGTACTCGACGTGGGTGTCGGCGGAGACGTACTGATCCCACGAGACGATCACCATGCTCTCGATCTCATGCAGCGACCACGAGAGCTGTCGGATGTCGCCGGTGCCTGGGGTGGTGGTGTCGGTGGTGCCGCCGGTGGTGCTGGTGGTTCCGCTGGTTCCGCCCGTGGTGCCGCTCGTCCCGCCGGTGGTTCCGCTGGTGGTTCCGCTGGTCCCGCTGGTGCCGCTGGTGCCGCCAGAAGTGCCACCGACGTCATCGTCTTCGTCTTCGATGGGGGGGGTACATGAGATGCTGAGCAGCGTCAAACCAAGGGCGAGCAGGCGCATGGGTTCCTCCGGGCGCGCCAGTGTAGCCGCTTCGGACCGGTTTCGCGCGGGCGCGGCAGAGTCCGGCTATGAACCCCAATGGACGCTCCCATGAGGCCCCTCGATTTCGTCCGGATGACACCAGAAGAGATGCGCCGACGTGCCGAGGAGTGGGCGACCGAGATGCCCCGGCGGCGCTCGGTGCGTCACTTCTCATCCGATCCCATTCCGCTGGATGTGGTGGAGCGATGCATCGCCGCCGCGGCCAGCGCGCCCAGCGGCGCCAACAAGCAGCCATGGACGTTCGTGCTGGTCACGAGGCCCGACCTGAAGGCGCAGATTCGGCAGGCCGCGGAGTTGGAGGAGCGCGCGTTCTATGGAGGACGGGCAGGGGAGCGCTGGCTGCGCGATCTCGCGCCGTTCGGCACCGACGCGCGCAAGCCGTTTCTCGAAGACGCCCCGGCGCTGATCGCGGTCTTCGCGCAGCGGCAGGGACGCGAGCGGGGGGAGCGCAATTACTACGTCTCGGAGTCGGTGGGCATCGCCGCGGGGTTCTTGCTGGCTGGCCTGCACCACGTCGGCCTCGCCACGCTGACCCACACGCCGAGCCCCATGGGCTTCCTCGAACGGATCCTCGAGCGTCCTTCCAACGAGCGCGCCTTTCTGCTCGTCGTCGTGGGCCTGCCTGCGGAGGGCTGTGAGGTGCCCGACATCACGCGGAGGGCGCTGGGAGAGGTGCTCGTCCAGAGATGATCGGTTGACGTCTACTTGTGAGTAGATTAACTCGCTGGCGCTCCTCGGGAGGTGCCATGCTCAACCGTCGTCGTTTCCTTCAATTCACCGGCTCGGGCGTCACCACCGTCGCTCTCGGCTGCGCCAATTCCACCTCGGGCGACTCGGGCTGGAGCGCCCATGGCTCGGGGGGCGGGACCTCCGGCGAGGGCGGAGCGACCACCAGCGACACCAGCGGGGGCGGTACCAGCGGCGGCACGGGCGGGGGCACGGCAGAGCTTGCAGACACGGGGCCGGCGCTGGAGAGCCGCGTGCCGTCGTCGCTGGCGCGGTCGGGCGGCACCGATCAGGACCTGTCTCTGACGGTGCTCAGCGGCGCGCTCCCCGACGATCTCAGCGGGCACGCGTTCTGGCTGCACCCCATCCCCTACGCCGACGACTCCAGCCTGTTCCTCGGTGAGGGGAGGCTGCTTCGGATGGACTTCGGCGGCGGCGCCTCGCTGCGGGCCCGGGTCTGCCGCACACCGTGTCATTACGTGGACGCCGCCACCTCCACGCACGACGCGGGATTCGAGAACGTCTCGCTGGCCCGCATGTCGATGACGCTCGGGTTCCGCAACCAGGCCAACACAGGGTTCCTCCCGATGGGCGATCGGCTGCTGGTCACCTACGACGCCGGGCGGCCCCACGAGATCGACACCGAGACGTGCGAGATCGTCACCCAGGTGGGGGGGAACTCCGAGTGGTCCGGGATCCTGCCGGACTGGCTGGAGGCCTTCGTCAATTGGCCGTTCCCGCTCAACATGAGCACGGCCCACCCCGCCTGGGATCACGAGAGCGCCGAGATGTTCACCGTGAACCATGGCGTCTCCATCCTGGGCACCGAGGCGTACACGAAGCTGGTCCGCTGGGACGGCCAGGGCGCGCTGGAGAGCTGGGACGTGGTGCTCGAAGATGGCACGCCGGTGGAGATCGTGCAGAGCGTTCACCAGATGGCGGCCACCCGGGAGTACATCGTGCTCATGGACACCGCCTTCCTAGTGGAGCTGGACGTGGTGTTCAGCGGCGGGGAGGCCCGCGCGCAGTCTCCAGACACCGCGATGTACATCATCTCGCGGGCTGATCTGGGACGGAGCTCCGAGGTCACCGCGCGGCAGGTGGTCATCCCCCGGGAGTGCGTCCACTTTCTGGCTGACTTCGACAGCTCCGGCCGCGAGCTGGTGCTGTACCTGGCACACAACACAGCGGCCGACCCCTCTGAGTTTCTCGGACCCGACGACGTACGCGCAGACACCGGGCAGCCGGTCCGCTCCGATCTCATCGGGCTGCCGGCTGCGCCCACCGACATCGGCGGATTCGGCCGCTATGTGATCGATCCGGAGACGGGGGCGCTCACCGACTCAGCGCTCCTGTTCGACGATCTATTGTGGGGCGGGCCGGCGCTGGTCGCCACACGCGGGCCCGAGATCCCCGACCGTCACACGGTGATGTATTGGGCCTGCGCCGGGCTGAGCCCCGAGCTGCGGCTCCAGCGCGTCGAGGGGCTGTACGCCGACCACCCCTACCGTCGGGTCTCTCTGGACGACCTGCCGGCCGACGGCATGCCGGGCACGCTGGTTCGCATCGACTGCCAGACGGCCGAGATCGGCGACAGCTATTCGTTCCCCGCCGGGCGGGTCGGGTTGTCTCCGGTGTTCGTGCCGCGGGAGGGCTCCACCGGGGAGATGGATGGCTACCTCATCTGCACGGTCATGTCGGATGACGTCGATACGCCCGGATCCAGCGGCGATGAGTTCTGGGTGTTCGATGCGGCCGACCTGGCGCAGGGGCCGGTGGCTCGGCTGGGGCACATCGATCTGGATCTTCCCTTTACGTTGCACACGGCCTGGATACCCGAGATCGGGCCGCGGACGGCACGGTATCGCGTGGATATGCGCACGGAGCTGGAAGGTGATGTCTCTACGTTGGACGGTGACCTGCAGCGTATCTTCGAGGATGAGGTCTACTCGCGCTTTTAGTGGCCCTCCGCCCGGCGCCATCAGACGGGCGTCACCCGCCCCGGCGGAATCACAACCTCCGGCCCCGAATCCCGCCGCACCAGAAACCGCAGCAGCGACCCCGCCGCCCGCGCCTTGTGCGTGATGTCCCCAACACTACGCACCCGACTGGCGTGCTTCCAGACACCGCGCGGCCCCAGATACTGCGCGGCATAGGCCAACTTCAGGGCCAGCGCCAATTCCCGCCGCGACAGATTCGGCAGATCGATGATGACCTCCCGCTGGTTGTCGGCCGGCCGGAAGTCTCCACCCACGAACCACCCCCCGGCGATGGCGTCGTCGTACATCTGGGTGCTGGGCGCAGGCAGGGCGACCGAGAAGTGGACGAACCGCGTGCCCAGCCGCCGCGAGGCCTTCCACGACCGCCACAGCGTGCCCCAGGTCTCGCTGGGCGAGGCGCCGATCAGCACGCTGATCTCGGGCTCGACCCCGTTGTCTCGGCAGGTGCGCACGGCCTTCTCGACGTCGCGGACCTTGATCTCCTTGACCACGTCGTCCAGCAGCCCGTCGTCGAAGCTCTCCGAGCCCATGTAGACCAGCTTGCAGCCGGCGTCGGCCATGGCGCGGATCTGCTCGGCGTCGTGGAGCATGTTGGCGCGGGCGAGGCAGATCCAGTGGAGGCCGAGGGGGGCGATGCCGGCGCAGATCTCCATGGTGCGCTTCTTGCCCCAGGTGAAGATGTTGTCGGCGATCTCGACCCCGCGGATGCCGCGCGCGGCGATGTCCTTGAACTCGGCGATGATCTGGGCGACCGTGCGCTTCCGCAGCGGCGGGCGGTCGCTGTAGACCGGCTGTCCGCGCTTGAACTCCAACTCGATGGCCTGATCGACGGCGTTCGTGCAGCAGAACGTGCAGCGAAACCCGCACCCCCGGCTGACCACCATCGTGGTGACGGGGCCGACCTCCAGCCGGTTGGCCTGGTACCGTCCGCGCAGCAGTCCACGATCGGGCATGGGGAGGGTGGTCACGTCGAGCAGCGGACGGAAGGGGCCGCGCTCGAAGCCCCCCCCCGCGCTGCCTGGAGTGACAGGTGCCCGCCAGGCCAGCCCGGGGATCCCCTCAAGCGGTCGCTCGCCCGCCCAGACCGCGGCGAGGTCGCGCAGCGTGTGCTCCGGCTCGCCCAGCAGGCACCAGGAGTCGTCCCAATGGAGGAACTCCTCGGGCTTCCACGTCGAGGCCGTGCCCATGAAGACCAGCCGCGCGTCGGGCAGGCGCTGCTTGAGCGCGCGGGCCGCCGCCAGATCGCCGGCGCCCGACAGGTACGTCGTCCACAGCAGCACCACGTCGGGCTGCTCAGCAGGGTCACCGAGCTGCGCCAGGAATGTTGCGCGGTCGATGCCCTCGGCGGGGCAGTCCATGAAGCGAACCCGCCAGCCCAGGACCTCGCGGGCGTAGGTGGCGACCTGAAGGAAGTGGATGGCCGGCTTGTAGTCGAACCCGTAGTTGCAGCCGTAGACTCGGTCGATCGAGGCTCCGCCCGGGTTGAAGGCCGCCGGGGGGATCAGGAAGAGGGCGTTCATGGCGATCGCTTAGCCCATCGGCTCTGCGCGGGGTTCCGCGCGACCGTGCGCCCCGGCTTCGCGTTAGCTGGGCCCCTTCCCCTGCATGCCCAGGAGCGCACTGATGTTGAAGGAAGCCCTCAGCCGCATCGCCGCCCGTCGACCCGACGCCACCGCCGCCGCCCACTGTGACGGTCCCTGCGGGATCTACGATCCAGCGTCGGCCCGCGTCGCCGCCGAGGCGGCCCGCTCGATGACGAACAAGCTGCTGTCGCTGGCGCCGCCAGCCGCCGGAGACGCCGCGGCCTGGGCGGCGTACCTGAACACAGCCAGCCGCTATGTCGCCATCAAGGAGGAGCAGGCCCACCTCGCGAAGGCGGAGCTGCTCGTGCTGTGGACCGACTACTTCAAGCCGCCCCACCTGGAGCAGCACCCCGATCTCCACGACACCTTCTGGCGGGCCGCCAAGCTGTGCTCCGCGGTCAAGGTCGAGGTCAGCGCGCAGCATGCCGACGAGCTGATGGACGCCATCCAGCAGATCCACGAGATCTTCTGGGCGACGAAGGGACGGGATGTCCCGTGGGTCCTCGCCGGCTGAGCGATTCCCGCTCCCGTTCTGGCGATCTCGTTCTCGTTGATCGCTCTCGTTTCTCGTCGGTTCCCGCTGTGGAGCAGTCGTTCTCGTTGATCGCTCTCGTTTCTCGTCGATCAACAAAACACGGCGGTGGGGACATGGACCTACCCGAATCCACCCTCCGCGATCTCCTCCTCTGGCTGCTCCGCCGCCGCCGCGTGGTCGCAGTGACCGGAGACAGCATGGCCCCCCTGCTGAACCACGGCGCTCGGGTGCTGATGCGCCCGAGTCCTGCGTTGATCCAGCCCGGAGACATCGTCGTCGCGCGGCACCCCTTCCAGCCGGGCCTCCTGCTCATCAAGCGGGTGCAGGAGATCACGCCCGACGGGGGGGTGTTCATCGTCGGTGATGCCCCCGTGGAGAGCAGCGACAGCCGCTCATTCGGCCCGCTGCGCCGCGCATCGGTGGAGGGCGTGGTGGTGTCTCGGCTGTGAGTCCCCCGTCATCGGGGCCCGCTGTGGAGCAGTGGTTGATCGATCTCGAAGATCGTTCTCGTTGATCGATCTCGTTCTGTTCCCGCTGTGGAGCAGTCGTTCTCGTTACCCTCCAGACGAGATACCCACCCCCGCACCTCCAGGGGAACCAGACCGGCATGCGTCACCTCAAGCTCATCGTCTTCGGCGGCCTGTTGTTCAGCGGTGGCGCCCTGGGCGGCTGGGGTCTGGGCAAGCGCACCCGCGACGCCGAGCCCGCCCCGGCCCCCGCCGAAGCCCCCGCTGCTTCGGAGCCGGCAGCCCCCACAGAGCCGCCCCCGCCCCCGCCTCCGCCGCTGTGGAGCACCGAACTCCCGATCACTCTGGGAGACGTACCCGAGGGCCTGGCCTCGATCTCCGCTCAGACCTGCAACGGCTGCCACTGGGACGCCCACGACGCCTGGGCCGGATCGGCGCATGCGACCGCCTGGGACGACGGACACTTCCGCGAGGCCATCGACCGGGTGGGGGGATCGACGGCCTGTCAGTCGTGCCACCTGCCGCTGAAGAGCCAGCACGCTCGCCTGGCGGTGGGCTACGTCCAGGGCGACATCGCCCGGCCTGAGCTGGAGGACAACCCCGCCTGGACCCCCACGCTGACCGCCGAGGGGGTCACCTGCGCGGCCTGCCACGTCCGTCAGGGCGTGGTGCTGTCCACCCGGGAGGCCGACGGCCCGCATCCGGTCCGCGCCTCTGAGGAGCTGGCCGACGCGAAGGCCTGCGCCACCTGCCATCAGTTCACCTGGCCAGACGCGGATCGCCCGTTCTACGACACCTACGGCGAGTGGGCCGCCAGCCCCTACGCCGCGGCGGGCGTGCGCTGCCAGGACTGCCACATGCCCCTGAAGGCAGAGCAGGCGACGGCATCACGGTTCGCGGCGACGGCCACCCACGGGTTCGCGGTGGACGCCAGCCGGGCCCTCACGGTGCTCATCGATCTGCCGCGGCCGGAGATCCAGCGTGGAGAGGCCATCACCGTGACGGTGCGCGTGCTCAATACCGGGGGGGGGCACACGGTGCCCACGGGCTCCCCCTTCAAGGTCTACCGGGTGACCATCGATCTGCTGGGCTCCGACGGCAAGCCGTTGGTGAAGGCCCACAGCCACGATCTCGGTCGCACCATCGCCGACGAGCCGCCCTGGGCCACCACCGAGGACACCCGCCTGCCCGTCGGCGGCGAGGTAACGGTCACCCCGGAATTCACGGTCTCCCAGCGCAAGAAGGCCCAGCGGGGCATGCTGCGGGTGCGCGTGCTGCGCGTAGTGAACGGAGACGTGGTGGGGGAGCCGCTGCTGGAGCGGTCGCTGCCGGTTCCTGTGCTCTGAAGCGAATGGTCGCCCTGCTCCTCGCGCTGGCTTGCGGAACCGGGGAGCCGGTGCTGGTCGGGATCCCGTCTGAGCCGCTGCTGGAGACCCCGGCGACTGTCGCCGAGGAGGCGGCGGAGCCGGTGCCGTACGCGCGCCCCGAGAACGTCTGGGTGGACGTGAGGCACCTGTGCGGTCGGAGCTACACCAGCAGCCGTGGTGAGATCGGTTTGCAGCTGGGCGAATTGCAGTCATCGAACGAGCTGAAGCCGTCAGAGGGGCGCGAGCTGCAGATGACCCGTGGAACGCTCCGTGTGCACGATGATCGCGTCTATATGATGCGCATCCCCCTTCCGGAGCCCATGCGACGCACCGATGCGCTGATCGCGCTCGGCTTCCCGACACAGACCCCCCGCTACATCACCATTCATCGCGAGTATCGACTCAACCACGCGTGGGGATTCCGGCGAGTCCGTCTCAGACGCCTGGATCGCCTCTCCGAGCTGGTGACCGAGGTGGAGGTCTGGCGCTGGATGCCCGGCGAGCACAGCGGCCGGCGTTGACGGAGGAGGGATGGCCCCGGAGAATGGGTTCGGGACCTCGATGATCCCGCGCCGCTTCATGAGCTCCACCCGCCGACAGCGCCTCCCGCTGCTGCTGCCCCTGTCGTGGGCCGCGGCCTGCGTGGACTTCACCCTGGGCACGCCAGACGAGGTCGTCACCGAGCCGCTGGTGGTCGAGGAGCACTTCACCCAGGCGCCGCTGCCCCAGGTGGACATCCTGTGGGTGATC
Source organism: uncultured Enterobacterales bacterium (assembly GCA_964464515.1). Classification (GTDB taxonomy): domain Bacteria; phylum Myxococcota_A; class UBA796; order UBA796; family UBA2385; genus CAYXGP01. Next base: position 27,536 of record CAYXGP010000040.1, read on the forward strand.
GATGACACCCCCTCGATGGCCGACGAGCATGTGGTGTTGACCGCAGCGCTGGCGGAGTTCGCGGGCGAGCTGCAGGAGCTGGGGCTGTCGTGGCAGCTCGGCGTCATCACCACCGACGTCACCACAGAAGACGCGGGAGTGCTTCGGGGCAACCCCTGGATCCTCACCCCCGCTGAAGACGATCCCGCGGCGGCGATCGCTCAAGCGGCCGCTGTGGGGACAGACGGCATGGAGCCCGCGGGGGGACTGGGTGCGGCGTGGCTGGCGCTCACGGAGCCGCTGCGCAGCGCAGAGAATCGCGGCTTCCGACGCGCCGACGCGGGGCTGCATGTGATCGTGATCAGCGACAGCGATGACAGCTCCGAGAGCGTCCTCGGCGACGATCCGGCCGGGGCCTTCGCGGAGCTGCTCGACGACGAGGCGGCGAGCGGTCACAACGCCGCGCTGTCTGCCATCGTCGGAGACGCCACCACCGGCTGCTCGGGGGCCAGCGGCACGGCCCTCCCGGGCGACACCTACCTGGCGGTGGCTGCTGCCTCGGGCGGGGCCACCGAGAGCATCTGCGACGCGGATCTCAGCGCGGTGGTCACGTCGCTCAGCGATCTGTCCGTGGAGTGGCAGGACACCTTCCAGCTCCAGGCGACGCCCGTTCCGGAGAGCGTGCGGGTAGAGATCGACGGCGCGCGCCAGGACACGGGGTGGTCTCTGGAGACCGACGCGGTGGTCTTCGACGCCCCCCCGGCGGCGGGCGTGGACATCGGCGTGCGCTACGAGCTGGCGGAGTGATCTCCTCCATGCTGTTGCCCCTGCTCCCGGCCGCCGCGGCCGGAGCGCTGACCCTCGCGGCGTGGGATCTCGACGACGACGACGGCGGCCTGGTGAGCGGCGGGGACACCCTGCAGTGGGCCTGGGGGACGGTCGCCAGCGGTCCCGACGACGGGGGTTCCAGCGCGCGGGCCTGGGGCACCGTGCTCGACGGAGCCTACCTGCATGCCGCGACCGATACGCTCACGCTCCCTGCGGTGGATCTGTTCGGGACCACGCGGCCGGTGCTGGTGCTGACCCACTGGTACGACATCGACAGCGGGGGCGACCTGGGCTGGATCGAGGCGAACGGGGGAGGGGAGTGGTCCACCGTCGAGGCGATCTACGGCTACCCGGCGGAGGGGGGCTTCTCGGGGGAAGGCGGCGGCTGGCGCACCGACGCCTTCGACCTGTCGCCCTGGAGCGGGCAGACCCCCGCGCTGCGCCTCGTGCTCGACACCGACGGGTCGGTCTCGCGCGCCGGCTGGTACATCGACGCCGCGTCCATCATCGACGGTGACCCCCTGCCGCCACACATCACCGACGTCGCGGGGCCGTCCGACACCCAGGATCTGGACGGGCCCCTGACCGTCTCGGCGACCATCGCAGACGACCTGGGCGCCGTGCAGGCCGAGGTGTCCTGGAGCACCGACCTGGGGGAGACGGGCCAGGCGCAGATGATGGAGAGCGGCGCAGACTCCTGGTCGGGCGAGATCTCCCCGCCGCCGCCGGGCTGCACCGTCACGTGGTCGATCACCGCCAGCGACGGGGCGAACGCCGCCGCCACCGATCCGCTGGAATTCCGGGTGTATCTGGCGGCGCCCACCGATCTCACCGGTCCCGAGGGGCGCGTGGTCGGCCTGGAGGCGTCTCTGAGCTGGACCGCACCCGAGAGTCCCCACGCGATCATCGGCTACCGGCTGTACCGCGACGGCGATCTGGTGGCCGAGACGATCCAGACCGCCGCCGCCGCGCCGCTGGCCGGTCCGCTGGACACCTTCACCGTCTCCGCCGTCTACGACACGAGCAGCGGTGAGTGGGAGGGAGACGCCAGCGACGCGCTGGAGGTCTCCGCGGCGGTCCCCGCGGTCGATCCGCTGACGCCGAGCGTGGGCTGGCAGGGAGACGTCCTCCGCGTCACCATCACCGGCGACGACCTCCTGCTGACCGAGGGCGACGCCGAGCTCTCGCTGGGTGAGGGCGTCAGCGCGTCCGCGCCGGAGATCGCGCACGTCGACGCGGCCACGGTGACGCTGGAGATCTCGGGCGACGCCGAGATCGGCCTGCGGGACGGCTGGCTCATCAGCGGGGAGGTCGAGATCCCCCTGACGGACGCCTTCGAGATCCTGAGCGGCGACGATCGCCCCATCCTGGTGGACATCACGCCGTCGTCGCTCACCCAGGGCGACCAGGAGACCGTGGTCATCACCGCCAGCGCGGATCTCGCCGACGGTCCGGTGCTCCTCGATCTGGGGGAGGGGATCGTCATCGGCGACCTCACCGCCGACGGGCAGACGGTGACGGCGGAGATCTCGGTGGCGAACGACGCCCCGGTGGGGGATCACGAGGTGGTGGTGGACGACGGGATCCGCCTGCTCGACGGGATCGATCTGGGGGTGCGCGATCGACGCACCACCGCCGGGAACAACTGCGGGTGCGGTGCGGCGGCGCCGATGGGAGGAGGGCTGTGGCTGTTCGCCGGGGTGTTCGCGCGTCGGCGTCGGCGATAGGAGGCGCGTCTCCCCAAGGACGTCCTCGCATGGTCACCATCCTCGGCGCCGGTCCTGCCGGTCTGGCCGCCGCCCATCGCCTGTCCGCGTCCGGGCGGCCCTGCCAGGTCTTCGAGAAGGCCGAGGTCGTTGGGGGCATGTGCCGAACGGTGGAGTACCGGGGCAACCGCTTCGACATCGGCGGGCATCGGTTCTTCACGCGCTACGACGAGGTGCAGGCGCTGTGGGAGGCGGTGCTGGGGGAGGAATTCCTGCTGCGGCCGCGCCTGTCGCGCATCTACTACGACGGACGCTTCTTTGCGTACCCGCTGCAGCCGGTGGGGGCCCTGGTGGGCCTGGGAGCGGTGGAGTCTGCCCGCTGCCTGGTCAGCCTGGCGGCCGCGCGGCTGCGGCGCAGCGTTCCCGGGCGCAGCGTTCCCGGGCGCAGGGTTCCCGGGCGCAGGGTTCCTGGGTTGGGGAAGCCCAACAGCTTTGAGGCGCCCAGCTTTGAGCCGCCCAGCTTTGAAGATTGGGTGAGCGCGCGCTTCGGCCGGCGTCTGTACGAGATATTTTTTCGCACCTACACCGAGAAGGTGTGGGGGATCCCCTGCAGGGAGATCTCCGGCGACTGGGCGCAGCAGCGCATCAAGGATCTGTCGCTGTCGCGGGCGCTGCGGTCGGCGATCGGCTGGGGGCAGCGGCCGACCAGCCTCATCGAGCAGTTCCATTACCCCCGGCTGGGCCCGGGGATGATGATGGACGCGATGGCCGCGCAGGTCCGCGCGCAGGGGGGCGCGATCCGCTTGGGCGCGGCGGTGATCGGCGTGGAGCGGGAGGGCGCGCGGGTGCGGGCCGTGCGGCTCGTCGGCGGCGAGCGGGTGGCCGTCGACCAGGTGCTGTGCTCGATCCCGCTGCCGGTGCTGGTGCAGATCATGGACCCCCCGGCGCCGGAGAGCGTGCGGCGCGCGGCGGACAGCCTCCGCTTTCGACACCTGATCACGGTGGGGCTGGTGGTCGATCGACCCGACCTGTTCCCGGACAACTGGGTGTACGTCCACGCTCCGGAGCTCGCCGTGGGGCGCATCCAGAACTTCGGAAACTGGTCGCCCGAGATGGTCGCGGAGCCCGGAACCAGCGTGGTGGGGCTGGAGTACTTCACGGAGGACGGCGAGCGCCTGTGGACCCTCGGTGACGGCGAGCTGCTGGCGCTGGCCGAGCGCGAGCTGCGCGCGACGGGCCTGCTGGGGGCGGGGCGCGTGACCGACGGCAAGGTGGTGCGGGTGCCCCGGGCCTACCCCATCTACGATCGGGGCTACCGCGCGCGACTCGACGTGGTGGTGGACTGGGTGCGGGGGCTGGAGAACCTGCAGGCGATGGGACGGTACGGCATGTTCAAGTACAACAACTCCGATCACTCCATCCTGACGGCGCTGCTGGCGGTCGAGAACCTCGCCGGCGCCGAGCACGACATCTGGGCGGTCAACACCGACACCGCCTACCATGAGGTCCGAGGTTGACATGAAAGCTCTCGCGCTGATCGGGCTCCTGCTGGGCTGCACCGACAAGGAAGACAGCGGTGAGACGCCCGCCACGACGAGCGGGACCGCTGGCGGCACATCCGGCTCCACCACGACCAGCGGTGGTACAACCGGCGGCGGCACAACTGGCGGCGGGACTTCCGGCACGACTCACGGGGCCGACGGCGACGGCGACGGCGCGACGGCGGCCGTGGATTGCGATGACTCAGACCCCGACGTACACCCGGACGCTACGGAGGTGTGGTACGACGGCGTGGACGCAGACTGCGACGGCGCCAGCGACCATGACGCGGACGGGGACGGCTGGGACAGCGATGAGACCTCCGGGGAGGACTGCGACGACACAGACGCATCGGTGAACCCGGGCGCTGTCGAGACGTGGTACGACGGCGTCGACAGCGACTGTGACGGCGCCGACGACGACGACGCCGACGACGACGGATGGAGCGGCGAGGCGGCGGGGGGGCAGGACTGCGATGACGCAGATCCCGACGTACACCCGGACGCTACGGAGGTGTGGTACGACGGCGTGGACGCAGACTGCGACGGCGCCAGCGACCATGACGCGGACGGGGACGGCTACGACGCGGACGCCCACGGCGGCACCGACTGCGACGACGCGGAACCCGCGGCGTATCCCGGCGCAGAGACGGCCTGCTCGGGCCTGACCGACGCGAACTGTGACGGCGTGACCGACGCAGCGGCGGACGTGACGTTCACCGCGACGGATGGAACGGTCACCGACCTCTCGGCGAGCTTCAGCGGCGCGCAGACACTGGCCGGCGCCGGCGCGCTCGTCCTCTGCCCGGGGACGTGGAACGTCACGCTGGACATCGCCGCGGACGTCACCATCACGGGAGACGGGGCCACCTTGGACGCCGCGGGCGCGGGGACGGTGATCACGGTGGACGGCGCGTACACAGTGGCGCTCACAGGGCTCACGATCACCGGGGGGCTGGGGTCGGACGGCGGGGGGATCTTCGCCGACGACGCCACCCTCTCGATCTCGGACTGCGCGATCGACGGCAACGACGCGAGCGACGACGGGGGCGGGATCTACGTCTCCGGGACGGATCTGTCGCTCTCTGCGTCTTCTGTGTCGAGCAACACCTCCGGCGACTACGCTGGGGGGATCTACGCCTACGACAGCATGCTCCGACTCGACGAGGTGGAGATCTCCGGAAACGTGGCCTCCGACTACGGCGGCGGCGCTTACCTGAACGCCAGCGAGGTCGCCATCACGGGAGGGTCGATCACGCTGAATCGCGGTCCGAGCGGCGGCGGCGCGCTGCGCTCGTTCCGATCCAACGTGGAGATCACCGGCGCGGAGATCACCGACAACGAGGCGGTCGCGGAGGGGGGCGGGCTGGCCCTGAGCGGCGAGGGCGTGCTGACGGTCCGCGGCAGCGTGATCAGCCGCAACGCGAGCGATGTGTCGGGCGGCGGCGCTGTGGTGGGGAGCGACGGCGTGCTGCGCTCGTCCGAGAGCGACTGGGGCACGAAGAAGGACGACAACAGCCCTGACGACGTGTTGGCTGGCGGATCGGTGTACTCCGGCTACGCAGACCCTGCCTCGTTCTATTGCGACGATACGTCCTGCGAGGACCTGACGTGGTATGCAGACAGCGACGGGGACGGCTACGGAGACGCGACCACCACGGCGACCAGCGGCGGGGCCGCGCCCTCGGGAATGGTGGACAACGACGACGACTGTGACGACACCGACGCGTCGGTGAATCTGGATGCCGTCGAGACGTGGTACGACGGCGTGGACGGCGACTGCGACGGCGGCGACGACTACGACGCCGACGGCGACGAGCTGGCCGGAGACGGCGGGGATGACTGTGATGACGCTGACAGCACGATCGGCGCGGCGAGCACCTGGTACACCGACTCGGACCGCGACGGGTTTGGAGACAGCTCCTCGTCCACCGAGAGCTGCACGCAGCCTCCGGGCACGTCCGCAGACGACACCGACTGCGACGACACCGACGCATCGGTGAACCCCGGGGCTGTCGAGACATGGTATGACGGCGTCGACAGCGACTGTGACGGCGCCAGCGACTATGATGCTGACTCGGATGGCTGGGATAGCCAGGACTACGGCGGAGAGGACTGTGACGACACCGACCCCACCTCTGAGCTGGTGTCGAACTGGTACACAGACGACGACGGCGACGGCTACGGGGACCCGGCCAGCTCCACTTCGGCCTGCGCGGCGCCCTCGGGGACCGTGGACAACGCATGCGACACCGACGACACCGACGCGTCGGTCTACGACGCGGTCGCGCTGCAGGTGAGCAGCTACCCGGCGACCCTGGACTACGAATACTCATGGGGCGGGGCCTATGTGTCGTCGAGCTGGACCCTCTCGGCCGACGGGAGCTTCACCGGGGGGAGCTACACCGGAACCTGGGACTACACATGCACAGAGCTGGTGGTCTCCTACGACACGGGCACGGTCTACACGGGGGAGACCTCTGACGGGAGCGCGTTCATTGGCACCATGGTGACCAGCTCGGGGACCGCGGGAGACTGGTACGGCGAGCTGGTGCCCTGAAGGCTCACAGCGGTGAGCGTTCAGGTGGACAACAAGATTGCGCCGAACTCGTGGTTCCTGGCTGCCGGTGAGGAACCGCCGCTCTGCTCCACAGCTGTGCTCCACACCGGGGGGAAGCGTCACAGCAAGGAGACGAGACGCGGTCAGGGGTCCTACAGACCGGGCCCGAGGGCAAGCGAGGGGTGGTCAACCTGAACGCTCACCGCTGTCAGGCCGTCGGCGCCATGGGCCGACCCCAGATACTCCGAAGCAGCTCCTCCAGATCCTTCGCCGCGAACGGTTTGGTGAGCAGGCCATCCAGTCCGACATCCTCCAGGTTGACGTTGTCACCCTGGGTCACGTCGGCGGTCAGCGCGTAGATGGGGACACGCTCGGTCTCTTCACGCCGGATGCGACGGCACGTCTCGAACCCGTCCACACCCGGCATGCGCAGATCCATCAGGATCAGTCCGTATTGGCGTTTACGCGCCATCTCGATGGCCTTCTCGCCGCCGCTGGCGGAATCTACGACGAAACCCAGCAGTCGGAGCTGGCGCTCGGCCACCAGCCGACTCACCGGATCATCGTCCACCACCAGGACCCGGGAGTCCGCGGAGGTGTCCGCCGGCTCGGGGACGTGCGGGTCCTCGGACGCCACGAGGGCGATGGGCGCGGGGCGGGGGAGCAGCGTCGGAAGGACGCGGAGGAGCTTGGATGGGGTCACCGGCTTGGTCAGCCAACCCGAGAAGGGCTCTCCGAAGCACTCGTCGTCGCGACCGAACATCGGCGCCATACAGATCAGTCGAGTCCCCTTGAGATCCGGGTTCTGGTCGATCACGCGGCCCAGCGTGGGGCCGCTCATGCTGCGCAAGCTGTGGGCGATGAGCACGACGTCGAAGGGTCTGTTCTGGGCGGCGGCGGCCCACAGGACATCGAGCGCTTCACCGCCGCTGGAGGCCTGGTGGCAGTCCATCCCCTGGGCGGCGAGCATCAGGGCCAGCGCCTCACGGGCGACGGGGTGGTCGTCGACGACCAGGGCGCGCTGACCGATGAGGGCGGCGGGTGGGGCGACGCGCTCGCTCCGCTGTGGCATCGGCAGCAGGACGCTGAAACGGAACGTGGAGCCCTCCCCTGCTTCGCTCTCCAGGGCGATCCGGCCGCCCATCTTCAGCACGAGCTGCTGGGCGATCGCCAGGCCCAGGCCGGTGCCGCCGTACCGCCGCGTGGTGGTGCTGTCGGCCTGGGCGAACGACTCGAAGACGAGGTCCTGCTTGTCGGGGGGGATGCCGATGCCGGTATCGGTCACCTCGAAGTGGACGCGGCTCGCGTTCGTGACGGGGGTGGCCGTGACCGAGAGCAGCACGTGGCCGCGCTCGGTGAATTTGACCGCGTTCGACAGCAGGTTGTTGAGCACCTGTCGTAGCTTGAGGGCGTCGCCGTTGACCCGCCTGGGGACCTGGGGCCCGATGCGGATCACCAGCTCGAGGTTCTTGTCGATGGCCGTCGAGGCGACCTGCTCGCCGACCTTCTCGCAGGAGGAGATGAGGTCGAACTCGCGCTCCTCCAGGATGAGCTTGCCGGCTTCAGCCTTGGAGAAGTCGAGGATGTGGGCGATGAGCGCCATCAGCTCGTCGCCGCACCGCGAGATCGTGTGCACGTACTCCCGCTGCCGGTCATTCAGCTTGGTGGTCTTCAGGAGGTCGGTCAGGCCGACGATTCCGTTGAGGGGTGTGCGCAGCTCGTGGCTCATCCGTGCCTGAAATTCTGAGCGGGTCTGGAGCGCCTGGTGGGAGACCGCCACGGCCTTCTCGGCCTTGGCCTGGGCCGCGAGGGCCTCGTTGCGCAGCCGCTCCGACTCCTTCAGGCTCTCCTTGAGCTCATCGTGCTGCTCTGCCAGGCGCCGGAAGGCGTGGAAGGTCGGGTCTTCGGCCTGTCCCTGCGTGGAGAAGAGGATGTAGAAGGCTCGTCGAAGGCGGTTGCCGATCGTGATGGAGGGGGGGGGGAGGACGTTGTAGATCGCCCGATGGGGATGCACCTCGACGGTCAGGATGGCGTCGGGCAGGCCGAGCTGTCGGGGGAGCGCCCGGAAGAACCCGGCGACCAGGTGGAAGAACTCCGGGCAGGGACGATCGTGCCCCGGGATGGACATCCCCAGCTTCAGGCGACCATCCCCGAGCTCCTCGAAGGTGGTCTTCACAGAGGGGAACACCGACGGACCCGCCCAGTTGTGGCTCGCCCAGTAGAGGGTCCGCGGCAGCACCCCCATCCGCAGCGCCCCGCCCAGCGGCACCATCACCTTGGACTGCACGATCAGCTCGCCGGTCCTCTGGAGAGCCTCATTGGAGCCGCAGAACTTCGCCAGGCGCTGGTTCAGCGTGCAGAAGTCGTCCCAGGAGTACCACTCGGGGATGGAGCCGGGCCCGAACGAGAGTCCCCGGAAGAACTGCCCCACGTCTGTCTTGCGCAGGCGGGCCACGTCGATGAACAGCCCGGTGGTCTTTCCGGAGACCTTGCTCATGGGTCTGGGCTCATGGATCTGGGTTTTCCGGGTGAGAGTCCGATGTCGGCGACCAGTGAGCGCATCAAGACACTATTGTACGCGTCGCGCGCCTGTACGTAGAGGCACATCTTCCTGGGGCGGGCGCCGAGTCGGCGCTTCTCCACGTCTGCGTCCATGCCCAGGTGGACCACGCGGGCGTTCAGCTCCCGCGCGCGCAGGACGGTCTGATAGAGGAGCTGTCGGTACACCCCGCGGTGCTGTGGGATCGCGTAGTCCAGCCCGCAGATCAGCGGCGCATAGTGATCGCGACAGCGGTGCGCGGCTCCCCACGCCACGGGTGTCTCGCCTCCGTCGAGGGTCAGCGTGAGGATCTCCCACGCGGGGCTGCGTGTCAGCGCGGCCACCAGATCGGGGGGGATGAAGAACATGTTGAGGCGGCGGTTGCGCTGGGCGACCTGGAGGTAGAGGCCGTGCAGGTGCGCGTCGGCCTCGGCGTCGAGGGGGGGGTGTCCGTGGCCGTGGAGCCGAACCGTGAAGTTGCCTGAGTTGGCCTGCACCCCTCGCACGACCTTCCGCGCGCGACCGCTCAGGCTGTTCAGGTACTCCTGCGGATCGGACCAGTCGATCGTCAGCCGGTTGCTGGAGAAGTTGGGCACCTTCGTGAAGCCCCGCGGCAGGAGGAACCGCTCCAGCTCTCCGTCATCGGCGGGCAAGTCGCGGACGATCAGCACCTCGGCGTTGGCGGCGTCGAAGATCTCCCCGACGGCGCGGAGGAGGCGGTGGAGGCCAGCGCGCCAGGGACGCGCGCGGTCGATGTACAGGTGGTTCCCCTCGGAGAAGTTGGAGCCGACCATCAGCATCCGAGACGTGAGGTAGTAGGGGGCGGTCTCGCGCTGCTGCTCGATGCGCTTGGAGATCTTCGCGCGCATCAGCATGTCGTCCTTGCAGATTCCCGTGGTGAGGAACGTCGCGCAGATCACCGCGCCTTTTCGGTCGCGGACGATCAGGTAGTGGAAGTCCCAGTTGTGCTCGGCGAGCGGCTGGCCGCGGAACACCTGCTCCTGCATCTTCAGGGAGTCCGCGCTGCAGTTGGCGGCGGTGCCCAGCAGGCTGTCCCACTCGTCGTGATGCACCGCGTCGATCGAGCGATGGTGCTCGACGGTGAGCCCTGTCTCGGGGGCGTCAGGCGCGTCGGCGAGTCGGAGCGCAAGGGGGCTCGCGCCTGTGCTGCGTCGGCCGGGACCGACCACAGACGCGCCGAACAGATCGTCCAGCCGCGCATCTGACAGCCCCGCCCTCTCGAGCACCTCCGGCACGTGCCGCGCCAGCGACGCCACCAGCCCATCGATCTGAGCCAGGCCCGTCTCTGCGGTGAGCGTGAGTCGGAGCCCTGCGCGGCGATGGGGGACCGCGGGGAACATCGAGACGTTGACGTAGTACCCGTCGCGCGCTGCCCGCTGCGCCACCTCGATCGCTGCCTCCGGTAGACCCAGTCGGATGAAGAAGACCGGCGCGTCGTTCTCGACCAGCAGCGGCAGGCCGGCCTCGCGCAGGCCGCGGTTGAGGCGCCGGACACGCTCCCGGAGCGCCTGCTGTCGCTGCACGATCTCTTCGGAGAGATGCACCCGCGCCGAGGCCACCGCGGCGCCCAGCAGCGGCGGCTGCAGGGGACCGGAGAAGACCATGGTGCTCCCGCACAGTCGCACCCGCTCCCGCTCCCGGCGGGAGGCGAACACCAGCGCGCCCCCCCCCGCCGCGAAGGCCTTGGCGAGCGATGCCGCCACCACCACGCGCGGACTGAGGGGGAAGCGATCGAGGAAGCACCCCCGACCGTGTCGACCGGCCCAGCTCATGCCGTGGGAGTCGTCGATGTAGAGCCGGACGTTCGGCGCGACAGCCAGGATCTGCCGGAGCCGGCCGAACGGCGCGAGATCGCCGTACATGCTGGTCACGCCGTCGCACATGAACCAGACCGTCTTGTTCTTGCGGGCCAGTCTCGCCACGACATCGGGGGCCTTCTCCAGCTCGTCGTGCTTGACGATCTCGATCGTTGCGCCCCAGGCCCGCGCCAGCGTGGCCGCGCGATGGACGCTGTTGTGCACCTGGTGGTCGAGGACCACAGCGTCCTTCTCGCTGACCAGGACATCGAAGAAGGACATGTGGGCGAGGGTGGTGGTCTGTCCGACAAGCGCGTGGCCGCCGAAGAGCGTCGAGAGGAGCTCCTCCAGCTCCGCGTAGGGCGGAGCGGAGACATACCCACGGGACGAGGCGAACTGGGTGCCGTAGCGGTCGAGGCAGGCATGCGCCTCGGCGATCAGCGCGGGGTGCCGATCGAGCGCGAGGTACGAGCAGGAGCCGAACCAGGCCAGCTCGCGTCCGCCCAGCGTCAGGGTGTTCTTCTCTCCATCGACGCCCTCACAGAGCTGGAAGAAGAGACCTCGCTCACGCGCCGCCCCGTGCAGGCTGGCGATCATCGATGTGAACTGTGACTGCTCCATATAATATCCATTCAGACCATGTCAATTTATCACAGAATTGACAATATGGAACAGCCCTCCAGACGGGACAAAGAGATCACCAGAATTCTGCCGAGGGTCACTGATCGGTGACCGTGACGTCCATCTCGGCCCGGTACCCGCCCACCTGCATGGTCATCTCCGCGGTCCCCGCCATCAGGAACGTCGCGACGTTCTCGTCCACGGTCGCGAATTCTGGAGGGTCGAATTGCAGCACGGTGGCGCCGGCCAGCGTGGCGCCGTCGCAGCGCAGCCACACCGTCCACTGGTCACCCACCACCGGATCCTCCGGCCCCAGGGGATCGATCTCGACGTTGGCCTCGTCGCAGGGCTCGTCGGTCGTGGTCGTGGCGGTGAAGGCGGTGGTGTCGAGCCCACCGTTGTCGTCGTCATCGCTCGTGTCGCCGCCGCAGGCGACGAGGAGCAGGAGGGGGCACAGCAGGCGCATGGGGAGACTCCGGGCTCAGACCCAGCGTATCCAGACGCGCGGTCTACTCCCAATCGTCTCCCCACCACGCCAGGGTGTGCAGCTCTGCCCAGGCCATCTTGCCGTCGGTGGCCTCGGTCTGGGCGGACACCTCGCCGCTGAAGGCGCCCGTCGAGGAGACGGCGCTGTCCAGCCAGAGCGACGCCGAGTCGTAGGAGCTCGGATCGACGAAGTCGTCCAGATCGAGTGTGCCAGACAGCCCATCCAGCGCCTGATGGATCGTGCCCGACAGCTCGATCGGAGACCCCACGTCGTCTGTGTTGGACATGCTCAGCGTGACGCTCAGCGCCTCATCGAGTCGCCCGTCTCCGCTCACCAGATCGAGTGTGCCATCGACGGCCACGTAGGGGATGCAGATGACGGCGATGGCAGGAGCCGCTCCGCCGGTGTCCGGGTAGACCGCAACGCTGTCGACGTACCGAACGCTGGCGTCGTCGGGGCTGAACGCCCAGCTCAGGGTGTCCGCGGCGCCGTCATCCCACGAAAGGTCGAGCTCCTGGGAGATGGGGAGCGCGTCCAGCAGCGCGCTCGCGGCGAACCCCAGCGGGCTCTCCTCGTCGCGCTCCAGCGCGGTCTCGGTCTCTTCGCAGTACGGCATCGAGCTGGTGGTGCCCGGGTCGGCGCCGGTGTCGTCCTGGTCGGTGGTGCAAGCCATCAGGGACAGCGCGAGGGGGATGAGCATGGGAGCCTCCGGTGGTGTGACGTTCCACCGAGAAGAAGAGCAAGGAACATGCCAGATAGTGATCACGTCGGCGCGGTCGGCCTGATGACGGAGACGATCGGGGGGAGGACAGCGCGAATCGCGACACCGGTGTCGCTGCGTTGTTTCAGCCTGGGAATGGCGGGGGGATCGGCCCCAGGTGGGGTCCCGACAGGTAGAACAGCACCTACGCCCTCACCGGCACGATGACGGTGTCGAGGTCCTCGATGCTCGTCAGATCGTCGGCGGCGGTGCCCTCTTCGAGGATGGCCCGGAAACCCTCCACCTGCGCCCGCTCGTCGTCGTCCAGCTCAGTCGAGGCCAGCACGCCGTCGAGCAGCGCCAGGGCGTCGCGACCGGCGGCGCCGTCCAGGGCGGCGGGGCCCTCGTAGTCGTAGTACCCGGTGTCGTCGCCGATGACGCCGATGACGTGGGTGAGGTAGGCGGTGGACTGCTGCAGCACCCGGTAGTCGATGGTCTCAGCGTCGTCTTCGGGCTGGTGGTAGAACGCCATGCCGGGGTTGGTGACCCACACGCCGGGCAGACCCACCTGGAACAGCTCGTCCTGATCGCTGGCGAACAGCGACACGAGATCGCGGTTGATGAACAGCGGTGACAGGTCGGTCTGGTCGGCCGCCCAGTCCAGGGTGGTGTCCCACAGATCGCGCATGGCCGGGCTGCGCTCGGTGCCCAGGAGGGCCATCGGCCAGAAGTCCGGGAGCACCGGACGCCCCAGCGGATCTGCGCTCAGGCCGACCACGATGTCTTCGAGCGGAACGGTGGGATCGGCCAGCCACTTCTCGGCGCCCACCAGGCCCGACTCCTCGTCGTCTGTGAGCAGGAAGACCACGGAGCGCGCGGGGGGCAGATCGGCCTCCACCATCGCCCGCGCGACCTCCAGCACCGCCGCCACGCCGGCCGCGTCGTCCAGCGCTCCGTTGTACGGAGAGCCGCTCGAGGTCACCCCCAGGTGATCGTAGTGGGCCATCAGCAGTACGTACTCGCCCGCTCGCTCGGGATCGCTGCCCGGCAGCAGGCCCACGATGTCGGTGCCGGCGCTCCAGTCCGCGGGGACCACGTCGCCAGAAGCGTCGATCATGTAGCGGTCGTCGCGGCCCGTCGTGGTGTAGGCCCAGGTGTAGACGCCGTCATCGCCCAGCGGGACGAGGCCGATCTGCGACATCTGATCGACCAGGTAGTCGCGCGCCTCGGCGTGGCCGGGAGAGCCGGGCACGCGGCCACCGCGCGCGTCGTCGGCGAGGTAGTCGACATGGTCGCGGAGGTTCTCGGCCGAGATGTCGATCGGGGCGTGGATCACCGCGGTGGTCGTCGCGGTGTCGCTGGGATCGGGGGTGCAGGAGAGGAGAAGGGACCAGAGCATTTGGGGCCTCCGTCGCTTGAGCGTAACGGGACGCGGACGGCGCGGGCTTCGTGGCCCAGGCCCCGTGGATCGAGGTCCGTGGATCGAGGTCCGTGGATCGAGGTCCGTGGAGCCGTGGATCGAGGTCCGTGGAGCCGTGAGGTCGCGAATCCGCGGTTCCGCGAGACCGAGGTTGCCGCGGACACGTGCCCACGGGTTGATCGATCCGCGGGTGCTGTCGGACCCACGACCTCGCGAGACCACGATCTCGCGGCTCCACGTTTGCTCGGTTTCACGATCCTCGGTTGCACGGCTCCACGAGTCACTATCCCGATCAACGATTTTCGTTCGTTCCCGCTGTGGAGCAGTCGTTCTCGTTCTCGTGTCAGCGTAACCGCTCCTCCAAACTCAGCCGCCCATACACCCGCCGATACTCTCCCCCCTCCGCCATCAGCTCCGCGTGGCTCCCCCGCTGCACCACCGCGCCGTCTTGCAATACCACGATCTGATCGGCCTGCTGAATCGTGGAGACCCGATGCGTCACCATCACGACCGTCACCTGTGCAGACTCCAGGCGCTCCCAGAACGCGGCCTCTGTATCTGCATCCAACGCCGACGTGGCGTCGTCCAGCAGCAGTATCCCCGGGCGTCCGGCCAGCGCCCGCGCGATGGCGGCCCGCTGTTGCTGTCCGCCCGACAGCGTGACCCCCCGCTCTCCGACCGCGGTGTCGATCCCATCCGGCAGCGCGACGAGATCGGGCTGCAGCCGGGAGACCTCCAACGAATCCTCCAGCGTGTCTGCGTCGATCTCCCTCCCGAGCAGGAGGTTCTCGCGTAGCGTCGCCGAGAGCAGCACCGGGTCTTGCGGGACATGGCCCAGTCGCTTCCGGAGCGCGACGGATCGCGGCGGCGCAGCGTCGAGTCCGCCGATGTGCAGAGAGCCCCGGGTGAGCGTCCGCTGCCCGGCGAGGACATCGAGCAGCGTGGACTTGCCCGATCCGATGGCCCCCACCACCGCGGTGGTCGTCCCCGCCGGAACGGTGAGATCGACGTCTCGCAGGAGCACAGCGCCGTCGGCGGTCTGCGCCGTGGCGCTGGCGAGCGCCATGGCGGGGGGGCCGATCGGCGCGGCGTCGTCGGCGGGGGGCGGAGAGGCCGGCTCGTCGAGGAGCACCTGCAGGCGAGACAGCGCGACGGCGGTCTGTTTGTACTTCGAGACGAACATGCCGACGTCGAACATCGGCCACACCAGCGTCATCACGAAGCCCTCGAACGAGACGAACTGCCCCAGGGTGATCGTGCCGTCCAGCACATGCGATCCGCCGGCCAGCAGCAGCGCGACGACCGTGAGCTGCCAGCCGTAGCCGTACATCATGAAGACGGCCTGCTGGACCCGGGCGGTGGAGACCTCCGCTGCCCGCTGGCGCTCGGCGGCGTCCACGAACCGACGCCGGGCGGTCTCCTGGAGTCGGCATGCCTGGACCACCCGGATCCCGGAGAAGGTCACCGTGAGCGCGTCGTTGATCTGGGAGATCGCCTCCTGCACCGCGCGGTAGCGCCTCCCCAGCGCGCCCTGCGCGGCCGCCTGGCCGGCCATCAGCAGGGGCAGCGGCAGGACGACCTGCAGCGTCAGCCAGGGATCCGCCTGGACCATCACCGCCAGGCACGCGATCACGATGAGCGACGCCTCCAGCGCGCGGAAGACGCCCGAGCAGAGGAACCAGGCGATCTTCTCGCCGGCGTCGTCGGACAGGCGCGTGACCAGATCGCCCGAGCGGCTGCGGTGGTAGAAGGCAGGCGGCAGCGCCGTGAGGTGGTCGAAGACCCGTCGGCGAGCGCGCCACGAGATGCGCGCGTTCATCACTGAGCGTGCGCCCTGGAGCACCACGTACATCGCGCTCTGGCCCACCCCGACCGCCGTCATCCACATCGCCAGCTCGGCCAGCCGGGGTGGCGAGGCGCCCGCACCGATCTCGTCGATCACGGCCTGCCACAGCCACGGAAACGTCACGGCCAGCGCGGCGTTGGTCACGCTGAAGACCACGATCACGCCCAGCGCCAGCGGGCTGCCGGTCCAGGCCAGGCGCATCCAGCGGCCTACCAGCGCGCGATCTGTCAGCGCGCGATCGCCCAGCGCAGGGGCCTCCGTGGTGGGGGTGGGCATCAGGCCACCTCCTGCAGGCGGGCCAGATCGGCGTAGATTCCGCCGGCCGCCAGCAGCTCATCGTGGGTGCCGCGCTCGGCCAGGACGCCCTGGTGGAGCACGTAGATCGCGTCGCAGTGGCGCACGGTAGCCAGCCGATGCGCCACGGTGATGGTGGTGCGACCGGCCTGGAGGCGCGCGAGGGCCGCCTGGACGGCCACCTCGGTGGCCGGATCCACCGCCGACGTGGCCTCGTCCAGCACGAGGATCTCCGGATCGGAGACCAGCGCCCGCGCGAAGGTCAGGAGCTGCCGCTCGCCGCGGGACAGCTCGCTGTCGGAGATCTCGCGATCCAGCGAGAGATCGACGCCCACCGTGGCCAGCGCACGCGCCGCCGCGTCGCGGTCGCCGCCGAGGTTCTCCAGGAGCGTGCCCGGCATCAGGTGGACGTCCTGCAGCACCAGCCCCATGTGGCGCCGCACGTCGTCCAGCCGCAGTTCGCGCAGGTCGACGCCGTCGATGGTCACCCGCCCGCTCGTGGGATCGCGGAAGCGCAGCAGCAGGCTGAGGATGGTGCTCTTGCCGGCGCCGGTCGAGCCCACGATGCCCACGTCCGCGCCGGCCGGGATCTCCAGCGAGATGCCCCGGAGCACCGGGGTGCCCTCCACATAGGCGAACGCGATGTCCTCCAGCCGCAGGGCCGTCCGCAGGCCGGGCCAGGTCACGGGCTCGGGCGGGTCGGTGATCGCGCGGGGGGTGTCGAGGAGCTCGCCGACCCGGTCGGCGGCCGCGCGGGCCCGCTCGATGGTGGACAGGTGGTGGGACAGCCGCATCAGCGGGTTGAACAGCTGCCGCAGATAGCCCAGGCCCATCACCAGCGCGCCCACGGTGAGGCGACCATCCGCCACCTGGCCCGCGCCGATCCACAGCATCACCACGATGCCCAGGTTGCGCACCAGGAAGATGCCGTTGAAGTACCAGACCGGCTGCAGGTGCGCCGCCACCTCGGCGTCGAACACGTCACGGTTGAGGTCTTCAGCGCGCTCGCGGGCCCACGAGGTGCGGGCGAACGCCTGCAGCGTCGGCATCGCCCGGATGTGCTCGGTGAAGAAGCCGGTCAGACGCGCGCGGATCTTTCGCACGGCCACGAAGCGGGGCGGCGCGATGCGTCGGAACGCGATGAACAGCAGCACCCACGGCGGCAGCACCATCGCCACCAGGGGCACCAGATCTGGCGCAGTGGCGGAGATGATGGTGAACATGCCCACGAACAGCAGCAGGTCTGCCGGGCTGTGCAGCACCACCTCGGACAGCAGCATGCGCAGGGCCTCCACGTCTCCCTGCACGCGGGTGATCAGCCGGCCCGAGGTCTGCTTGTCGTGCAGCGCCAGATCGTGATCGATCAGGTGGTCGAACACCAGGGTCTTGAGGGCCACCATCGCGTGCTGGGCAGCGATCTCGATGCCGATACGCGCGGTGTAGGTCGCCGCCAGGCTCGCCAGCACCAGCACCAGATAGGCGCCGGCCTTGCCCGCCAGGCCCGCCCGGTCGCCGTTGGCCAGATCGACGTCGATGGCCTGCGACACGATCCATGGACCGGCCAGTCCCAGCAGGGTGCCGAAGAGCAGGCCGCCCACGCTCAGACCGAGCCGCCGCCAGTACGGGAGCAGCAGCGGGATCAGGCGGGCGAGGGAGCGGGGGAGCATGCCGGGGGAAGCTATCCACGGTCGCTCAATCGGTCATCCAGCCTTCCGGTGTTCTCGCCTCTCCGGCGCGGATCACCCACGCCGGTCGGCTGAGCGCCCCGGCATCGGCGAGCGGATCGCCATCGACGATGAGCAGATCGGCTCGGTAGCCTGGCTCGACCTGGCCGATCTCGTCCTCCAGCCCGAGCATGCGGGCGGGGGTCTCGGTGGCGGCGGCGATGATCGCCAGGGGAGGCAGCCCGGCCTCGGCGAGCAGCGCCAATTCGGTGTGCGTCGCGGCGCCGTGCATCAGGTAGGGCGCGATGGGGGAGCCCCCGGCGTCGGCGCCGACCACCAGCGGCACCCCGGCGTCGTGCAGGTGGCGCACCATCCGGATGGCGCGGCGGAGTCGGCGTCTGACGGGCCCGGGCCGCGAGACGGCCCGCAGCGCCAGCTTGTGTTGGCCAGCGCCGAGATTCGGCGCATAGACGTCGAGCCCGGCGTCGAGCGCGCGCTCTCGGATGTCGGGCAGGGCCAGCATAGCCAATACATCTGGCGAGACGGTCTTTTGGATGCGCGGATCATCCAGCGGGGTGGGATCCCACAGCAGGCGGGAGCCGCCGATGATGGCCAGGGTTGGACAGACGAACGCACCCGATGCGGCGATCTCGCCGGCCAGCTCGCGACCGCCGCTCTGGGGGGCGTGGACCAGCGCCCACGGGGGGCGCATTCGGGATTTGGGGGCAGTCTGAGCGTCGAGACGCAGTGGTGTGAC
>CAYXGP010000041.1:0-45720 GCA_964464515.1 uncultured Enterobacterales bacterium
CTGGGTCCTTATCAAGCGATTCGCAAAGTGATTTACCCCTCGACTACCCTCTCACCGCGATCCGGGTGGACCGCAAGGGGGAGCAGGAGGTGCTGGCCACCTGGAGCGGATGGACCCGGCGTCCCCAGTACGTGCTGGGCAACAACCACGTCCTCGCAATTGCCAGCGGTAAGCTGACGCGGGTGGCGCTCGGTGGTACCCACACGCCCACCGAGGCAGGTACCACGATCCTGCACACCGACGCCGAGCCGGAGAGCCTGGCTCGGGTGCCAGGGGCGCTCACGGTCACCGAGGCGGCCGCCCAGCGGGTGAAGTAGCCAAGCTACCCGGGCACTACCAAAGCCGGCCAGATGGTGTCATGTTCTTTCCATGCAGACCGCGATGGTTCCAGCGCTGATCCTGACCATCGCCTGCTGCTGTGGTGACGATCCTGCGACGGGACAATCCTCGGGGACGATCGACAGCGATACCTCAGGCAGCGGAACTCCGTCAACCAGCGGGAGTCCAACGAGCAGCACCACCGGGAGCGGCACCACCCCATCGACCGATGACAGCGATAATGACGGCTGGTCCATCACCGACGGCGACTGCGACGACAGCGATCCGGACTGGCACCCCGAGGCGGCCCCGCCCGATCTGCCAGACGACAAGTGCGCCCTGGGAGAGCCGCTGGACATCGACATGGCGCCGACCGCGTGGACCGTGGCGTCCGAGTACGGGCAGACCGTCCCCACCACGCTGCGCGCCGCCGACGACGGCTGCGGGGGGGCGGTGCTGGCCATCGACCATGGCCTGGACGGTCCGTACGCCGATGGGTCCTGCTGCTGGGCAGTCGTGCGGCACCCGCTCGCGTCGACCGTAGATCTCTCCGAGGCAGGATTCCTGACCTTCCCGTTCCGGGGCGAAGACGGCGCGACCACCGACTTCGCCGTGGAGATCAAGCTCGAAGACACGGCCGGCTGCGCCACCCTGGCCCGCTTCGACAACGCCGCCGATCTGCCTGCCTGGCGTCCGCCGTTGCTCTCGCTCGCGTCGTTTGGTCGCGACGGCGCCGGGCAGGGCGCCTGCACCACGGACCTGTCCCAGGTGGCGGCGGTGCAGGTGGCCGTGTCTACACCGGACGGACCCGACGCGGGCACCCTGCTGGTCGGGGTCCCCCGGGTGATGGACCGGGCCGATCTGGACAGCAGCGCCCTCGAACACCACGCCTGCGTCGCCGACACCCAGCAGGACTGGAAGGACGAGCTCTCGGAGAGCTGGGCGCAGACCGTGCTCGCCAATCAGTCCGCCCTGGGGCATGGGGTGCTGGCGAGCTGGGACGGCGAGTCGCCGGCCCGCTACTATCTGTACACACAGGCGCTCCACCTGATGGTGCTGTCTCGGGCCGGCGAGACTGAGGCGGCCACCGCGGCGGCGGACGCCCTGGCGACCGGGCTCCCGACCCGCGCAGGCGGCACCTGGCCCGACTTCTGGGAGGGAGACACGCTTACTGCGGACAGCAACACGTCGACCTGGGTGGGGAATCTGGCGTGGGGGATTCTGGGACTCCACGTCTTCCTCGAGTCCACCGACCCCGCTGTTCCGACACCCTACCAGGATGTCATGGTCACCCAGGCCGACGCGCTGGTCGCCGAGATCGCAGAGGTGGACCTCGGCGGCGGGATCACGGCCGGCACGGAGGGGAACGTCTCTGCATGGTTCGCCCTGCGGGCCGCCGCCCAACACATCGAAGACCCGAGCTACACCGACGCCGCGGATCAGATCGCCGCGTTCCTGCTGACCGAGCTGTGGGACCCGGCCGAGGGCCGCTTCTGGATGGGTTTGGATGACCCGCGTCTCGCATTGGACGTCGTGGGTAGCTGGGGCGCCCGGTTCCTCGGCGCGCTGGGGATGGCTGCAGAGGCCCACGCGGCCCTCGCGCTCGGCGTGGGCGCCTTCGCGGTCCGAGACTGGGATGATTCGTTCACA
Organism: uncultured Enterobacterales bacterium; assembly: GCA_964464515.1. Taxonomy (GTDB): domain Bacteria; phylum Myxococcota_A; class UBA796; order UBA796; family UBA2385; genus CAYXGP01. Next base: position 1,969 of record CAYXGP010000041.1, read on the forward strand.
GGGTTGGGAGACATCGCTGGCCCGTGGCAGCCGGCCGTGGAGTTCACCGCCCAACACATCGCCGCCGGCGGCCCCGGCGCCCAGCTCCTGCTCGACGAGCTGTTCACCATTCCCCGCGACGGGCTGCACTTTCCTGCCAGCCCCGACGACTTCGACGGCGGCGCGGGGTGGAACACCGCGTGGACCGGGGTGTCGCCCACGGCCTGGGTGTGGTTGGCGATGGACGGCGGCGTGCTGGTGGATCTGTAGGGTGAAGACTCCCCTCCGGGGGCGTATGTGATGCTCGAACCGGGAGGAAATCCATGGCGCCAACCATCTCGCTCGTGATCGGTCTGCTCGCATGCGCTCCGCCCGAGGAGGACAGCGGATCGGTGATCAGCGCCGCCACATCCGCGACCACCTCGTCGTCCCCGGCCACCTCAACGACGAACACGCCGTCGACGACCACCTCGACGACGACCACCTCGACGACGAACACGTCCACAACGAACACGTCCACGACAGGCACCACGGTGACCACCCCGCCGGCCTGGTGCCCGGAGCCCGTGGACGGTCTCCAGGATATCACCACCACGGACGCCAGCCCCTACTTCGTCTTCCACCCGCTGACCGACGAGACCGACGTCCCCACGATCGTCTTCCTGCCGGGCGGGAGCGGCGAGCGCGGCGGCGCCGCGGGTGTGTTCCAGAATTGGATCGAGGGCGGCGACGGGCAGGACGGCGTCCGGGCGGTCGTGGTCTACGCCGACGACGGCAACCTCACCGACGAGTTTACGCGCACGCTGGACGTGGTCGACGAGGTGCTCGCCTGCTGGGGGGGCGATTCGGCCCGGGTACACATCGGCGGGACGTCGAACGGTGGGCGGGGCGCGTTCGATCTGATGTTGGACGCGCCCGATCGCTTCGCCACCCTGCTCGGCGCCCCAGGGGTCTTCTCGTCCTACGACGCCGAGCAGGCGAGGGCCGCGTTCAAAGGCAAGCGGGTCTACAACGGCGTCGGTGAGGACGACACGAGCTGGCAGCCCTATGCCCTCTCGACCCACCCGGCGCTGGGGGTGGAGGGGGTCGACTCGATCTACGTCGAATTTGTGGGGGAGGGGCACGTCTTGAGCTCGGGGTTCGACACCACGGTGTTCTTCGACTTCTGGCTGGATCGCTGAACCACGGCGCCCTCGCTTCGAGACACAACCTGCTCGACACCGCGCTGGACGCGCCTCACGTTGCTGCTGGAGGAGATCGCGACCGCACAGCGGGCAGGCCAGCGGGGTTCATGTCCGGGAGTCGCGGGTTCACCACTCCCCCCTGGAGACTCGATGCCCCGTCCCATCGTCTTGTCGCTCGTCACGATCTGCACGCTGGCCCCCGGCTGTCGCAGGGCCGCTCCGATGCCTGTTGCCCAGCCGGCAGATCAGAGCCGAACGCAGCCGTTGCGCCCGCTGCTGTCGGATGAGACCCGGATCGTGATGCCACCGGGAGGGCTGCGCCCCGCGCCGATTCGAGGGTCCCTGGGGGTCGAGATGGTGTGGATCCCCGCCGGGGCGTTCTGGATGGGCAGCCCCCGCGACGAAGCAGGTCGACACGGCGGCGAGGTGCGCCACGAGGTGAGCCTGAGTGCTCCGTTCTGGCTCGGCACCAGTGAGGTGTCTCAAGCGCTCTGGGAGCGGGTCATGGGCGACAACCCATCGACCCGGACCTACCAGGGGGTGAGCCTGATCGGTGAGCGCTTGCCGGTCCACACGGTGCGCTGGACAGATGCGATCCGCTTCGCCAATCGGCTCTCGGCCGCCGAGGGCCTGCGGCCGGCCTACCGCCTCCACGGCAAGCAGGTGACCTGGGATCGCTCCAGCGACGGCTATCGCCTGCCGACCGAGGCAGAGTGGGAGTTCGCCGCACGCAGCGGCACCTACGATGCCTTCAGCGGCACCGACTCGCCAGAGGACGTCTGCCGGTTCGCCAACGTCGCCACCCCCTCCGGGCAGGTCATGTTCTCATGGAAGGATCCCCCGTTCCCCTGTGAAGACGGCGTCTCGGGGCTGGCGCCGGTCGGCAGCTTCTCCGCCAACGCCTGGGGCCTGCACGACATGACCGGCAACATCTGGGAGTGGGTCTGGGACTGGGAGGGGCCCTACCCAAGCCAGGACGTCACCGATCCGACCGGGCCGGAGACAGGCACCGCCCGTCTGAAGCGCGGCGGATCGTGGATGCACCGATGGCGGAGCGCCCGCGTGGCCGATCGCAGTCGAGACAACCCCGAAGGGCGATATCACTACGTTGGACTTCGCCTCGCGCGCTCTACGCAGTCAGGGGGAGCCACCGCGGCTGGCGGCCCGGGCTCTACGGCGCGGTGAGCGAAGCGCCGGTGGACAGTCGGCGTTCTCCCCGCGAGGGCGAAGTCGAGGCAGCTCTGATACCCAGCACCAATGCTGCAGAGGATCATCGACGCCGAGTCCGCTGGCGCGCGGGTCGACCGGGCCGCCCAGGCCGCCTATCCGACCTTCTTCAGCTCCCGGAACATGGCTCGCCGGGCCGTGAAGGCCGGCCACGTCACCCTCAACGGCGCGGCCGTCGAGACCTCCCGCGTCGTCTGTGCAGGAGACGTCCTCGTCTACACCCCGCAGCTCACCGTGCCTGACGCGACGTACCGGCTGGAGATGCCGATCCATTTCTCCGACGACCACCTGGCGATCGTGGAGAAGCCGGCCGGCGTTCATGTGATGGGTCCCCGCCGTCGCACCGTCGAGAAGGCCCTGCCCCTGCTCCTGCCGTCCCATCCTGGCCCGGCGTCGCTGCCCGCCGCGCGCCCGGTTCATCGCCTGGACATGCGCACCGGCGGTCTGCTGGTCGTGGCGCGCACCCACGCCGCGCTGGTGGGTCTGGGTCGCCGCTTCGAGGAGCGCCAGGTGCGCAAGCGATACGTCGCCATCGCCGGGGGCACCCTCACCGGTGAGGGCATGGAAGAGACCCCTGTCGGCGGCCGCTCGGCGCGCTCTCGCTGGAGGGCGCTGTACAGCTTCGAGGGCGGTCGCTGCGGGCCGATGACCGTCGTGGAGCTGCGGCCCGAGACCGGCCGCACCCACCAGCTCCGGATCCATCTGGCGCGCCTGGGCCACCCGATCGTCGGCGACGACATCTACACCCCGCCGGGCCGACCGGTGCTGCGCCGCTGCGGACTGTATCTGTGGGCCTGCGGTCTGGGGTTCTCGCACCCGATCACCGACGCCGCCGTGGCGGTGGAGATCGCGCCGCCGCCCAGGTTCGAGTCATTCGAGGCCCGCGAGCGCCGCTGGGCAGCTTTGAGATAGAGGGGCCCGACAGAGACAACCCCGCCAGAAACAACCCCGCCAGAGACAACCCCTGCAGCGGGAACCCTGACTGGAGGCCCTGTGGGCGTGAATCCCTTCATCGACGCGGACGCGCCGCCCCCCCCGAGCGCGCCCTACCACCTGACCCTGCACCCCTCCGGCGAGATCATCGCGGTCGATCCCGACGATCTCCCCCAGCACCACGACGGCCACCCCGGCTCGCTCCTGTCGCTGCTGCTGGAGGCCGGCGTGGACATCGAGCACTCCTGCGGCGGGGTCTGCGCCTGCTCGACGTGCCACGTCTATGTTCTGGAGGGCGGCGGCAGCGCCCCCGAGCCCATCGAGGAGGAGGACGACCAGCTCGACTTCGCGCCGGCCGTCACCGACCAGTCACGGCTCGCCTGTCAGTGCGTGCCCGACGGCTCGGTGGACGTCGTGGTGGCGCTGCCCGACTGGAACCGCAACGAAGTCAAGGAGGAGCACTGATGGCCGGAGCACAGAAAGCTGGAGCACAGAAAGCTGGAAGACCGAGCGCCACCGTCGCGATCACGGGAGCGAACCGGGGCATCGGCCTGGAGCTGGCGCGGCAGTACGCGGCGCGCGGAGACAACGTCATCGCCCTGTGTCGCCGCAGCACCCCGGCGCTGGAAGCCCTGGGTGTGCGCGTGCTCACCGGCGTCGAGGTCACCTCGGAGGAGGCGCTGCGCCGCGCCGCCGACGCCCTGGCGGACACCCGGCTGGACGTTCTCATCCACTGCGCGGGTGTGCTCCTACGGGAGTCTCTGGACGACCTCAACCTCGACACCATCCGGCGGCAGTTCGAGATCAACGCGCTGGGCCCCCTGCGGCTGACCGCCGCGCTGCTCCCGCGCTCGCTGGGCCGCGGCGCGCGCATCGGCGTCATCACCAGCCGCATGGGCTCCATCGGCGACAACACCTCGGGCAGCCGCTACGGCTACCGCATGAGCAAGGCGGCCGTGAACATGGCCGGGGTCTCGCTCGCCCGCGATCTCGCGCCGCGGGGCATCGCGGTGGCGCTGCTGCATCCGGGCTTCGTCCGCACCGACATGACCGGCCACAACGGCCTGATCGATCCCCCCGAGGCCGCCGCGGGCCTGATCGCCCGGCTGGATGACCTCACGATCGCGACCAGCGGTGGGTTCTGGCACATGAGCGGCGAGCGCCTGCCCTGGTGAGGGTCCCCTGCGCCCCGTCTCGATAAACCTGGAGCGCCGCCGCGCGCTGATCACCGGCCCGATCTCCCTGGTCCTGGTGCTCTGCGTGGGCGTGGCCGGATACCAGCTCATCGAAGGCTGGGGCTTCCTCGACTCGCTGTGGATGGTGGTCATCTCGCTCACCACCATCGGGTTCGGCGAGGTCCACCCCCTGTCCGACGCCGGTCGGGTCTTCACGCTCCTGTTGATCATCTGTGGTCTGAGCGTCACCACCTACTATGTGACCACCCTCTCCCGCTTCGTGCTGGAGGGGGAGCTCATGCGTGTCCTGGAGCGACGCCGGAGGAAACGGAGCATGGCGAACTGGCGCGATCACTACATCGTCGTCGGCCACGGAAATGTCGGCGGTCGTGTGGTGCGCCAGCTCACCGACAGCGGCGCGCGGGTCTGCATCATCGAGCGCGAAGAGGACGTGGCAGAGGCGCTGCGCAGCGAAGGCGTGGCCGTCATCCACGGCGACGGGTCCCACGACGACGTGCTGCGGCAGGCCGGCCTGGACCACGCCAGCGGGGTGGCGGTCACCACCGGGAGCATGGCTGAGGGGATCCTCATCACGCTGTCGGCGCGGCAGCTCAACCCCACGGTTCCCATCGTCACCCAGGTGACGTCCGATGAAGGCGCTGTGAAGGCTCGACGGGCCGGCGCCACCAGCGTGGTCAGCCCCGAGATCATGGGCGGCTGGCGTATCGCCAACGGTCTGGCGCGCCCCCACACCTCCACGTTCCTCGATCTGGCGCTGCTGGCTGACAACGACGCCCTGATGCTCGACGAGTTCGAGGTGGGCCCCGGCCTCTCGGGGCACACGCTGCAGAGCCTGGACATCTCCGGGGTCCACCGCGTGCTGGTGGTCGCCATCCGAAAGCCGAACGGTCAGATGGAGGTCGCCCCCGGCGCGGGCTCGCGCGTCTCTCCCGACGACGTGCTGATCGTGGTGGGGTGCCCCGAGAACGTCCGCTCCCTGGGGCGCTCCCTGCGCGCTCAGGGCAAGAAGTGAGGGCCCCACAGGGGCTATTGAGGGAGCATATTGACGAGAGCGACGCCGTGACGACACGGTACGGAAGCACAGCACAGGAGCACGGGTGGCAGGCAAACGAGAGCTGATCAGCCTCTTCATCTCCAGCCTCAAGGGGGCCCTCCTCGCCGGCACGCTCGTGCTGGCGCCGCTGGGCATCACCCTGTGGATCTTCGTGCGGCTGGTCGGGCTGGCGGACAGCCTGCTCGATCTCCTCCCGGAGGCCATCCACCCGGAGCACCTTGTCGGCTTCGATCTCCCCGGGCTCGGCCTGGTGATGACACTGCTGATCGTGACCTGGGTGGGCTACGCCACGCGCGTCTACGCCGGCCGTCGGGTCGTGGAGCTGTACGAGGCGGTCCTCCAGCGGGTGCCGCTGGCCTCGGGCATGTACAACGGGCTCAAGCAGCTCATCGAGACGGTGCTCAGCAAGCAGGGGCGTCAGTTCCGGCAGGTGGTGATGGTGGAGTACCCCCGGCGGGGGGTCTACTGCCTGGCCTTCCTGACCAACGAGAGCGCCTTCCTGGAGCTGGGTGACGACCCGCACGCCACCGATCTGGTGAGCATCTTCCTGCCCACCACGCCCAACCCGACCAGCGGCTTCTACCTGCTGGTGCCCCGCGACGATCTGCGCACTGTGGATCTCACGGTGGAGGAGGCCTTCAAGCTGATCATGTCCGCGGGCATCGTCACGCCGGAGAACAACCGCAGCGCGACGCCGTTCCACCTCAAGCCGCGCCTCACGACCACAGCGTGACCGCAGGCACGAGGCCATCCTCGGCCAGCGACACATAGCCGGACCGGCCGATCACCAGGTGGTCGATCAGCGGGATCCCCAACACCTGACCGGCCTGACAGAGCCGCGCCGTGGCGCTGCGATCGGCCCGCGAGGGCGTGGGATCACCCGACGGGTGGTTGTGCGCCACCAGCACCGCGCTCGCGCCGAGCTGCACCGCCGGCTGGAAGACCTGGCGGGGGTCCACCACCGTCGCGCTGTCGCTCCCGCGGGTCAGCTCCCGTTGGAACAGCACCCGCCGCGCGCGATCGAGGTACACGCCATGCAGTGCCTCCACCGCCTGTCCCACGAACGCCCCGCGCAAGAGGCGCCACGCTCCCTCGGGCGACGTGATGCGCTCTGCGTCCGCCGCCGTCCCGTCACAGACCGCGCGACGACCAGCCTCCAGCAGCGCGTGGACAGCCACGGCTCGCCGGGTCGAGAGCCCCCCGGGCCTGCGCAGAGCGGGGAGCGGCGCATGCAGGAGGCCACCCAGCCCTCCGAAGCGCGCCACCAGGCCCTCCGCCACATCGACGGGGATCGGACCGCGGCGGCCCGGCGTGAGGCCGAGCGCGAGCAGCTCGGCGTCGGTGAGGTGCTGTGGGCCCTCGGCCCAGTAGCGTTCTGTGAGATCCATCGGACACCTCCTGCGCCAGGGAGGTGCAGGGATGACGCCGACGTGATCTCAGGGGGTTGACGTACCGCCCCTGCCAGCCCTCGTCAGGGCATGAACGTCAGGGTGTGAACGTCAGGGCATGAAGGTGACCTCGACGACAAACCCCACATGATCCGCGTCCAGCGTGAGCGTGGTCGACGGCGGAGACCCCTCCACCCCGCCCAGGGCCCGGAGCTGCCCGTGCACCTTGTTGGCGGCGCTGGCGGGCATCATGAGCTGAATCTGCGCGTAGTTGCTCTCGGTGGTGAGCGGCCAGGGCTTCACCCGACGCCCAGCGGAGTCGAGCATCTGACCGCCGTTGCGCTCGGCGAGCACCGACAGAGCGTACAACACCTCGCGATCGCTCAGGCTGACCCGGTAGCCGAACGGCCGCGCCGCGCCATCGCCGCCCTGCTCCCAGTCGGCGACGTACGTGCCCTGCGTCGCCTCCTTGCTGCCCTTCTTTCCCGAAGCCTTCCGGGTGTCCCCCTTCTTCTGTGCGCCCTTCTGCGGCGCTGCAGCAGGCTCAGGAGCGGCCTCGGGCTCGGCGGCCGGGCTGGCGGTAGCGGCGGGCGGCGGGGGCCCGGTGACCGGTGGAGCGGTCGCTGGGGCGGCCGCAGGGGTGAGCACCGGCGCGGAGGGCGGCGCGGGGATGTCCTCTGGCTGACGCCCCAGCACGATCACCACCACCAGCGCGGCGGCGGCCAGCGCGGCGGCCTCCACCGGGACGCGGGTGAACGCCCGCCGCAGCTGGATGACGGTCCGAGGAGCCCAGCGATCGCCGGGCAGCTCGGCCATGACGCGGGCGTGGAACCCTCGCGGGGCCTCCACGGGGCCCTCGCGACGGAGCAGCTCCACCGCGCGGCGGAGGGCGTCGAATTCGGCCTTGAGCTCAGGGTCCTGCTCGATAGCCTCGGCGACGGCCGCGGACTCAGCGTCCGACAGACCTCCGTCGAGGAAGGCCGAGAGGCGATTGCGGGCGAAGAAGGAGTCCATGGTGAAGCTGTCCGAAACCTAATGGTACTCGACGGGGATCACTTTTCGATTCCCACGAGCGCCAGGAGCGCCCACTTCGTGAGCAGTTGGATGGCCCGGGGCGCGCAGCGCGAGCCCCTCGGCGCGAAGCACCGTCGGTGGGAATCGGGGTGCGATTCCTGCCGAGGCCATCTAGAACACATCGTCCTTGCCGATGGAGCGGGCGAGGACACGGGCGAGCTGCGACCGCGCGCGGTGCAGACGGCTCTTCACCGTCCCCTTCCGCAGGTCCAACACCCGCGCGATGTCATCGTAGGCCATGCCCTCGATGTCGCGCAGGATGAGGATGGTGCGGTACGACTCTTCCATGTCCGCCAGCGCCTCCGACAGGATTCTCTCCGCTTCAGACCTGTGAACCCCCTGATCGGTTCCCGGACCATCGTCAGCGATCTGACGCGCGGGGGCATCGAGGCGCTCCTCACCCTCCAGCGGCTCGTGACGATCGCGGTGTCTCCTGCGCAGGTAGACCCGGCGGTTCTTGCAGTGGTTGACGGCCACCCGGAAGATCCAGGTGGACACCCGGGACTCCCCGCGAAACCCCGGCAGCGCGCGGTACAGCGCGATGAAGACGTCCTGGGAGACCTCCTCGGCCACCTGCCGCTCGCCCAGCCAGCGCAGGCAGAGCGTGAAGATGCGGCTCTGGTAGCGCACCACCAGCTCCGAGAAGGCCTCGCGATCGCCCCGCTTGAAGCGACGGACCAGCTCCTCGTCGGGATCCGCGGCGGTCATCGCCAGCGCGCCGAGCATCAGCCCGAGGGTCACGAGCAGGGGAGTGATCACGATCGACGCGGCCCCATCCGGAGGGGCTCGCCGGTGCGGATGGCCCGCTGCACCAGCTCGAAGGTCACCCGGGGGTGGGGCAGGATGGTCTTGCGGACGCGAGCCCCGCGGAGGGTGCAGCCCTCCAGGTTCGCCATGTCCAGGTCGGCGTCTTCGAGGATCGCCTGATCGAGGATGGCGCCCGCGAGATCGGCCTGCCACAGGCTCGCGCCTGTGAGGTTCACCCCGCGCATGGAGGCCCCCGACAGGTTCGCGCCCGCCAGCTTCGCGCGCCGCAGGTCTGCGCCGTCGAGGCTGATCCCGGAGAGGTTGATCCCCCGGAGATCGGCCCCTGCCAGGCTCCGACCGGTGCGGACGGCCTCCTCCACCTGTTGCCGGCTCAGCAGGCCGTCCATCGGCGGGGGGGTTCTGGTGCGCCGCCTCCTGGCCATGCGGAGTCCACTCTCGACGTCGGGTTTCCGGGGGCCGATGTGTATCCGGTTGCGGCCCCGCGCGGGATGGAACCGCTGCCCGGCTGTGCGCTATCCGCCCAGCTCGGACCGCAGCGCAGTCGCCATCGTCACCAGATCGAGCGGCGCCCCGGGGTCTTCGGCGACCTCCGCGTACAGCGACAGCGCCTCCGCCACCTGGCCCCGCCGACGCAGCAGATCGGCCAGCAGGTAGGCAGCGCGCGCCCGAGACTCCAGGGCCGGATCGACCAGGGCGAGCCGCAGCTCGGCGATCGCCAGATCCTGGTAGCGAGGCTCGACCTCCCGCGTGATCCGCCGGAACCGCGCCAGCGCCTCCACCTCGTCGGTGTCGAGCGAGCCCATGGCTTCGAACGCCGCCAGGTGCCGATCGCGCTCGGAGCTGTAGCCCCCGCGGTGCGCGACCCGCGCCAGATTGTAGAGGAGCACCTTCCGGGTGGCCTCGGGGAGCTCTCGCGCCAGCTCCCGCTCCCCGGCGTCGAGCAGCGCCCGGGTAGGCCCTGGCCCCTCCAGCCCGGCGTAGAACCCCACGGCGGCGTCGCGCGCCACCCAGCTCGCCTGTAGGTAGATCTCCGCCAGCGCCATGGAGGGGTGCCCCAGCTCGCGGTAGACGCGGGCGGCGATGCCGTAGCGCTCCCAGACCTCCACGGACGCCGCGTCGGGCAGTGCCGCCACCTCCTCGGCCACCGCCGCGCGCAGCAGGCTCGCCTGGGCGTCGGTGAACGCCGCGCCCCGCACGTCTGCGCCGTACATCGACAGCAGGTTGCCGTCGCATGTAGCGATCGCATACTCGCGGAACTGACCGCGCGATGAGTAGGACGCTGAGTCGGAGTCCCAGCCGCCGTGCTGATTGGCGCTCAGCACATGGTGGACGCGGACGCTGCCGCCCCCGTCCAGGGGGACCCCATCTAAAGGACAGGGCAGATCGGTGTAGGCCACGCGGGTTGCGTGGCCGAGGAGCGCCAGCGCGAGCAGCAGCATTCTATCGGATCCAGGCCAGCGCCAGCGTGACGCTGTCGTTGTCTCCAAAGTAGGAGAGCGGTCCGCCGGTGTAGGTCAGCGCGTCTCTCCACTCCACCGCCGGCTCCGTCGGCCCGCCCAACAGAAGCGCCCCCGCCGTGAGCTGGACCGCGTCGTTCGGGCGCCAGTGGACCTCGGGCCGCGCGGCGAACTCCTTGAACGTGACGTCGTACAGACCGACCGGCTGAATCTGCACGCGTTCGGCCAATACGGAGAGGCGCCCGCCAGCGGCCACCTGGATCGACTGCGCAGAGACGAGGAGCGGGTCATCCGGCGGTTCGAGGAGCTGCTCGTATCGACCCTCCGCCATCAAAGACAGGGTCGAGCCCCGAGCCCAGTCAAGGCCCAGCGCCCCCCCGACGACAGGCGAGGTCGTCGCCTGGAGCCAGTGAGTCGGCACCACCTCCACCGAGCGCCACGCGCCCTCGGCCCGCATGCCGATCTGCCCGGCCACGAAGCTCACCTCCGCGCCGCCCATCAGCGTGCGTGGCCAGGACACCCCGCCGCTGGAGACCCCCTCGTTGAGCAGCTCCGTCTGCTCGTCGGAGCCCGGCAGCCGCTCCTCCTCGATGAAGACCACCAGATCCTCGCTGAGCGTGCCCTGCGGCGTACGGCTGCGCAGCCAGCCCCCCATCAGCGCCGCGTCCACGCCAGAGCCGTTCGCCTCAAGGCGCACACCTACGTCGAACGCCTCATCCAGCGGCCGCGGCCGGCTGTTCGCGCCCAGGGCCCCCGCCAGACCGTTGCGGAACTGCGGGTCCATGTCCGCCAGGTTGCCCGCGAGCTGACCCAGGGTGGGCTGCATGATCGCCTCAGAGACCAGATCGCCGCGCCAGCCCGACGCGTCGGCCACCAGCCCCTCCAGCATGCCCTGGCGCAGGAGCGACCAGTCGGTCCCCCACAGCGCCGTCCGATCCTGCGCGCCGAACGGCAGCACCAACAGCTCGGCGCGCGTCGACTCACCGGCGAGCTGGAGCCGCGCCGCCGGGGCGGGCAGACGGACCGCGTCCTGCGGCGTCAGCAGGCCCGCCCGGGTGTCGCGGGGGGTGAACACATCGACCACGGAGAGCAGATCGAGCTTGCCCCAGCGCTCGATCAGGTGACCGGCCCGCAGACGGACCGGGCCGCCCAGGGTGCCCTCCCAGCCGCTCTCGCCCGGCCACACCAGCCAGTGCGCCTCCAGATCGCCGCCGTCGGCCTCCACGCCGGACAGCACCTGGTGCTCGCCGCGCACGGCCAGAAACCAGCGTCCGTTGTCCAGATCGCCGGAGGCGCTGCCCTTCAGACGGGTCCAGACCTCCAGGGTGTCCTCGAGGGGGCGCTCGTGCGCGGTGTCGGCGATGACCTGGGCCGAGGAGATGAAGCCGACGTCGCCGGCGTGGGCCGCGGTGAGCGCGAGGATGGTGAGCACTTGTCCTCCAGGGGTCTCCAGTGGAGGGGGCCCCTCCGGGTGGAGGGGGGGTCTAACCGTGGGGGCTCCTCCTCGGGTCGCGCCACCGATCGCTTTCACGGTCGAACGGCAACCACGGTTTCGCCAGTCCAGACACCACATGGGTCGGCGCAGGTTTACCGTCTCGTCAGGACAACGCGAATCCAATCCAATACGGGCTCGCCCGGGCTGTCCGTCCGCAGCGGGACATCCGAGACCTACCCGTGACTCTCCATCCAGGCCGCCGTGAACGTCTCAGCAGGGATCTCCTCCGCCGGAACATTGAGCCGATGCTCGGTGGTCTCCAGCCTGGTGCGCGTGCCCCGCTGTAGATTCTTCATCTCGGACTTGACCGGGATGGTGGCCCCGCCGTCTACCGCGGTCTCGGTCACCTCGAGCACCTTGAGCGCGTTGCCCTTCTTGTCGAAGAACTCGACCTTGCGTGGCAGGTAGTCGCTCTTGGCGACGTGGACCCGCAGCTTGCTGTAGCTCGATCCGTCGCCGGGGATGGTGTCGATCACCCACGCGCTGTCGTCCTCTGAGGTCAGCGTGTGCGAGGCGCCGCTGGCGTACGAGAACTCGAGATCCTCGTAGGAAAAATCAGAGCCCATGAAGGAGCCCGTCCGCGCCTTGCCGGCGATCCGGCTCACCCGCTTGAGCGCCGGCAGGTAGAGGAGCTGCTCGTCGGCGGTGCCGGGAGTGTCGACGATGACGAGCTGCGTGCCGGCCACGTCCGTGGGGTGCGAGAAGCGGACGTACGTGCTGACGATGTCGTCGTCCTTGCGGACGCGCATCTCGAATTCGCGGACCCGCTCGGCGTCGTTCTTCGAGACCAGGACCATCCGGACCTGCTGGATGGAGCTGTCGACGCTCTGGGCCTCGCGGGCCTTGTCGATGATCTCGTCGGCGGTGAGGGCCAGCGCGGGGTTGGAGCGGAGCGCGGCCGTGAGCAGGCCGGCGATCAGGAGGGTGCGCGTCATTCCAGGCTCCGGTTTGGAGTGGGTTGAGTCGAAGAAGGAAGAACCTGTGAGGAGGGCTCGGCGGCAGCCCGCAGCGCCATGCGGTGAACCCGCGGGACCGGCACGCCCGACCGACGCGCGACGGCGTCCACGTCTTCAAACTCAGGGGCGATCTGTACCACCTCGCCGTCCAGCGCACCGACCTTGATGCGGACAGGCCCCCAGGGGGTCTCGGCGCGCTCGTGCCACCTGTCGAGCACGCGGCGGGTCGCCAGCGTGCGCCGGACGCCAAACGTGGAGCCGTGCCGCAACAGGGCAGCCTCGACGTCTGCGGCCTCGTGGGGCCGCGCGAGCGCCTGGACCAGCACGCCGGATCGGGCCTTCTTCATCAGCACGGGGATGGCGATGACGTCGATGGCGCCAGCGGCCTCGAGGGCCCGACGCAGCGGCGGGAGGTGCTCGCCGGGCAGGTCGTCCATCTGGGCCTCAAGCACCGCCACCTCACGCGCAGAGGCGGGTCGGCTGGGGCGCCCGAGCACCGCGCGCAGCACGTTGGGGCGATCAGGAAGGTCGCGCGTGCCCGCACCGTAGCCCACCCCCACGACGGTCATCGCCGGCAAATCGCCGGGCTCGGCGAGCGCGCTGATGAGCGCCGCGCCCGTGGGAGTGACCTGCTCCATCCCGGGAACGCCGGGGCGGGTGGGCCAGCCGGCCAGCAATTCGAGGGTGGCCGGCGCCGGCAGCGGGATGAGCCCGTGCGCTGACTGCGTGTGTCCGCTGGACAGGGGCAGCGGCCCGCAGACGATGTGGCTGACGTCGAGCAGCTCCAGGCCGACGCAGGCGCCGACGATGTCAACGATCGAGTCGACGGCGCCGACCTCGTGGAATCGGACCTGGGCTGGCGGCACGCCGTGGACCCGCCCTTCGGCCTCCGCCAGCAGTCCGAACACCGCCAGCGCCCGCTCGCGGACGCGGGTCGCAAACCCCGCCTCGGAGATCAGCGCGGAGATCTCCCGCCAGGTCCGATCGGGCTGACCGGGCCAGTGTTGGTGCCGGTGTTGGTGATCGTGCCCGTGAGTATGGCTGTGGGCATCGCCGTGAGTATGGCCGTGCTCTTCGCCGTGAGCATGCCCATGCTCATGACTGTGATCTTCGCTGAGATCGTGCCGATGATCATGACTGTGATCAGGCCGCTCCAGGGAAAGAAGTCTCCCATGATCGGCCTGATGGCGGCCCCGCGTGAGGCTCGGCCTGCGAGGCCCCGGGTCCACTGGCGTGCGTCGCTCGCTGTCGTATCTGGATACTTCGAGAGCGTCGCACGATGGTGGGCGAAGGGCATCCGTGTCGAGGGGGGAGATTGCTTTTCTTGGAGCGGCCTCATGGCCGTGATGGCGCCCGCGGTGATCGGGATCAGGGGCCTTCGGCGCGCTGTCAGGCTTCACGAGGAACCGCTGTGCGGCCAGCGCCCCCCGGCGGGTTCGCGGCGCCGACACCTGAAAGCCGCCCACGTCGAGGCGCGCCAGCTCCGCGCGGATGGCGGCCAGATCGGCGCCCAGATCGATGAGCGCGGCGCAGAACATGTCGCCGGCGACCCCCGCGAAGGGATCGACGAACAGCACCCGCCCGGTCACGGCGCCCCCACGGCCAGTCGGTTGATGAGCGACGCCTGCATCGCCGCCCCGAAGCCATTGTCGATGTTGACCACGCTGATCCCGGCCGCGCAGGCGTTGAGCATCCCCAGCAGGGCCGCCAGCCCGCCGAAGTGCGCCCCGTAGCCCACCGATGTCGGCACCGCGATCACCGGCCGCGCCACCAGACCCGCGACGACGCTGGCGAGGGCGCCCTCCATCCCCGCGACGACGATGATCACGTTGGCGCGCGACAGCGCGGGCGCGTGGGCCAGCACCCGGTGGATCCCCGCCACGCCCACGTCTGTGATGCGCTCGACGCGGTTTCCCACGGCCTCCGCGACCACCGCGGCCTCCTCGGCGACCGGCAGGTCCGACGTGCCGGCGCAGACCACCGCGATGCAGCCCACGCGCTCGGCGGCCGGCCCGGCCAATTCCAGCACCCGAGCGCGCGTGTGCCAGCGCACGTCGGGGAGCGCGGCGATCACCGCGCGGGCCTTCTCGGGATCGACCCGCGTGACCAGGCCGGGCTGACCTGCCGACCGCAGCCGCTCCAGGATGGCGCTGATCTGCCCGACGTCCTTGCCCTCGCCGTAGACCACCTCGGCGTGCCCCGTGCGCTGCTGGCGATGCAGATCGAGCTGAACGCCGGGCAGGTCGCCGATCGGCGGCGCGCTGAGCGCGGCCAGGGCCTCAGCGACGCCCACCTCCCCGGCAGAGACCCCGGCGAGAAGCGCCTGAAGATGATCCCGCTTCACGCCATCCTCCCGCACCCAGCCCCCACGGGCGAGCCCCCTCGCCTATCACGGCGCGTCTCCGCATTCCTCCACCGGGGCGTCGCCGGGGCCCTGCCGGCTCTGGACCCGGGACACTGTCCGGGGCCTGCCGCGGGGGATCCTGCGTTTCCAGGCCGCAGTGCGCGGTGTACACTCCCCGGGATGCTCCTCTCCTTCGTCATCGCCGCTTCTCTGGCCCACGCCGTGGAGCCGGGAGAGATGACAGAGCAGGCGCTCGACCGCGTCGAGGAGCGTTACCTCGACTTCGCCGATCTGGAGCCCTCAGGGGTGCTGGCGAAGGCCGCCGAGGCCGCAGAAGACGCCATCCCCTGGCTCATCGTCGAGCCGACAGACGACGGCGTGCTCCTCCGCCACGGCGAGGACGGCGTCATCGGTCAGGTCTCGCTGCCCACGGGTGAGTTCGAGGAGCTGCCGACGGCGCTGGCGGAGATCGCCGCGCGCATCTCACGCGCCAGCGCGCCCGTCCCAGAAGACGTCGACGTTGAATTCGAGCTGCTGCGTGGCATGACCCGGGCCCTCGACAAGCACTCCATCCTGCTCTCCGGCGAGCGCCTGGCGCGGTTCGACGAGCGCATCAAGGGCAAGCTCACCGGGATCGGCGCGCGGATCGGCCTGGTCGAGGGGCAGCAGATCATCAAGGCCGTCTTCCCCAGCGGGCCGGCGCAGTCCGGGGGGCTGCGGGCCGGCGACGTGCTCCTGGCGGTGGACGGCTTCTCCACCACCGGGCTGTCGGTGGCGCGGGTCGTCGAGCGCATCCGCGGACCAGAGGGCTCCCGGGTCCAGCTGACCATCGCGCGCCCCGGCTCCACGGGGCCGCAGGAGCTCACGCTGTCGTTCGAGCGCGCCGAGGTCATCATCCCCAACGTGACCTGGCACGTAGAGCCGGACGACATCGGGATCATCGCGATCGACTCGTTCAGCGAGCAGACGGTCCACCTGCTGCGCGACGCGCTGGCCGACATGCGTCGCGAGGGCGCCGTGGGCCTGGTCGTCGATGTCCGGGGCAATTCCGGCGGCTCGATGAGCCAGGCCTGCCGCAGCGTCGATCTGTTTCTGGAGCGGGGGCTGGTGCTCCGCACGGCCGGCCGGGGGGGCGCCCCGGTGGACAACCTGCTCCACGAGTACTTCGCCCACCCCGAAGAAGAAGACACCGAGCTGCCGGTGGTCGTGCTGATGGACCACCGCTCGGCGTCGGCCGCGGAGATCTTCGCAGGCGCGCTGATGCTGCTCGACCGCGCGGTGCTCATCGGAGAGCGCTCCCACGGAAAGGGCACCGTCCAGCGGCTGTTCACCATCCGCCGCGGCAACGGCCAGCGGGTGCGGTTCAAGCTGACGGTGGCGGAGTACCTGCTGCCCCACGACGTCTCGATCAAGGACAGCGACGGGCTGGTGCCCGACGTATGGGTCCGACGCGCCGTGTTTCGGCGCAGCGGCGCAGCGCTGCCCCGGCCGCTGCGTGAAGGCGATGAGGTGGTCACCGTCGATGAGCGGGAGGGCTGGCGCGAGGACATCACGCTGGACGATCCTCCCGACGTCCCCATCGAGCTCGCCCGGCGGGCGGTCCAGCGCACCGCCGCCCCAGACCGGAGCAGCATGCTGCGCGCGCTCTCCGAGGCTGCCGAGGTCACCCGGGACGAGCAGGGCCTTCTGCTCGCCGAGACCTTCGCGATGCGGGGGATCGACTGGAGCCCGGGCCCAGACGCCGCCGCCGCGCCACAGCTCAAGGTGCGGGTGGAGGTGCTGGGCGAGCCCATCGCCGGAGGAGACGTCGAGGTCCGCGCAGTCGTGGAGAACCTCGGCGAGACCACCGCGCACCGCGTTCGGGTGGAGCTCCGCACCGACGCCCGGCTGCCCTGGAAGCGGGTGACGCTCCCGGTGGGGCGCCTGGAGCCGGGAGAGCGCGGGCTGGGCAGCTCCCTGGTGACGATCGATCCCAACCTGCCCAGCCGCGAAGACACCGTCGAGGTGTCGGTGTTCGCCGACGGCCTCACGGTCCGAGACGAGGACCCCGTGGTGCTGTCGATCATCAGCCGCGAGCGCAGCCCCCTGCCGGTCACCGCCGCCCTGGTGCCCCACGAGGGCGGCCATCGCGTGCAGATCGAGCTGGAGAACCCCGACGACGCGCCGCTGCGCGATCTCCACGCACAGCTCACCTTCCCCCGCGACAGCACCGTGGTGCAGCGCGATCGAGAGGGTCTGCTGGACGCCCTGGACGGCGGAGAGACCGGCCGGATCGACATGGAGCTCGACCTGGGCGATCCGCTGCCGCGCGCACCGCTGGAGCTGCAGCTCCACCTGAAGACCGCCCGGGAGGGGCGCCTGGTCACGCTGCCGTTCACGCTGCCGATCGACGGCACGCCCGTCGCACGACGCGGTCCGCGCATCGACGCCCGACCGCCGTCAGCGACCGAGACCGGCGTAATGAACCTGCGGGTGCGGGCGACCGACGACACCGCCCTGGCGTCCGCCACCGTCTGGTACGCCGGCGAGAAGGTCGCGTGGCGCTCGGGCTCCGGAAACCGCTTGAGCTTCACGGTGCCGCTGGAGATCATCGAAGGTCCACGGACGCTGGACATCGAGGCCCGCGACGCCGACGACGTGGTCACGCGTCATCGCTGGAGCATCCGTGGGCTGCCGCCCGGCGAGCGGGACGCCGCAGACGCCACCGGAGAGTGAAGCGCGACGCCGCGCTTCACAGCGATCGATCAGCAGCGCCCGGTCAGTAGCGGCGAACGATCCCGAAGGCCAGCTCCGCGTCTCCCAGCACCGCGATGAGGAGGTGATCGGTGCTGGCGTCCAGGGCGACCGCGACATCGCGCGCGGCGAAGTCGACCGGGAACTCGAAGACCTCCATCCCGACCACGGGGTTCGGGTGTCCCCAAGCCACGCCAACCCGGCCGTCGGAGGTCGTGTAGCCGATGACGATCTCCCCCGCGAGATCGTCCCAGACGCCCTGCACCGCCGCTGGGGGGCCCCCCACGTCGAGGGTGTACTCGTCGGGGCCGGTGAGGATCGCCACGTTGCCCTCGATGGCGTTGGCGGCCAGCACCCAGGCCTCCGGGGCGCCGCGGATCATCTCGAGATCGAGCGGGAAGATGAATGTGTCGACGCCGCTGAACGCCAGGTCCGGCGGCGGCGAGGTGCTGTCCCACGTCCAGGTCGCCATGCCGCGGATCTCGGCCGTCAGCAGGGTGCCCTGGGGATCGTCATAGAAGTGCATCTCGCAGGCAGAGATCTCGAGCTCCTCCACCTTTCCGGCGACCTCGTAGCCCGAGCCCCGGATCGTCGCGGCGGAGCCCGTCAGGTACTGCGCGTTGCCTTCTGCGGACTCGCAGCCGAGCGCGTGCAGATCGCCGTCCGCGTCGACCGCCAGTGAGATGTCCTCGAAGTCGGCGTAGCCCTTTCCGTCGGGATCGGTGAGCGTGTAGTTGATCCCGAAGTTCGCACCCTTGGCGAAGTCGTACCCGCCGATGCGCAGCGCGCGGGTGGTGTCGACCTGCAGACCGGTCACGCCGTACAGGGCATCGTCGTCGACGATGATGTCGTGCCCCCGCGTGAGGTAGAACCCCGGATCGGCGCTGTTGCGCTGCCAGTCGATGGTCTCCAGCAGACCCAGGGTGGGGTCTGTGCGGTCGAAGGCGAACGCGAGCGCGGAGTCGTAGAAGTTGCTGGTGATGCTCGCTCCGCCGCTTTCCGACTCGAGCGTGGCTGCGATGGCCGCCACCGACAGGTAGATCCCGGTGCTGTTGCTGTCGAACCGGACGTCGAACGGCTCGTCCCAGCTGAGCGAGACGAGCTCCTCGCTGAAGTCCGGGAGGGTGCCCAGCGCGAACGTCGCCGGCCCGCCGTCGCAGTCGCGATCGACGCCGTCCGTGAGGGTCTCCAGCGCTCCCGGGTAGACATCGGCCGCGTCGTCGTCGCAGTCGTCACCCCCGGACGCCTCGGCGATGTAGCCGTCGGCGTCCTGATCGCCGTCGTCGGTCTCCTCCGAGCAGTCCTGATCGATGCCGTCGTACCAGACCTCTGCCACCTCCGGACTGATGGTCGCGTCGGCGTCGTCGCAGTCACCCGCCGGCAGCGCGCCCGAGGCGTCCACTCCCGCCGTCACCAGGCCCGCGTTCTCGTCGAGGACGTAGCCGTCTGTGTCGGCGTCGTAGTCGTCGTCCAGCGAGCAGTCGGAGTCGATGCCGTCGTACCAGGAGTCCGGCGCGCCGTCGTAGATGGTCGCGTCAGCGTCGTCGCAGTCGCCGCCGGGGAGCTTGCCCGAGCCGTCCACCCCCTCGGTGGGCAGGCCCGCGTGCTCATCGGCGACCAGACCGTCGAGGTCGGCGTCGTAGTCGTCGTCGAGCAGGCAGTCCTGATCTCGTCCGTCGTACCAGACCTCCACCGCGCTGGGGTAGAACGTCGCGTCTGCGTCGTCACAGTCCTCGGTCGCGCTGAATCCGTCGCCGTCGTCGTCTACCTGCCCGCGCCGAGAGTCCAGATCGGTGGTGCTGATCCAGGTGCAGCCCCCCATCCATAGCAGCGCCGCCGGCAGCAGGTTCTTGATCGCCATCATGCTCTCTCCTCGGCGAAACGTACCACGGCCAGCGCGCAGACCGAGGGGTGCGTGCCCGCCTCCCCTCATGTCGGGCCTGGCGGGCCGCTGATCGCAGCGATCGCCTCGCGCACCCCGGCGCGGACATCGGCGTCGGGATCATCGGTCAGGCGAACGATATCGGACAGGACATCCCGGTCGCCGACCGCCCCGATGGCGCGGACCGCGTAGCTGCGGACGTCTCCCCGCGCGTGGGACAGCAGGCTGACGATCTGCGCGATCGGTGCGGGATCGCCCAGCGTCTCCACCACGCGACAGGCTGCGACCTGACGAACCGGATCGCCCGAGCGGAGCCAGGCATGCACCCGGATGCGATCGGCGTCGGTGATCGCGCTGGTCGCGAGCGTCCGCAGGGCGTCGGTGGCGCGCGCCGGATCGAGCAGATCGTTCCAGGGATCGGACCCGGCGTCGCGCGGCCCGGTGAACAGCGCGTCCAATGGCGTCGCCTCGGGCGCGATCGGACCCGATGGGTCCTCCAGGTCGTCTACGGATCGACCCGGCAGCCACGGCGCGAGGGTCGGCCCCGACGACTGGGGGATCGGCGCCTCGGGCAGCGGAGGCGCCGCAGGGAGCTCCGGCTCGTCGAGCTCCAGCTCCGGCTCATCAAGCTCCAGCTCCAGATCGTCGGCCTCATCGAGCTCCAGATCGTCGATGTCATCGGAGATCGCGCCGAGGCCCACCGACTCTTCAGCGGCCCGCTGCTCGACGTTTTCTCCCCAGAAGGCCACCGCGCTCTCGTCCGTCGTCGACTGGTCGGCCCACGGTCCCGCGTCTCCCGTCGGGCCATCGAGGAGCGCCAGCGAGCTCGGGCTGCGGAGAGCCTCCTCGGTCTCGTCGTCCAGCGCCCCGAGATCTGCCGGCGCGGCGAGCAGATCGAGCCGGGGTGGAGGCGTCTCGGACGTCGCGAGATCGCGTGTCTCCAGCATGATGTCATCGAAGTCATCGGGCTCGGCGGGCGGGAGGTCCGGCACCGGCGGGTCGGGAGGGGGCTGGGAGGGAGCGCCCGCGGTGACCTCCTCCAGGAAGTCCGACAGCGTCAGCTCCTGCTCCGGCGGCTCGTCGTCGTAGGACAGCAGTCCTTCTTCGGGCGGCGGAGCCACCGGAACCGCAGGCCCGGCTGTAGAGGAGCCCACAGGGGAGCCAACCACGGGAGAGCCAACCGCAGGGGAGGCTGCGACGGCCGGCGCGACCGGCGGCGGGGCGACCGGGAGAGGCATGGGCGGGAGCTGCTCGAGGGGCGCACGCAGCGCGTCGGGCAGCAGCGGCGGACGCTCGGCGAAGTCGGGCAGAGCGATCTCGAACCACCCGGCGTCGCGCACCACCCGACCCCGGCGCACCGAGAGGATCCACTGCCCACTGAGGCGTCGGACAGCGCAGAGATCGTCCTGCACGCTCCATCGCAGCCCATGGATCTCACCGTCGATCTGCTCGATCGCCAGCGCCAGCTCGCGGAGCGCGTCGATGGGCGCGCCGGTGAGGGTGCCGGTGCACGAGAACCCCTGGGCGGTGATCCGCGGCCGGGTGAATCCGAACACCTGCGCTATCCGACGCTGGTGGGCTTCTCCCAGCGGGTCTGTGCTGCGTGCGCGCACGTTGAACCGTCCCACGGGCTCGGGCAGACGCAAGCGGCGTCCGCGGACCAGCGCGCGACGCGCTGCCTCGCCGATCTCTCCGGCGCGCGCGGCGCAGGTCTGGAGCGGCGCCAGCGCGCGGGAGTCACCGCAGCGCTCCAGCGCCGAGATCGCTGCCAGCACTACCCCGGCGTCGGGATCGTCCAGGGCCTTCAGCAGCGGCCCGCAGGTGATCTCCAGCAGGCCCAGCGCGCCCACTGCCGCCGCGCGGACCCCCGGTCGCGCGTGCGAGAGGTGCTGCAGGAGCCACCCGGTGGCCTCGATGCGATCGGCCTCGCCGATGGCGAGAAGCGTCCGCGCGGCCAGATCGGGATCCGGGGCGCCCAGGATGGGCAGGAGCGCCTCGGGCGGCGCGCACCGGGCCAGTCCGCCCGCGGCTGCCAGCCGCACCTCCCAGGTGGTGTCGGAGGTGTACAGCTCCCGCAGCTTTCGGAGCGCCCGGCGACCGCCGAGGCGCTCGAGAGCCGCAGCAGCAGCGCGGCGCACCTCCACGCGGCGGTCTGCGCACAGCTCCTCAGCGATGGGAAAGCCGCCGGGATCGCGGGCCATCGCCATCGCCGTGAGCGCCTGAGCCTCCAGTCCGGGCATGCGCGCAGCTTCGCGCACCGCGCGTCGGGCGTCGGGACCGGGGCAGCTCCCCAGGCAGCCCACCGCCGCCCGCGCGATCTCGGGCAACGGATCACGGGCGAGCTGGAGGACCGCCTGGATGGCGTCGGGCCTCCCGCTGACCGCGAGGGCGTGAATCGCCAGCGCGCGCACGGACGACTGCGCGGAGGAGTCTGCGATCTGCACGAGCCGCGCGACCATCCCCGGCAGCCCCGAGAACGACCAGACCCCGCAGGCCAGGAGCGCGCAGATGCCGCCGACCAGGGAGTCGTGCCCCGACAGACGCTCCAGCACCTCCGCGGGGAAGCCCTCCCCTCGCGCCAGCGGCTCGGCCTGTCCGATCTCGGGCGCCCCGGAGAGATCATCGAGGAGCGCCGAGAGCTCGCCGCCGGGCGCCTCGTCCATCACCAGCAGGAGATCGTCGTCTTCCAGGTCGTCGCGCCAGGCCCCCGCGGCGCGCACGCCGGTGTCCTGCTCGGAGTCGGGGGGGCGCGCAGCCGCCAGAAGCCGCCGACCGATGGTCTCCACCGCTGCCCAGTCCGGCGGAGCGATCTCGCGCGGCAGGAGGGTGGGCTCCAGGGGCGTGGGACGCTCCAGCGCGGCCATCAGGCGACGCACGGCCCCCCGCTCTCGGGCGTCGCCGCCGGCATGCAACCCCTCGGCGGCGGCAGCAGCGGCGGGCGCCGAGGCGAGCCCCGCCGTGTGCAGATCGGCTAAGAGCAGGCACGCGGCGGTGGGGCAGATGCCGTCCTCGACCAGCGCCGGCAGGCTCGCGCGGAACCCCACGGCGGCCCCCGCGCCGGCGCGCATCAGGTCGGGCTGCGCGCCGCAGCGCTCGATCACCTGCAGGAGATCCGCGAGCTGCTCGTCCTCGACCAGCATGGGGGCGGTGATGTGGTCAGCGGACGAAAACGACAGTCTGGCGATGTCGGGCGGCGTCCAGCCGTGGGGGAGGCGCTCGATGGGGGCGTCGCCGCTGGCGGCCACCGCGAAGCGACCCTGCCGCCGCGCGAACAGCGCGCCGGGATCGCCGAGCACCGGGACGGCTCGGGGCACCGCCGCGGTGAACTGATCCATCATCCGGACCACGTCCGGCAGATCTGCCAGGTCGACGTCTGGGCGCTCGAAGTGGAAGGCCAGCACGGCCCGCCAGGGGGCGACCCCGTCCAGTCCGACGATCTCCAGGCCCGCGAGATGACGCCACCCCCAGCGGCTCCAGCGAGTATGCGCGTCGGCGAGGGCCCGGTGCTCCGAGGGGGTGAGCGGGCTGTTGCGGCGCAGGGCAAGGACGGTGGAAGCGCTCACGACTCAGCCCCCCGCCGAGGGGTCGATCTGCGCGCGGAGGTTCTTCTGGAGATCTCCCAGGCAGATCCAGCCGCTGCGGCCGTCGAAACAGACCAGCAGCAGCCCCTCGGGGTTCGCTGCGAAGATCTCCGACAGCCGGACCGGACCGAAGACCTGCTCCTCCGCCTGGAGGAACCACCGCTTCTGCGTGCCGAAGCGGTGCCACTGATCAGTCATCTTCTCGACCGCCAGCTGATACTCATCGCGCTCGGCGTCGTCCCACACGCCGTTGTTGTTGGCGTCCCAGTGGGTGAGCAGCGCCGCCTGGTGCGCGGCAGCGTCGCGCGCGTCGGCCTCGGCCTCGATCTGCTGCTCCAGCGCGGTGAGCTGATCGGCGGCGGCGGCATGCCCCTGTGCCCGCAGGCGGGCGGCCTCCCTGTGGAGCTGATCGAGCAGGTGCGCCTCCCGCCAGTGCGAGGGCATCAGCCCCAGCCGCGCGAGGATCCATGGGGTGAAGATGCCGGTGCCGGGGATCGGCAGCGCGGTGTTGGCCGCGGCGATGAAGCCGGCGGGGACGATGCGCAGCAGATCGAACATCTGCGCGCGGATCTTGTCGCGCTCCTCGCCGGTGAGCGGGCGGTCCTGACGCAGCCGCTTGTGCAGCAGCCCCATCATCTCGCGGCTCTCTCCCAGCTCCCCGAGGATGTTGCGCCACTGGCCCGCCGCGGCCTTGCGCGCTCCCTGCGTGAGCCGCCCCAGCAGGCTGGGAGGTCGCTCGATGACGTCCAGCTCCTCCTGGAGGCCCCGGAGATTCACCCGGATCCCCTTGCGCTCCAGATCTCCGACCAGCTCCGTGATCCGTCCGTTCATGATGCCGTCTCCCGCGTTCAAAGCGACAGGCGTTCCCACGACCCGAGGGTCGCCAGGTCTTCCTCGATGGTCGCCAGATCTCCTACGACGATCACCGCCGCGCGATCAGTCACCAGCCCGCTGAGACTGCTGGTGATCGCCTCGGGGGTGATCTCCAGCAGGCGCGCCAGCTCCCGAGGCAGGTTGTCGTGCGGCAAACCCAGCGCCGCCTCCTCGGCGAGCATGTCGGCCAGCGCTCCGCGGCTCTCCATGCCCTCGACCACCGCGCCGCGATGCGCGCCGACGGCCTTCTCCAGCTCCGCTGCGGTGACGCCCTCCAGCAGGCGCGCCACCTCGCTCAGCAGATCTCCCAGCGCGGCGGCGGTGACGCTGCGCTCCACCGACGTGCCCGCCATCAGCACGCCGTGACCGGGCTGCTGCATCGAGTAGGCCCACGCGCCGTAGGTGTAGCCCTTGTCTTCGCGCAGGAGCTGGTTGAGGCGGCTGGTGAAGGTGCCGCCCAGCACCGTGGTGCCGAGGCGCCCGGCGAGGGCGTCCTCGGACTCCGCGGACCAGCCGGGCAGCAGGACCCGCAGCACCGACTGCGCGGCGCCGGGCTGATCGACCATGTACAGGACCGGGCCGTCGCCGACTCCCGCCGGCGGGGGCGGCGGCGCGGGGGCCGCGCGCTCGGCGGGTGACCAGTCGGCGAAGTGGACGTCGAGCGCCGCCACCAGCGCGTCGGCCTCCACCGCGCCGGTGACGATGAACCGCGCGTGATCCGGCGCGGATCGTGCTGCCCAGGAGTCGCGCAGCGCGTCGGAGTCGATCTCGTCCAGGCTCTGCGCGGTGCCCTTCACGGGGTGGGCATGCGGGTGACCCTCGCCGTAGTAGACCCGCCGGCTGATCACCGCCGCCTTGTAGCTGGGGTCGTCGGCGTCGATGGACAGCTCACCCCGGCGGATCTCGAGCTGACGCGCGACCTCCGGCGCGTCCATGCGCGGACGCAGGACGGCGTCGGCCAGCAGGCCCAGCCCGGTGTCGAGGTGATCGGAGTGGGTGTCCAGGAACAGGCGGGTGTGGGTGCGGTGGGTGTCGACGTCCAGCTCGATGGCGTAGCGCTCGGCGACAGCCGCGAAGGCCGGCGCGTCGCGCTCACCTGCGCCGTACAGCAGCATATGATCTGCCATCGAGGCGGCGCCCGCGGCCCCCGCAGCGTCCGTCGCGGCTCCCCCTGGCACCATGAGCTGAAGACTCACGAGGGGCAGATCGGGCTGCGACACCACCCACAGGCTCGCGCCGCTGGCGAGCGTGTGGACGGAGGGCGTGGGCGGGCGGACCCGGGGCGGCGCGGAGATCTCCGGCACCACAGCCAGCGCCGCGTCGACGGCGGGCGGCACGCTCAAGGCCGCTGGAGGGGCCGGCGCGCGGACCGCGCAGGAGACGAGCAAAAAGAGACCGGTCATTCCGCAGCGCCCCCTTCCTCAGAACCACTGTCACTCTCAGGACCACCGGCGTCCACAGGAGCACTGGCATCCTCAGGAGCACTGGCACTCTCAGGAGCGCTGGCATCCTCAGGAGCACTCTCGGGGCGGATGCGCACCACGGCGCGGCGCTCGTCGGACAGCAGCGCCGCCGCGGCCTTGACGTCGCCGGCGGTGACCGAGCGGTAGCGCTCGAGGTCCTTCTCCAGACCGCCCGGGTCGCCGATGAGCGCCCAGTAGTGGTTGAGCTGACTGGCGCGGCCCTGCAGGCTCTCCAGATCCCGCAGGGCCATCACCTCGATCTGGTTGCGGGTGCGCTCCAGCTCCTCGTCCGTGGGGCCGTCCGCGGCCAGGCGGGCCAGCTCCTCGCTCACGGCGGCCTCGAGGTCTTCCAGCGTGCCCGCCTCGGTGGGCATGAGCTGCACCAGGAACACCGAGCTGAGCCGCTGCGAGAGCTGCCCGGCGTCCACGGTGAGCGCCGTGGCCTCCTCGTGGACGAGCCGCTGGTACAGACGAGAGGAGCGCCCCCCGGCGGCGATGGAGGCCACGAAGTCCA
This sequence comes from uncultured Enterobacterales bacterium, assembly GCA_964464515.1. Classification (GTDB taxonomy): domain Bacteria; phylum Myxococcota_A; class UBA796; order UBA796; family UBA2385; genus CAYXGP01. The sequence goes on from CAYXGP010000041.1 coordinate 28,070, forward strand.
GGGCGGCGTCGCCATCGGCGAACACCGCGGGGGTGTGCCACAGCAGGGTGCTCATCGGCACCTGAACCTCGTCGGTCAGCTCCACCAGGGGGGTGATCGGCAGGTCGGGGACGGGCGGGGCGAGCCGCTCGGGCGCTGGCCGGGCCGGCAGAGGGCCGAACAGTCGCCGGACATCGGCCTCGATCTGCACCTCGTCGAAGTCGCCGGCGACGACCAGGCTGGCGTTGGACGGCACATACCACTGGCCGAAGAACGCCACGACGTCCTCCACCGTGGCTGCCTGGAGGTCTTCGTGGCTGCCGATGACCGGGCGGCTGTAGGGATGACCCGCCGGGTACATCGCCCCGGGGATGACCAGCCACAGCTCACCGTACGGCTCGTCCTCGTGCCCCTGTCGCCGCTCGTTGCGCACGACGTCTCGCTGGAGATCGAGCTTTTCGGTGGTCATGGCTGCGGCCAGCCCCGAGAAGCGATCGGCCTCCATCCACAGGAGGGTCTGCGTCAGGTTGCTGGGACCCACGTCGTAGTAGTCGGTGGCGTCTTCGGAAGTCCAGGCGTTGTTCCAGCCGCCGGCGCCCTCCATCCGGCTGTCGAACTCGCCCTCGGGCACGCGCGCGGTGCCCATGAACATCAGGTGCTCGAACAGGTGGGCGAAGCCCGAGCGGCCGGGGGCCTCGTCGGCGCTGCCGACCTGCACCCACACGTTGACCACCACCTGCGGGAGGCGATCGTCGTGGTGGAGGATGACGTTCAGCCCGTTATCGAGCTGAAGCTGGCGATGCGGGATCTCGATCGCCGCGGCGGGCTCGCTGAGTAGAAGCGGAAACAGCAGGATAGACACGGCATTCTCGGGACAGTGCGGCGGACCTATCGCAGTGGACACCCCTCCTCAAATCCTGCACGTCGACAGCGCCGACGAGTGGCGCGGCGGTCAGTCGCTGCTGCTGCGGCTCGTCCGCGGGATGCACGCTCGCGGCGCGCGGGTGGGGGTGGCCTGTCCGCCGACGAGTCGGCTGTGGTCAGAGCTGGAGTTCCTCGGAGACGCCCGAGTGCCCATTCCGGCAGGCTGGTCGCCCCGCACGACGTGGCGGCTCCGCCAGGCCAGCCCGGACCTGCTGGTCGCGCACACCTCCCACGCGCACGGATGCTGCGCGCCGCTCTCCACGCCCCTGGTCGTCCATCGCTGGGTGGACTTTCCCCCGTCGGGCGGCTGGAAGTACCAGCGACCGGACGGCTGGGTGGCCTGCTCGCGCGCGGTCGCCGAGCTCGTCTCTGCGGCCGGCGGGCGCAACGTCTCGGTGGTGTACGGCGGGATCGATGTCCCCGACCCGACCGAGCCCGCAGCGGACGCCCCCGATGTGCTGGCGGTCGGCGCCCGGGTCCACCACAAGGGGCACGAGTTCCTGGCCGCCGCCGCGCGCCGGATGCCCGAGATCGACGTCGCTATCGCCGGAGACGGGGCGCTGGTCTTTCCGGGGCCGCGCTGGCTCGGTCATCGCGAAGACGTGCCCGCGCTGCTGGCCGGGTGCCGGGTGTTCGTGCAGCCCTCGCGCACCGAGGGGCTCGGGATGAGCGTGGTGGAGGCGATGATGGCCCGGGTGCCGGTGGTGGCGAGTCGAGCCGGCGGGATCCCCGAGGTGGTCGGGGAGCATGGAACATTGGTGGAGGTCGGGGACGTCCCCGGGCTGGTCGCTGCGATTCAGCGCGTATTGACTGGAGAGCACCCGTGTGTCGACGCTGCGCGCGCGTTCGTGATGGAGCGGTTCACGACAGACGCGATGGTGGAGGGAGCGATAGGGGCGTATGCGAGGGTGTTGACTCAGGGGCAGGGTTGACTCAAGAACAGGGTTGACTCAAGAACAGGGAGGCGTCTCATGCGGTGAGCACCCCCCGCACCCCGTACAGTCTCGCTCCACCCCCGGCTGCCCGGGATCCCGCCGGGCGATCCAACGCTGAAGCACCACCCACAACCCGCAGGCTGTCGCCAGTCCCAGCACCGCCGCGGCGTGTGTCAGCATCAGGTCGCCGCCGACATCAGGCTACGTTGCTGAAGAGCCCAGCGAAGCCCATGAAGGCCATCGACAACAGCCCGGCGATGATCAGACTCAGGGCCGTGCCGCGGACCACCCTGGGGACATCGAGCAGCTCGGTCTCCTCGCGCATCCCGGCCATCAGGACGATCGCCAGCGTGAATCCGGCGCCGGCGCCCAGCGCGAAGACCAGCCCCTCGATCAGCCCGTACCCGCGCAGCGTGGCGAACAGCGCCAGCCCCAGGATGGCGCAGTTCGTGGTGATCAGCGGCAGGAAGATCCCCAGCGCCCGGAACAGCGTGGGCGAGACCTTCTTGATGAACATCTCCACCAGCTGCACGGTGCTGGCGATCACCACGATGAAGCTGATGAGGCGTAGGTAGGGCGCGTGGGGCAGCAGCCAGGTGTTGAGCGCCCAGGAGCAGAGCGCGGTGATCACCATCACGAAGGTGGTCGCCAGGCCCAGCCGCAGCGCCGTGTCCACCTTTCCGCTCACCCCGAAGAAGGGGCACAACCCAAGGAAGTACGCCAACACGAAGTTGTTGACCAACAGAGCGCTGACGAAGATCCAGGCCAGCTCCCCGCTCATTTCGCCACCCGCTCGCGATCGTCGCCCTTGTCTTGTTCTGCCTGATCTCGTGCTGCCCGCTTCTGCGCCGACCGCTGCTGCAACGAGCTGAGCACCAGCAGGATGAGCCCCAGCATGATGAAGCCGCCGGGCGGCAGGATCATGATCACCCACGGCTCGAAGTTCGGCCCCATCACGTTGACCCCGAGCAGGCTGCCGCTGCCGAGGATCTCCCGAACGCTCCCCAGGCTCAGCAGGGCGATCGCGAAGCCCCCGCTCATGCCAAGGGCGTCGGCGACCGCCAGCAGGGGCGAGTTCCGCGACGCGAACGCCTCCTGCCTCCCGAGGATCAGGCAGTTGACGACGATCAGCGCGATGAACGCCCCCAGCTCCTTGTGGACGCCGGGGACCAGCGCCTGGAGCGTGAAGTCGGCGACGGTCACGAAGGTCGCGATGATCACGATGTAGGTGGAGATCCGGACCTGCTTGGGGATGTGCGCGCGGACCAGCGAGACCAACAGGCTCGAGCCGGTGAGCACGAAGCACGTGGCCGCGCCCATCGCCAGCGCGTTGATCGCCGAGTTGGTCACCGCCAACATCGGACACATGCCCAGCACCTGCACGAACACCGGGTTGTCGCGCCAGATCCCCTTGAGGAACTCAGCCCGCGCGTCGTCGCTCATGGGGCCTCCGGGGCAGACGGTTCCGGGGAGGGCGAATCCGGGGTGGGCGGCTGCAGAGCGGGCGCCGCGCCTCGCAGCTGATCACGCCACTGCGCGTTGCCGGCGTTGATGATGGCCACGACCGACTTCGATGAGATGGTGGCGCCGGTGATCGCCTCCACCTCGTTGTCGGCCACCTTCTTGCCGCGCTGGACGACCACCACCGAGGGGTCGACGTCGAGGTCCGCGAACGCCGAGACGAACGCGGCGTCTTTGTAGATCTTGTCGCCCAGCCCCGGGGTCTCGCGGCTCTCAAGCACGGCCATACCCACCACGCGATCGCGGGTCGGATCGAAGCCGTACAGCAGCGAGATGGTGTCCTGGAAGCCCGAGCCGCGGGCGGGGATCGCGTAGCCCACCAGGCCGCCGTCGACGGTGTAGCCGCCGAAGACCGCCTCACCATCGCCCTCGTCCGCGGTCACCAGGCCGTCGGGGCTCGATTCCAAGCGCTGCATGGCCGACGCACCGGGCAGCACCTGGTAGACGGCCTCACGCAGCGCGCGCGCGCGGTTCTCGGTGATTCGGGGGAGCGTCAGCTCGTAGGCGCCGACCAGCAGGAGCCCGCTCACCAGTCCCGCGGTGCCGAGCGTCGCGACCATCCGGACCGGGCTGGCCTCGGGGCTCACGACGCCCCCCGGGCGCGCCCGAAGATCCGCGGCTGCGTGTAGCGCTCGATGAGCGGTGAGGCGGCGTTCATCAGGAGGATGCTGTACATCACGCCCTCGGGCAGCCCCCCCCACAGGCGAATGAGCACCACCAGGGCGCCGATCCCCGCGCCATGGATCCACGCGCCGCGGGTCGTCACCGGGGACGTCACCGGATCGGTCGCCATGAAGACCGTCCCGAACAGCAGCCCCCCAGAGGTCAGCATGAACAGCGGGCCGGGGTAGTCCGCGGGGGCCGCCAGGTGGATCACCCCCGAGAGCGCGACCACGACGGCGAGCACACTCGCGACGATCCGCCAGTCGACGGCGCGGCGCACCAGCAGGTACAGGCCGCACAGCGCGATCACCAGCGCGCTGGTCTCGCCCAGCGAGCCGGCAGTGTCGCCGAGGAGCAGCGACAGCGTCGGCGTGATCTCGTGCTCGAACTTCATCATCCCCAGCGGCGTGGCGGTGGTGATGAGGTCCACCTCGGGGCTCATCAGCGGCATCGCCAGCGTCCCGGGCGGCAGCTCCAGCAGCCCCCGGTCGTGCGCGAACCACGTGGTCATCACCGTGGGGAAGGCCGCCTGCAGGAACGCCCGACCGACGAGGGCGGGGTTGAACAGGTTGCTGCCCAGCCCGCCCCACACCGCCTTACCCAGCCCGATCGCCACGACGCCTCCCAGGAACGCCATCCACAGCGGCAGCCCCGGAGGCAGCGTGAGCCCCAGCAGCACCCCTGTGAGCACGCCGCTCCAGTCTCGGAGCGCTCCTCCACACAGGTGCTCGGTGAGCACCGCGCCAGCGACGGCGGCAGCCAGGACCAGCACGGCCGCCAGACCGAAGGTCCAGATCGCCACCGCGACGACGGGGACGAGGGCGATCAAGACGTCGCGCATCAGCCCCGGGGTGTCGAGCTGGCCCACCAGGAACGGCGCGGTCCGGACCTCCACGCTCATTTGTCCCTCCGCGCCTGCTTGCGGAGCTCCGCTCTGCCGATCCGGATGAGGTGGACCAGGGGGATCCCCGACGGGCACGCGAAGCTGCAGGCGCCGCACTCCATGCAGTCCATCGCCCCGTAGTCCGCCATCTCCGGCCAGCGCTCCACGCGCGCCAGCCGCCCCAGGCGCGAGGGGTTGAGGAAGTACGCGCAGGCCTCCAGGCAGCGACCGCAGCGCACGCAGGGCAGCACCTCCGGGGCGCGGCTCTCGGCCCGCGTCAGGGCGAGGATCCCGCTGGTCCCCTTGACCACGGGGACGTCGAGGTCGGGTAGTGGACGGCCCATCATCGGCCCCCCCATCACCACCACCTCGGTCTCGGCGGTGGGGCCTCCGCAGTGCTCCAGCACCGCCCGCACCGGTGTACCGATCGGCACGATGAGGTTGGCCGGCCGAGGAACGCCGGGGCCGCTCACGGTGACCGCGCGCTCGATCAGCGGCCGCCCCGCGTCGAACCAGTCCGCGAGGGCCGCCATCGAGCCCACGTTGCCCACCACCACTCCGAGGTCCAGTGGGAGCCCGCGGGTGGGAATGGTCAAACCCAGCAGCGCACGGATCAGCAGCTTCTCTGCCCCCTGTGGGTACTTGACGGCCAGCTCGCGGACGTTGACGGGCGGATCTCCGCAGGCGTCTCGGAGCGCGCGGGCGCCGTCGGGTTTGTTGGCCTCTACGCCGATCGTGATCCGCGCAGAGCCCAGACGTGCGCTGCCCAGGTGTTCGGCGGCCAGGCGTGCCCCGCGGAGCACCGCCCCTGCGCGCTCGACCATCGTGCGGTGGTCGCAGGTCAGGTAGGGCTCGCACTCACAGCCGTTGAGCACCAGGTGCTCGATCTGCTTGCCGTCGGGGACGGCGTACTTGACGTGGGTGGGGAAGGCCGCCCCCCCCAGGCCCACCAGACCGGAGCGCTGCAGGCTGGGGACGAAGGCGTCCTCAGGCGGCGGGGCGGGCTCGAAGACGTGCGTGGCCCACGGATCGGTTGCGATCTCGATGGCCGGACTCATCGATCCGTCGGGTCCGCGGCGCGGCTCGACGGCGATCACCTCTCCGGTCACCGGGGAGTGGAGCGCGGCGGAGACGAAGCCACCGGGCTCTGCCACCAGCTGACCGCAGCGGACGCGATCCCCGCGGGCCACGATGGGGCGGGACGGCGCGCCGATGTGTTGGCCCAGCAGCAGGACGTAGCGCTCGACGTAGGGCATGCGCCGGGTCGCCAGCCCGGAGGTGCGCGCCTTGTGCTCGGCCGGGTGAACCCCGTGCCGAAAGGTACTCAGCCCCGTCCCCGCCTGCACTCACCCCTCCCCGGCGCGCGCGCCGTAGCCGGCGAGGGTCATGAGCTGCCCCTGGATCCGGGTGGAGAGTTCGTCTTCGATGGACCGACGGAGCGCCACACGCTCCTGCTCCCAGGCTTCGCGATCCGCGGCCCGCTCGGCCTCCAGCTCGGCCCGGAAGTGCGCCTCCAGCTCGGCGCGGACGCGAGCGGTGAACGGCGTCACCGCACCGGCCAGCTCCTGGAGCGCGCCCCACGTACCAGCGCCGGGCTCCTCGATATCGGGGTTTCCAGAGAGGTCCAGCCGCGCGCCGAACACTCCGGGAGCTCCCGGATCGTAGCTGAACAGGGGCCAGGAGTGATCGGCTACCGCCGCCCGGCAGCGCGCGAAGGTCGCGTGCGCCTCTCCGGGCTCTGCCGCCAGGAGGCGCACGATGGACGGGCCGGTGTGGGCCAGCGCCCGGGACAGGCCCGCGTGGAGGTGATCGCCGTGCCCGGGAGAGGCCTGGAGCGCGAAGCAGCGCGCCCGCGCCATCCCCAGCAGAGCCGTCTCGTCCGGCGTCTGCCCCGGCGCCGCGAGGATCACCGCGGCGATGGGGAGCGCGCTGTCGGACAGGGCCAGCGCGGTCGAACCCAGCGCGGCCGATCTCCCGATCACGAGCAGCGGGGCACAGGCGCGGCGCTCCTCAGGAGCCAGATCATCCCAGGCCAGGTCGGCCAGCTCCTTCTGCACCGTCTCGGTCGCGGCGTCGGCCGGGCGATCGAGGAGCAGCCGGGACCAGCGCACGAGCGCGGCCTCGTCTGCGGTCCTCCGGGCGGCTTCCCGGGCCAGGCCCAGCGCCAGCTCGGGGGCCTCCTGCGCGCCCGCCACCAGCGCGGGAGAGCCGAACGGGTTGTCGGGCCAGGTCGCTGCCCACTCCAGGCCGCCCGCGGGCACGACGACCAGCTGCAGGCGCGCGCGCCCCAGACCGGTGGGTCCCTCGGCCAGCCGCCAGCGCAGATCGGCGACGTGCCCGGCGGCGGTGACGAGGCTCCGCAGGCGGACCACGTCGACCTGCCCCTGCCCGAAGCGGCGCTCGACGGCGCTGGTCACCGAGCCGATGTCGGCCTGACGCGGTCCGACCTCGGACAGGGCGGTCCCGAGGGCGTCGAGATCTTCCAGAGGCAGCGCGGCGGCCATCAGATCCCGGGCGGCCCCGACCAGGCGCCCGTGCAGCTCACCGAGCTCTCGCAGCCGGGAGAGGTGTCGGTGCTGGAGGGTCTGCTCAGCCGAGACCAGCGCCGAGCGCAGGGCCAGGCGCGCCCCGGATCCCGCGGGCGCAGAGTCGCCGCCGGCCATCGCCAGAGCGCAGTGACGAGAGAGCTGGAGCGCAGACATCACGCCCACGTGCTCTCCCAGCCGATCGATCAGCGCGCCAGGGGGGTCCGGCAGCCGCTCCCAGAGCTGACAGCCGGCGCGCGCTGCATCCAGGCCCGCCGCGGGCTCCGCCATGGTGAGGGCCTCGGGCTCGCAGACGTCGGCGCAGCCCCCGCAGCCCTTGCAGGTGTCCGGGTCCACGGTCACCGCCAGCCACGCCGACCACCCCTCGGGGGCAGCGCCAGCCAGCCCGGCGATCTCCTCCCGCGCAGCCGCGAAGGCCGCCCCGGCCGCCTCTCGTCGCCCGGTCGGCAGGGCCTCTCGCACCGCAGCGAAGCCTGTGTCCAGCGCCTCCGCGACCGTGGCGTGGGGTCCCAGGGAGTCCGTGGCCTTCGCGAGGCGGGCCGCCAGCGGGCGCAGGGCGCTGGCGCCAGCGCGCGCGATGCCGGCGTCGATGAGGGCCCGCGGCTCGATCGCCAGCGGGCGCACCGCGCCCTCGGGGCAGGCCACCCAGCACAGCCCGCACCCGGTACACGCCGCGGGATCGAAGACCGGGAGCGCGGGCAGAGCCCCCGACAGGTCGCGCAGCGCGGAGGTCCAGGGCGGCAGGGTCGCGGAGGCGAGGAACGGATCCGGCGCCAGCTCGGCGGCGGCGTCGCGGCTCAGCACGCCGTCACGAATCAGCACGCCGTCGCGAATCAGCACGCCGTCGCGAATCAGCACGCCGTCGCGAATCAGCACGCCTGTGCGATCCCAGAACCCCGGGAGGCTCGCCAGCGGCGGCTCGACCGCGCCCAGCCGGCGGGCAAGCGCGGGGACCCGCCGAGTGTCCGCAGCGAAGGGAGCGCCGGGTGCTGGAGTCAGCACGCCCGCGTCGGGGAGCTCTCGGAGCGCCTCCAGCATCACCTGGCGCTTCGGGTAGGGCGACGTACCGCGACGGGGAACATCCAGCCGGACCCGCGCGCCGGGGGAGAGGTCGTCCAGCAGGGCCTCAAGCGCAGCCGCCGTCGGGCCGGCGCCCACCGCCGATGCCGGACGAGGCCCGTCCACGACCGCCTCGATCGCGGCGGCCAGCGGGGGCGTCGCCAACGCGGGATCCGCCGCCTCCAGCACCACCGCCTGCGTCCCACGCAGCGCCTCCGCGAGCAGGTCGCGAGGCAGGGGCTGGCTGCAGCGGATCGCCACCACGCCGACGCCGCGTCGCCCCCCAGCGACCTCGCGGGCGATCTGCACCGCCGCGCCCCGGGCGACGATCGCCACCTTCGCGCCGCGCATGTCCCAGCACTGGAGCGGGTCGAGCCCGACCGCCGCCAGGGCGTCCCGGACCAGCGCCGCGGCCTCCGCGCCCAGGAACCCGCGCCGACCGGCAGCGACCCTCGCGGCCACGTCCGGGCCGTGCAGTGGGCCGAGCAGGGTGGGGAGGTCGGGGTCGAACCGGATCGGTATCCGCCGACGGCGCGCCCCCAGGGTCACGATCTGTGCCGTGGTGGGGGAGTCGATGGTCTCGTCTGGATCTCCGAGCAGCTCGCGGACTTCTGAGGACGCTGGCAGACGGACGGGAGCCGGCGCGCTCCACGTCTCCGTGTCCACCCCGATCGCCACGGGGATCAACGTCTGCTCGCTGATCCGGTGCGCCGCCAGCGCCAGCGACGCCAGCTCCTGGGGCTCGCAGGCCCACAGCTCGATCCAGTCGCTCCAGGGCGAGCGCGCCCCCACGCGGATCACCACCAGCGGCAGGAGGCCGCGTGGAGCGAGGTCACGCGCCGGCGGGGACTCGTCGCGCGCCACGACCGCGATCCGCCGCCCGCAGGCGACCAGGGCGGTGGCCTCGACCAGCGACGCCACGAGCTCGACGCCCGCCGCAGCCTCGACACGCGCAAACACATCCGCGCCGCTGAGCTGCTCGGGCTCCTCCGACGGCTCGGCGGAGGGACGGAAGATCCCCGCCAGCCACTCTCTCGCGCGCTCAACCAGCACGGCTCCCCCTCCGCAGCTCTACAGACGGCGCTCCGAGCTGCCCGCCCGGGACCCAGGCGATCGCACCAGTGGGGCAGCGGCGGGTGGCCGCGGCCGCGCCAGGTTGCCAGTTCTCGGGTTTGATGACCGGCAGGTTCCCCACCATCTCGATCAGCCCCGTGGGGGCGTCGAGCGCGCAGCGGCCGCAGGCGTCGCAGGCCACGGTGCACAGCGCCAGCGCCTCGTCGCCCGCCAGCGGAGAAGCGCACTGAACCAGCAGCGGCCGCGACAGCGGCTGCAGCGCGAACAGGTCCTTGGGGCACGCCTCCACGCAGTCGCCGCAGGCGGTGCATAGATCGATGTCGACCACCGGGAGCGAGTCCGTGTTCATGCCGATGGCGTCGAAGCCGCAGGCCCGCTCGCAGTCGGCCAGCCCCAGGCAGCCCCACGAGCACCCCTTGCCCCCGCCCGAGACCGCCGCCGCCGCGCGACAGCTCTGCAGCCCGCGGTAGGCCGCGATCTGAAGCGCCTGGCTGCGACCACCGGCGCACTTCAGGCGAGCCACACGGTCGGGGCGCTCCCCTGCGGCCACTCCCAGAAAAGCCGCCACCGCGCTGACGTCGGCGGGAGCCGCCACGGTGCAGCCCGCCGGCTGCACGTCTCCGCCGACCAGCGCCTCAGCGAAGGCCCGACAGCCAGGGGTCCCGCAGGCCCCGCAGTTGGTCCCCGGCAGCAGCTCCTCGACCCGCTCGATGCGGGGGTCTTCCTCCACCCGAAGGAGCCTCCAGGCCACGGCCAGGATCACGCCCAGCGTGATCGCTAGCCCCGACATCATCCCAGCGGCGATGGCGATCGAGGTCACTGGCGCCACCGTCCGGGGCTACAGACAGTGCTGCTGACGACAGGGCTACTGCAGAGGCGCGGCACGGGCGATCAGCTCCTCGAGTCCGGGCTCGTCGGGGTTCAGGGGGGCACCCGGGTGGATGCACCTGGCCGGGCACTTCTCCGCGATGGCCACGATCTCCGCGAACGTCCCGGCCCGCGGATCGCCGATCATCGCTTGCTTGTCATCGTCGTAGACAAACAGGATGCCGTTGGCCTCCACGCAGTCGTTGCAGGATGTGCACAGCGGACTGTCGACCCAGGGCTCGTCGGGCGGCGCTGCTGGCTTCGCAGCGGTAGGCGCTGCTGTCGCCGGCTCAGACTCCGCCACAGAACCGGGCGAAGCAGCGGGCGCAGACCCCGCGGGAGATGCGGACTCGTCCGGGGACCAGGCGGCGGCGCGCGGTGCGGTGATCCCGCCGACGATCCGCTCCAGATCGCCGCCGATCAGGACCGACGTGAGCCGCTCCATGGCCCGCCCCGCCTCGTGGTCGCGGACCTCCTCCAGCGCGCGGGCGTGCTGCTCCTCCAGCGCCTCTCGCGACTCCAGGGCTTGCGCCCGGGCTTCCGCAGCCGCAGCGGTCGCGGCCGCCTCGGCGTGGGCGTGTGGGATCCGGCCGAGCTGGGCGAGGGCCCGCGTGGGCGGCTGCGGCTCGCGACACGCGGCCACGAGCCGACGCGAGACGACCAGCTTCACGGGGCCCGCCTCGCTGACGGCCTCGACCACCGGCAGGGCCGTCGAGGGCGACTCCAACCAGGCGGCGATCGGGACCAGCTCCTCGCCCGCGTTCGCCAGCCGGAAGTGGTCGGTGAGGGACGGATCGAGCAGCGCGAAGTCCGCGAAGGTGAACCGCGCCGCAGGCTCCCCGTCGGCTGACGGGCCATCGGCTGATGGGTGGGCAGGCCAGGCCGACCCGGACTGGGGGTTGGCCGATGCGTCGAAGGTTGCGGCCCAGGTGCTCCCGGCGTCCGGATCGTAGGTCATCAGCGGGTGGGCGCGGCCCTCGATCGCCGCGCTGGCGAACATCCACGGACCCACCGGCGAGAGAGCGTTCCCGGTGCACAGGAGGTGCAGCCCGGGTCGCTGCATTCGCAGCGCGCGCGCGAAGCCGTCCAGCAGGTGGGCGGCGCGGGCTGGCGTCGATTGCTGGACGAAGGCCTGACCGGTAGCCACGCCCTGCCTGGCCAGCTCCAGGCGGGCCCGTCGGGACGGAAGACTCGCCGGCTCGACCTCAACCAGGATCTGGAGCGGACGTGGACCACAGAGCGCTTCGAGGAGCCGCGCGACGGGGGGCGGCGCGCTCAGAACCGCAGCGACTCGCGGCATCACGTCGCGCTCAACGGCTCGGAGATCCCTCCAGTCCAGGGCGGCGACCTGGGCGTCGTGTCGATCTGGTGCGTAGGTCCCGCCCAGGAGGAGTCGCGCGGCGCGCATCGCTCCTGTGAGCGCAACCACCTCGGTAGCGCGCGCGTCGAAGCAGGCGTCGGCGGCGGCCAGCGGCTCGGCGGCGGGCGACACCTCGCAGCCGGGGGCCGACCACTCCTCGGGGCCCACCGCGATCAGCAGGGGGCCAGCGAGTACCCCCGCCAGACCGCGCTCCAGCCCCGCGAGGGTGCGCTCAGCGGCGGCGAGGGTGTCGGCGGGTAGTGGGACGGTTCCGCGGTGCGGGCCGAGGAGCTCACGAAGGGCAGCGGTGTCGAAGACCCCGTCGGTCAGGCCAGGGAGGCCGACGGCGCCGCGCGCGTGCTCGGCGGTGAGCAGCTCGGACAGGTGGTTCCGCAGCTCCGTGGCCTCCACGCTGACGGCCGCGCGCCGAGACGCGAGGCCAGACCGCGCAGCGTGCGCGAGCAGATCCAGGCCGATCCGGGGGTGATACGCGACGAGCCGCGATCCTGACGGCAGCGCCTTCACCAGATCGGCGGCAGCGCGCCGCAGCGTGGCGTCGGGCGTGGGGGCCAGAGCCAGCGCCTCTGCCACCTGGAGGGCCGCCCGCGTCAGGACCGGCTCGGCGTCGTGGTGGGTCGTGAGGAGTCCCGCGACGGCCCGCTCCAGACGCGGCAGGTTGTCTCGAAAGACCGACGGCGCGTCCGTCTGTTCGCAGGCCTCCTGCAGCCAGCGGGCGAGAGGGATGGCGCCGGCGGGCTCCAAGCGCCCCTCGTCGGCGAAGAGACCACCCTCCGCGAGAGGACCCCCACCCACCAGAAGAAGCGGGTAGTCCGTGCGCACACGACGGGGATCGGTGAACGGAGCGAGCAGCGCCGGGATGGGCGACGCAGACTGCGGGACGGATCTTGGCTCGGATTGCACGGCTCGCGGCCCCATTACACGGCGAACAGGTCGAGTTCAGACTCGATCCCGGCGAGCCGCTCGGCGACGGGCATGCCCATCCCTTCAGCGGAGAAGGTGTCGTACCGGGGTCGGCTGGGATCGCAGAACAGCACGCCGATGGGGACCGGAGAGTCCGCCTCGGCCAGCGCACGCGCCGCGCCCATGTCCAGCGGGTCGTGCTCGGCCCGGTTGGGGAAGGCCCGCTCCAGCCCGCGGTCCGACGCGATCCCGTTGGGGTGCGTCAGCATCAGCAGGTTCGAGGGGTCCTCCCGCAGCTCGCCGAACACGCCGTCCACGTAGGTCGGGCAGCGCTGCAGGATGCGCACGAAGCCCAGCCCCGGGTGCCGCCAGGCCGCATGTAGCGTCGCCAGGAGGTGGGGCGGGTTCCAGTCGACGGTCTGCGCGACGAACGAGACGTTGGTCATGCCCAGCGTCGCGGTGAGCGGATCGAGCGGTGGCAGCCAGGACCCGCGGGGATGCGTGTTGGTCTTGACCCCCATGGCGCTGGTCGGGGAGGTCTGTTTCTTGGTGAGACCGTAGATGTTGTTGTCGAACAACATCGCGACCATGTTCATGTTGTAGCGGATGGCGTGGATCCAGTGTCCGGCGCCGATCGAGCAGCAGTCGCCGTCGCCGGTGGTGACCCAGACGTCGAGATCGGGGCGGCGTGACTTGACGCCGCAGGCCACCGGGAACGCGCGACCGTGCAGGCCGTGGAAGCCGTAGGTGTGCATGTAGTGGGGGAAGCGACTGGAGCAGCCGATGCCTGAGACGTTGACGATCTTGTGGGTCGGGAGCTGCTCGGCGCGGCAGATCCTCTGGACGGCGGTGAGCACGGCGAAGTCACCGCAGCCGGGACACCAGCGCGGCTGCCCGCCCTCGTAGTCCTCGAGGGTGTAGTAGCGGGCGGGGACCTGCAGATCCCAGTCATCTTTCAGACCGAACATGGGACCCTCCGAGGGGTCTGCGCCAGGCGTCGCTCGATCTCCGCGAGCACCTCGGCAGGTGGCAGGGGCTGCCCGGGCACCCGGGACCAGCAGTCGATGTCGATCAGCGTCTCCGCTCGCAGGAGCATCGCGAGCTGGGCGAAGCGCCGCGAGGGGCGCCCCTCGGGATCGCTGTAGTTGATCTCCACCGTCATCACGCGGGTGAAGCGGGCGAAGATCTCGGACAGGCCCGGCTCGAGCGGAGAGAGGAACCGCAAATGCACCGCCGAGACCGAGAGGCCATCAGCGCGCGCAGCGGTGACGGCCTCCTCGATGGCGCCGCGGGTCGAGCCCCACCCGACCACCAGCAGCTCCCCCTCTGGCGCGCCGAAGACCCCCGGCGGGCGCAGGGTGCGCTGGAGGCCCGCCAGCTTGAGGCTGCGCATCTCGCAGCTGTACTGGTTGACGTCGGGATCGTAGGCGACCTTGCTGGCCTCGGTGTGGGCGAGCCCGGTGAGCACATACTCGCCGCCGGCCTGGCCGGGGATCGGCCGCGGAGAGAGCCCGGTCCTGGGGTCCCACGCGTAGGGAGGCACCTCGGGATCCCATGCGCCCTGCTCGAACGGCGGCGCCAGCCACTCAGCGACGGGGCGCGGGCGATCGAAGGGCTGGACCCCCGTCGCCAGGTTGGCGTCTGTCAGGACGATCACCGGGGTTCGGAACGCCTCCGCGAGCCGCCGGGCCGTGATGGGCATCGAGAAGCACTCGGCGATGGTGGCGGCCGCCATCACCACCTTGGGGGCGTCTCCGGGGGCGCCGAACAGCGCCGCCAGCAGATCACCCTGCTCGACCTTGGTGGGCAGGCCGGTCGAGGGCCCGCCCCGCTGAACGACGACGATCACGAGCGGGATCTCCGCCATCACCGCGAGACCTACGAACTCGGTCTTCAGCGCCAGGCCGGGACCCGACGTGATCGTGCAGGCTGTCCGGCCCGCGTACGACGCGCCCACCGCGAAGCCGATCGCCGCGATCTCATCTTCGGCCTGGTGCAGGAACCCGCCGGTCTTCACGAAGGCGCGTCCCAGGTGATGTGAGGCGCTGGTGGCGGGGGTGATCGGGTACATCGCCACCAGCTCCATCCCCGACGCCATCACCCCCAGCGCGATGGCCTGGTTTCCGTTCATGACCACGCGCGGCCCGGAGTCGGGCATGCTGGGGACCACAAAGGAGAACGGCAGGTGCTCGGCGGCGAACGCGTGGCCGGCCTTCAGCAGCGCCTGGTTCGACGCCACGACGGCGGGCCCCTTGCGACCGAAGACCGCGGCGATCTCACCGGCAGCGCGCGACAGATCGCGCTGGTACAGCCGACAGAGCATCCCCAACACGAACATGTTCTTGCCCACGCGCGGATCTGCCACCACCTTCCGGCAGGCCGCGTCGAGCGGTAGCTGGTGGACGTCGTAGCCAAGCCCCTCCAGCTCGGTGAGGGCCTTGGCGTACTGGCCGCGGATGTGCTCGTCGCGGTGTTCCGCCCACATGTCGTCGACGAGGACGATGGTGCCGGGGCGGAAGGCGCGCTGGGCGATCCGACCGTAGAGCACCTGCTCGTTGAAGGCGACTACCAGATCGGCCTTGTCACCCATGTTGGTGATCTCGGTCGCGCCCAGTCGGATGCGAATACCGCTGGCGCCGGCGCGCGAACGCGCAGGCGGCTTGATCTCGGCGGGGATGATCTCGACGGTCCACACGCCGTTGCCCATCTTCGCGCTCACGCCGCCGAAGATCTGACCGGCCTTCTGGGCGCCCTGCCCGGAGTCGCTGACGATCTCCACGATGTGTTGCTGCACGATCTGGGCGCTTGAATCGAATTTCCTGGCGGCTGCCACCTGCTTCATCTCTTCTCCAGCCGGGCTCTGCCCGTCTCCTCTCTGTCGTCTCTGCTCAGTTGGAGCGGCGCTCAGTCAGAGCCGCCGATGTCGGTGTACAGGACGTCCGAGATCAGCTCGCTCTCTCGCTCTTCGTGGGAGAGCAGCCGTCGCACGGCGCTCTGGATCTCGGCCTGGATCGACGCGACCGATCCCTCCCCGCAGGAGCGCGCCTGCGCCAGCAACGCGCTGACGTCGGTCAGGATGCTCGCGTGCTCATCGAGGAGCGCGCGCACCTCACGCTCGCGCCCGGGAGCGCGTGTTCGGATGAGCGGCACCAGCCCCTCCGGTCCCTCCTCGTGGGCGAAGTGGGTGGGGAGGAAGACCAGGAGCATGGAGAGGAGCTCCACCACCGACGCGAGCTCCTCCGCATCGCGCAGAGATCCCAGCAGACCAAGGAGCGTCCCGTGTCGCTCCAGGATCTCCTCGACTGTGCTCTTCTCCACCGACGACACACTTGTTGTTTCCACGGCCTGCTCCCCGAGAACAGAGTCACCCTGATGACAGAGTCACAATGTGAAGTGCCCTGTTCTGGAGAACCGGGTGGCGCTCGGCGGGGGCAGAACGCCGCGATGGTTGATTCAGGTCAGTGATGCAGCGATAGCCGTCCGTTGAGCGTCAGTTCGTCTGGCGCCCACACCAGCGACCATGAGCCAGGCGAGCGCCGGCACGCAGGCAGCGCGGCGCTCGCTCATCGCTCCGACCGAAGGACCAGCTCGGCGACGAAATGGCGTTCGGGCTCTCCGACGCCGTGACGGTGCCACGGACCCCAGGCCTCCCGGCTGTGCGAGACCTCGGCGGTGATGCCGCGAGCGATCTCGGCGAGCTGCCCGCGGGCCAGCCAGGTTCGCGGTCCGGGGAAGGTGCCCGCGACGGGGTGATCCGGATCGGTGGTGAACGCGGTCAAGAGCACGAGCCCCCCGGGCCGGGTCCACGAAAGGCAGCGCAGGATGACAGACGCGATCTCATCGACGGGGATCAGGGGGATGAGCCCCAGACAGAGCACCCC
Source organism: uncultured Enterobacterales bacterium (assembly GCA_964464515.1). Classification (GTDB taxonomy): domain Bacteria; phylum Myxococcota_A; class UBA796; order UBA796; family UBA2385; genus CAYXGP01. The sequence goes on from CAYXGP010000041.1 coordinate 44,683, forward strand.
TCCATAGCTACCCGGAGCCGCCTGCCAGCTCTCCGTGCTCGCCTGATGGACCTCCAGGGGAAGATCCGCGGCGGCCACCCGCAGCGTCTGTACCGCCACGCGTGAGGGGTCGATGCCCACCACCGGCACACCGCGTCGCGCGAGCCACAGGGCGTGACGACCCTGACCGCAGCCGATGTCGAGGACAGGTCCCTCGAGACGGTCGGAGAAGGCCGTGAGCAGCGCGTCGGGCTCGGCGCCAAAGAGAGCGGGTGTGCTCGCGTAGTCTCGATCAAAGTCAGTCATGTGATTCACGCTCGCACATGTGGGCTGCAACACAGACTTCAGAACAGATCCCAGAACAAGCGGGGCTGCTCGGGCAGCAGGGCGGAGAGCTCACATCGCGGGGCGTCCGAGCCCAGGGCAAAACAGGTCTCGGACCTGCGCGACCGACCTGTCCGTGGAGAGCACGATCGGATCGAACCTCCACAACACATTTCCGGGCGAATAGCGCCGGGCGAGGTAGCGCGCCTGCTCGATGCTCACTGCGGTGTGTGAAGCCAGTCTTCAATGGTTCCAGTCTTCAGTGGATTGGTCCACTACTGCTCGTGACCGGCAGGTCTACACCTATCGGGTCGGGTAGACCGGGGAGATTGCTCCCCCCGGCCCCCACAGATCCGGACGTGCGGAACTCCCGCATCCGGCTCCTCGGATTCACAGATTCGCTAGTCGAAGTTGCCTCCCCCGACGCAGTAGACGCGCCGGAGGCAGTGGATATCGCCGCAGCAGCCGGTTGAACTTCGTCCAGATCAGGTGAGCGCGCTGAGAGCGTCGCCCCAGCCACTTCCTCCAGAGGCGCCGGGCCTCATAGGAGAAGCGACTGATGGCCTCAGAGTTGCCCCGAATGCCGTAGTAGTTGAAGTGTCCTGATAGCTTTCTACCCAGACTCTTCGCCTGCTCCCTGAGCGGTTGGTGTCGCGACCGTCGCATCCACTGATTGAGGGCTCGGAGCCCACGGCTGAATCGGTCCTTGGCGGTTTTCCGCTTCGGAACCTGGTT
>CAYXGP010000042.1:0-20650 GCA_964464515.1 uncultured Enterobacterales bacterium
GCGTGACCGCGTTGCCGCGAACCACGGAAGCGCGGACCCACGGACCCGCGAGACCTCGGTTCCACGAGACCTCGATCCGCGTGACCGCTCCATGGCCCGGTCTGTCCAGACTGGGATGTGGTCCGCGGAACCGTGTTCCCGCGGATCGCGGAATCGAGGAGCGCGCAACCGTGGCTTCGTGGACTCGCGGAGCCGAGGTCGCCGACGTTCAGCCATGTCCGGAGTCACCATGAAACAATCACCCTTGACTGTTTTTGGTGCTTCTATTAAACAGTCACCTCTGATGGTTACCGGAGGTCCCGTGTCCGCTCCCCGCTCTGCCAGACCCCAACAGGCAAGACCACTGCAGGCCCGCGCGCTGGCCACCCGCCGCCGCTTGCTGGACGCGACGGTCCAGGCCCTGGTCGACAAGGGCTACACCGGCGCGACCACACAGGAGGTCTGCCGCCGGGCCAGCGCCTCTCGGGGCACCCTGCTCCACCACTTCCCCACCCGGAACGCGATGCTGGTGGCAGCGCTCGACCACGTGCTCCATAGAGTCGTGGAGGACTTCGTCGAGGCCCGTCGCGCAGACCGGGAGCGGGCGGGTCCCGTCACACCCCACACCCTGATTCCCTTGATGTGGGAGCAGTGGCAGGGCCCGGCGCTCACCGCCTGGCTGGAGCTGGCCGTGGCCGCGCGAACCAACCCGGAGCTGGGCGCGTCGATGCGCAAGGTGATGCAGCGCTTCGACCTCCTCATCGCGGCGGCCTTCGAGGAGCTGCTGCCCACCGGGAGCGTGCCGCCAGCGCTTCGGGCCGGTGCGCCGTTCTTCGTGTTCGCGATCCTCAACGGGCTGGCGGTCGGTCAGTCCTACGAAGAGCCCGGCCACAGCGGACCGGTGCTCGACCTGCTCACCCACCTGGCTGCGGCGCTCACTTCGGGTGCGGCAGCCCTCGATGGCGCGGCTCTTGATGCTGCAGTCCCTGATTCCGCAGTCCCTGATTCCGCAGTCCGTGACGACGGAGGTGCCCCATGAACGAGCTGCACCTGCTCGCGATGTCGTATGTGTTCTTTCTTGGACTGATCGGCGGCGAGGTCGCGGTGAGCCTCTTCCGCAGAGACGGAGGCTATCGCATCAGCGAGGCCATCGTCAACGTCGGCCACGGGGTCGTCTACCAGGTCTGGGATGCCTTCACCAAGGTGCTGGTGATGGTCCCCTTTCTGTGGGTCGGCTCGTTGGTCCCGTGGGAGACCCTGCCCATCGACTCACCCGTCGCCTGGCTGGTGGGTCTGCTGCTGTACGACTTCTGCTCGTACTGGATCCATCGGCACCACCACGAGATCAGCATCCTGTGGGCCATCCACGGCAACCACCACGCCGCAGAGGACTACAACCTCGCCGCCGGCCTGCGTCAGGCGATGCTGCAGAATGCGTTCAAGTGGCTGTGGCGGATGCCGCTCGCGCTGGTCATCCCGGTCGACATGTACATCGGGCTGATCGTCTTCGACTATCTGTACCAGTTTCTGCAGCACACGCAGTACGTTCCCAAGCTGGGGCCGATCGGCTGGGTGATGAACACGCCGTCTCACCACCGGGTCCACCACGGCCGGCAGGAAAAATACATCGACAAGAATTACGGCGGGATCCTCATCATATGGGACCGACTGCTGGGAACCTTCCAGCCCGAAGAGGAGACTCCTGACTACGGGATCACCAAGCCGATCGGCACGGTCAACGCAGTCCACGCCAACTTTGTCATCTTCTCGCGCCTCGTCTCTGCGACGGAGCGCGCCCGCGGCTGGGACAAGGTGCGGGTCTGGCTCGGCGCCACGAGCGATCTGGATCGCATCGCCCCCGGGGGGGAGCCTGCGCGCTTCGACGTCATCGAGAACGCAGACGTCCCGCTCCGCCTCCGTATCTACGTCGTCGCGACCAGCCTGCTCGTGCCGCCGTTGCTGGGCTGGATGCTCCTGTCCGGCGACACCTGGCCGCTCATCTACAAGGTGGCGATGGCCGCGCTCATCATCACCTCGGTGGTCTCTGCCGGTGCGCTGCTGGAGCGGAAGTCGTGGGCCGTCTGGCTGGAGGCGGTGCGTTGGCTGGCGGCGGGTGCCGGGTTTGGCCTGGTCCTGGGGAGCGCGCTCCCGCTCGTGGTCGTCGCCAGCGGTCTGGTCACCCTGGTGATCGCCACAGGCGGGATGACGTCGGGCGCCATCGGGGTGCTCCGTCGGAGCAGCGCTCGCTGACCCGATCGCCTCGGCTGACGGGGGGCTGATCCCGGCCGGGTGGCAGCTTCGACGGACATGCTACCCTCCTCGTCTTCTCGCTCGAGGGACAGTCAGATGCAGCGACTCCAGATACAGCGACTCCAGCTGCAGCGGCTCGGTGTGTTCCTGGGTTTGTTGGGTCTGGCCCGACCGGCCGCCGCCACGTGGTCGATCTCGGCAGTCGATCCTGAGACGGGAGACGTCGGCATCGCGGGCGCGACCTGCGGTCCGTTCGTCTGGAAGATCGGACAGGTGGTGCCCGACGTCGGGGCCGTCGTCTCGCAGTACGATACCAGCGTCGGGTCTCGGAAGGAGATGGCCGCCGGGCTCGAGTCTGGAGACACGCCAGCCGAGGCGCTGGCGGTGGTCACCACTTCTTCGTACGACGACGACCTGGTCTATCGGCAGTTCGCGGTCGTCGGCTTCGCCGGGCCAGCAGCGGTCTACACCGGCGCGGAGTGCGAGAGCTGGAACGGCGAGCGCTCAGGCGAGACCTGGGCCACGGTCGGCAATACACTGGTCGGCGAGGCGGTGCTCGACGCGGTGGCGGCGTCGTTTCAGGCCAGCGAGGGGCTCTTGTTGGAGGAGCGCCTGCTGGCGGCGCTTGTCGCCGGCGCAGACGAGGGCGGTGACAATCGTTGTGACGCCGAAGACGCCGCGAAGAGCGCCTTTCTGCTGGTCGCCGCACCCGGCGACGAGAAGCCCTCCATCGACCTGACCGCTTCGGGCAAGGGCGCGGTGTGGGAACTTGAAGACAAATACAGCGACGGAAAGCGAACGAACTGCCACTGCAGCTCTACGCGTCCGCTGTCTGGTGCCTGGCTGCTTGTCTTGCCGTTGACGATTGCGCTGGCTCGTAGACGCCGGTGATGTTCAATTCGGGTGGGTTGTGCCCTACTTGCAGACGCCATCATTGTCATGGATGGATGTGGAGCCACCAACACTGATCAGTGCTGCGAACTCCTCAGCCTCAGCCTGGCAGATGTTGTCGTTGTAATTGATGCTTAGATCAGTTCCGATAGTTGTCAGTGCTGACATACCGTCTACAGTCACCAACCCGTCATTGTACAAAATGTAGACTGAGTCGCTCACGGTCTCTATGTTGGAGAGTCCGTCAAGGGTTGTCAACGAGTCATTGTCCTGCAGGTTGATTTTGTTGGTTGATACGACGCCCGAAAGCCCGTCCAGACTCAAGAGGCTCTCGTTCTCCCGGATCTCCATGGTTCCTGTAATACTGCGTAGGTTCGTGAGGCCGTCGATGTCCTCCAGAAAGTAGTTGCCTGCGATTCTCAGAGAACCCACCGACGTCAGACTGGAGAGGCCATCAACGCTCGTCAGTTCGTGGACATCGCTGATGGTGAGCTTTCCTCCCACCGAATCAAGACAGGGTAATTCGATGTCTGTCAACCCCCCAACATAGTAGATGAACAGGTCGCCCGAAATGCTCTCACACAGAGAGACCTTCTTCAACCCACTCGAATACGTTTCGACGTCGTAGTCGCCGGAACACGCGATGGCTGCGGCGCAGGGATCGGTGGTTCCGGACGAACCGGAGCTGGTGCTGCCCGAGCCAGAGGATGTGCCTCCAGATCCACCAGTTCCGCCCACCGAGCCGCCTCCAGAAGTCGTCCCGCCTGATGTGCCACCGGTCGGATCGGTGTTGGAACTCCCGGAACCGCCGCTGCTTGAGGTGGTGCTCGAACCGGCTCCAGAGGTCTCAGTCCCAAAGTTGTCCGGTCCAAATTCATCGTCACCGTATCCACCCTGCGTAACGACAACTTCGTCTCCACAGGATGGCGAACACAGGAGCAGAAATACGCACGCCCACCGATGAGTGATGTGCCGATGTGTATTTGAAATCACCATTATATCCAACCATTCAGAAAGGGGTGCTCCCAGACCGGGCTCCCAGGGTATCAGGTTGCCGCCCTCCAGTCGACATGGACTCAATGGGCGGCGAGGTCTACCAGGGTGAACACTCGGTCTTGTCAGTGACGCGCTTCGACCGGGATGTACGTGATCGGCGGGGTGTGCTTCTTGAATGCCTGGCGCGTCCCGGGCTGCAACTTACGGAACGTCCGGGCGCTCATCGCAAACCCATGCTTCCGGGCCGGGATCAGCGCCGCGGTGTTGACCGCCTCGCCGTAGACGTCGATCTGGAGACGCCCCGGCGCGCCGACCCGGCCGAGCGCCACCGGACCGTGGTGCGCCTTGACGATGGCGCGTCCGTTCCAGCCCTGCTCGTGCAGCCAGGGGTCGCCTTGTCTCTGCACCTGCCGCAGAGCGAGCACCCCAGCGTCGACGTCGTCGAAAGCGACCAGACCCGCGTCGCCGATGGTCTTGACCAGCAGCCCCCCGGCCGCTTCGATGATGCCTCCGGTGAGCAAAAAGTAGTCGGCGCAGAGACGCAGGACGTCAGCGGGCGGGCGACCGTGGGCGAAGGTGGCGTAGCCGGTGATGTCGTAGAAGGCGATCAGCAGATCGCCGGTCCAGATCTCCCCGTCGGGGAGGTGGGTAGACAGATTGTGCAAGGTAGACATTGGTTCTCTCCAACGTGGGTTCGTGAATCAACGGTCCGTACGTCCGCCGGGTTTGGGAGCACATCGCCGGCCCGTACGTCCGGCAGTTGGTGTCACGATACCCCTTTCCGCTCGTTTTGCCCACAGCGCTCTATTGTCGATGGCCTGCGAGGACGCCCAGGATCAGTCGTCCGGGCAGCGCGTGGTGAAGCAGGTCGCGCCCTCCTCGCAGGTCTCGCCGCACCGATCGGACTCCTCCAGCCAGGTCCCGTCGAGGAGGATACACTCCTCGCAGGTGGCGGTCGCATCGCGGGTGGTCGCTCCATCGCCGGGGCAGGTCTTCTCGACGCAGATCACACCTTCGGTCTGTTCCTCGCAGGTGTGATCGCAGGTCTCGGTCTCTGGGAGCCAGGCGCCGCCCATGGCTTGACAGCGACCACAGTGGTGGATGATCCCCGGGCAGCCGGCGCCGAGCAGGGCGATCAGGATGAGCTGGAGATGTCGCATCGTCGTTCCTACCTCTTTGGGGGCGCTACACCGCCTCACCCCAGATAGCTCGTGGGGGCGTCGATGTGATCAGGACACGGATCTTCAGCGGGTGGGCTGTATCGACTGTTCACTTCGTGGGGTGACGGGCGAGTCGGTGTCGGAGAATCTCGGCAACATCCTGGGGGAGAACCCCACGATCGAGGACGCGGAGAGTGGCGCTGGCCGTGTCTCGGGTGCCGGTGTCGCCAGTGTCGCGGCCTGTGTCACCAGAGCCGGTGTCGGTGGAGCCACCGTTCTGGTCATCACAGAGAGGGGCAGGGCTGCGGTCACAGTCGATCGCTCCCGCTATGAAGAGGCACGGACTCGTGTCGCACTCAACGTGACCGGCGGCTCCCACCAACCCAAGCGTCACCATTATCCGGGAGCGGGTCGCAGGGGCGATCATCGAAACCTCCTCGGCGGTGGCAGACAGTCGGCAGACACCTACTCGTGCGGCGAACGCTCGAACAGCCGCGTGAGCGTTAAATACACGACCGGAATCACCACCAACGTGAGCCCGGTCGCCGTGATCAGACCGGCGATGATCGTGAGCGCCAGCGGCCGCTGAATCTCGGCCCCTTCGCCGTATCCCAACGCAAGCGGCAGCAGCCCGAGCACTGTGGTGGCCGTGGTGATGAGGATGGGCCGGAGCCGCAGCGTGGCGGCCTGGTGGATGGCGGCGCTGCGGGCCATCCCGCGTGCCCGGAGCCGGTTGATCGCGTCGACCAACACGATGGCGTTGTTGACCACGACCCCGGCGAGCACGATGGCGCCGATCAAGACCACCACCGAGACCGGCGTGGCAGTGACGGCCAACGCCAGCACGACGCCGACCGCTCCCAGCGGGACGCTGAGCAGGATGACGAACGGATGCAGCACGCTCTCGAACGTGCTCGCCATGATGACGTAGACCAGGAAGATCGCGAGCAGCAGCGCCATCTGCAGAGACTTGAGCGACTGGCTCATCTCGCGGTGCTGTCCGCTCAGCTCCCACTCCAGGCCCGGCAAGCCCATGGCGTCGAGGGCCTCGCCGATGTCGGCGGCCTGCTCCTGGAGGTCGATACCCAGCAGATCGGCGCCGATGGCTGCGGTGCGGCGCTGGTCGATGCGGCGGATCTCGGAGGGCCCCTCGGCCAGGTCGAACTGCGCGACCATCTCCAGCGGGATCGGCGGCACCAGCGACGGGTTGATGTTGAGTCGCTTGAGCTCGTCCAGGCCGTGGCGCTCCTCGGTGGTCAAACGCACCACGAGGTCGATGCGGCCCTCCCGTCTCGACAGTGTCGTGGCGCGGTTGCCCTGGATCTTGTCGCGCACCTGGGCGGCGACCGTGGAGGTGTCGAGCCCGTACCGCGACAGCAGGGTGCGATCGTAGCGAATGCGCACCTCGGGGTAGCCCGCGGAGAGGCTGCTGCGGACGTCGTCGAGGCCGCCGAGCGTCGCCAGCCGATCGCGAACGGCGTCGGCGAGTGTTCTCAGGCGGCGTAGATCGTCGTGGAGAACCAGCACTTCGATGGGGGTGCCCAGCGAGAACAGACTGGGCCGGACGAGGCGCAGGTCTATCTCGGCGCCGGGCAGCACCCGCCGAGTGACGGTGTCGACGCGCTGGCGCACCAGCGCCATCACCCGCTCCTCGCGCTCCTCCAGATCGGCTCCCGGAGGGAGCTCCAGCGACAGCCGCGCGGTGTGCTCGCCCTCATCTGTGCGGCTGTCGGCGCGCTTCTCGCTGCCCACCGTGACGTGGACGTGGCGCACTCCGGGCAGCACCGCAAGCTCTCCCTCGATCTCGCTCGCGACGTCTGCGGTGCGGGAGAGGGGTGTGCCGATCGGCAGGGCGACCTCGGCGGTGAAGCGGCCCTGATGCAGCTCGGGGATGAGCGAGCGCCCCAGGTCGCCCGCCAGGTACAGCGTGAGGACCAGCGCGACCCCCGCCCCCACGAGGACCGTGCCGGGATTGCCGAGGATGGACAGCATGTCGCGGGCGTAGCGCCTGGCGACGGCCTGGTAGGCGTGCTGGAAGCCGCCCGCCAGCCACATGGCCGTCGCCGCGCCGCGTCGGAAGAGCCACCCCAGCGGCACCATCAGCAGCCGGGCCAGCGCTGCGGAGGGGAAGACCACCAGAGCGGACAGCAGCTCGAAGAACAGGCGCACCACCGCCCGCACGGTCCACCAGGGCAGCAGCAGCGCGCGCCGCAACCGGCTGGCGGGGCGCCATGAGTCGCGGAACTGCGCCCAGAACCGGAAGCGGGCGGCGTGGCTGATCTGCCGAATCGACGTGCGCTCGGTGGGCATCTCCCACTCGACGGCGGCGAGCATCGGCACGAAGAACAGCGCCACCACCAGCGAGGCCAGCAGCGAGAAGACCACCGCCATGGAGAGATCGCCGAACACCTGCCCGGCCATCCCCTCGACGAACGCGATGGGCCCGAAGACGCTCACGGTGGTCAGCGTGCTGGCGATGACCGCCGCGGCCACCTCGCGGGTGCCCTCCACGGCGGCCTCGACGCGCGGGCTGCCGCGCTCGCGATGGGCGTGGATGTTCTCGAGCACCACCACCGCGTTGTCGACCAGCATGCCGATGCCCAGCGCGAGGCCGCCCAGGCTCATGAGGTTGAGCGAGACGCCCTGTGTATACATGGGCGCGAACGTGGCGACGATCGACAGCGGGATGGCCGTGGCGACGATGGCCGTGGTGCGGAAGTCCCGGAGGAACAGGAAGAGCATCGTCACCGCCAGCAGGGCCCCCAGCGCCGCGGTGCTGCGCAGGTTGGCGATGCTCGCCTCGATGAATTCGGCCTGGTTCTCGAGCACCGTCATCGCGACGCCGGGCGGCAGGGTGTCCACCAGGCCCTCCACGCCGGGCGCGGGGCCCTGGTCGGGGGTGCCGTGGAGCGCGCTGTCGATGCGCTCGGCCACCCGCACGATGTTGGCGTCGGCGGCCCGGAAGATCTCCAGCTCCACCGCCTCGCCGCCGTCCAGCCGGCTGATCACCTCGCGGTCGCGATGGGTCTCGGAGATGTCCGCGAGCTCGGGCAGGGGCACCCGCACGCCGTCGCTCCGTCGCACCGACAGCTCAGCGAGCTCCTCCAGCGTGCGCATCTCAGAGACGGTGCGCAGCAGATACTCCTGGTCGCCGTCGAGGATGGAGCCGCCGGGTACGTTGATGTTCTCGGCCGCCAGCAGTCCCACGACCTGGTCGATCCGCACCTTGCGCGCGGCCAGCCAGTCCTCGTGGACCTCGATGCGCACCTCGCGCTCCAGGCCGCCGCGCACGCGCACCGCCGCGACGCCGTCCATCGCCTCCAGGGCCGGCTTGAGATCGTCCACGGCGACCTGACGGAGCAGGTACAGCGCGTCATCGCCGCGCGGGGCCTCCGCGTTGGAGGGATCGACCCCCAGGGCGATCCGCAGGAACGGCTCCTGCCCCGGGTCGTACCGCAGCAGCAGGGGCCGCCGCACGTCGTCGGGCAGGAAGGTGGTCTGCAGGCGCTCGCGGACGGACTGCGAGGCCTCGTCCATCGAGGTGCCCCAGTCGAATTCCAGCACCACGTCGCTCAGGCCCGCGCGCGATCGGCTCTCCAGCTCCTGCAGGCCCGCGACGGTGGCGAGCGCCTCCTCGATGGGCCGCGAGAGCTGGGACTCCACCTCCTCGGGGGCGTAGCCATCGGCCTCGGTGCGCACCGTGAGGGTGGGGTAGGCCAGATCGGGCATGAGGTTGAGCGGCAGGCGCTCGTAGCTGATCAGTCCGAAGACAGCGGTGGCGAGCGCCAGCATCCACGTCGCGACAGGGCGACGGACGACCAGCTCGAAGAGGTTCATCTTCTGGGGGCTCCGCACTCGTGAGTGGGTTCACGAACCTCAAAGCCCGATGACTTCACGAACCACGACTGCGCGACTGCGCGACTGCGCGATTTCACGATTCACGACTCACGATCCCCGATGACCCAGACACGATGCACGAGGCTGGAGAGACACGGCTCGACCCGACGATCACGAAACTCGATGCCCGAAGGTCGCGCAGCGGGTGAGGAAGGAGCCTGACGCTACCCGGCATCTTCGTCGCCGTCCTTCTCCTCGTCTTCCTCTTCTTCCGGGATGGGATCGTCGGGGAGCCTGACGAGGGCGCCGTCTCGCAGGTTTGTGTTGCCCGAGACGATCACCAGCGCGCCGGACTCCAGCCCGCCCACGATCTCCGCGCGATCGGGATCGGTGAATCCCAACTCCAGGCGCGCGCGAGAGACCTCACGTCGGGGGATCCCCTCCCAGGGGTCCTTCTCCTCTTCCGCCTCCTCCTCGCCGTCCTCGGGGGCGTCGTCCTCGCCGAGGCCCTCGGCCCACTCCGAGAGCGCCGCCATCTGCTCGGCGAACCAGCTCTCGGGCTCCTCTTCTCCGTCGGTCTCTTCTTCGTCTTCTTCGGGCTCGGGAGGCTCGGAGTCGATCACCTGCCAGGCGATCGGCTGGCCGTCCGTCCACAGCAGGGCGCGGCGGGGGATGGTGAGCACGTCGTCGTGGCGGCCTACCTCGATGCGCACCTTCACGAACTGGCCGGGGCGCAGGGCGGACTGATCGGGGTCGAGCGCCACGCGCACCCGCACCGTCCCCGTCATGGGATCGACCACCGGGCTGATCCGGGCGATGCGGCCGGTGGCGCGGGCGTCCTCGTCGTAGGCGCTGGTCATCAGCGTGGTCTGCCCGAGGGAGATGCGCGCCAGGTCCTTCTCGGGGAGCTGCACCACCACGCGCAGACGCGACAGATCGACCACCTGGAAGGCCCGCTTGCCGCCTGCGAGCTCTCCCACCCGCAGCTCGCGCAGCGCGATGGTGCCCTCGATGGGGCTGGTGATGCGGGTGAAGTCGCGCGCGGCGGTGGCCTCGCGCTTGGAGGTCTGCGCGGCGCTCACGGCGTCACGGGCGGTGCGCAGCTCCTGATCGCTGACGGCGCCCTGGGCGTGGAGGGCCTCGGTCTCCTTCAGCACGCGCCTGGCGCGCTCCAGCTCCTGCTTCGCGCGATCTGCGCCGGCCTCCAGCGATGGGTTGGCGACCAGCGCCAGGAGCTGCCCGGCGCTCACCGCGTCGCCCTCTTCGACCAGGATCCGCGTGACCGCGCCCGTGGCTTCGGGGACGATGTCGGCCTGCGCCTCGCTCTCCAGGGTGCCGGTGGTGACCAGATGATCGGCGACGGTGTCGGGGGCGGTCTCGGCGACCTCCACGAGGATGCGCTGGTCGGGCGTGGGCTCTGCGGCCTTGTGCTCTCCGTCGCCGCCGCCCATCTCTCCGGCGCCGCCGGAGCACGCCAGGAGGCAGAGGAGCAACGGCAGATGGGGCAGGTGAGGCACGGCGCACCGGGGCGGGTGGATGCGTTAACCTGGGGGGGCCATGATCACCCGCCTCGACCACATCGCCATCGCGGTCCCCGATCTCACGGAGGCCCTGGAGCGCTTCGCCGAAGACCTCGGTCTTCCGCTGGCCGGCACCGACGACGTGCTGAGTCAGCAGACGCGCACGGCCTTCCTGCCGGTGCCCGCGTCCTCTATCGAGCTGATCACCCCCATCGACGGCGGCGGCCCGGTGCAGCGTCACCTCGATCGCCGCGGCGGCGGGCTGCACCACCTGGCCTTCGAGACCGACGACATCGCGGCCGACATCGCGCGGCTGAAGGGCAGGGGCTACCGCTTCACGTCGGAGGGCCCGCGGCCGGGCGCGCATGACAGCCAGGTGATCTTCATCCACCCGAAGTCCGCGGGAGGTGTGCTCATCGAGCTGGTGCAGCATGCGCCGGGCCGCGCCCCTCACCGCGCCCCTCACCGCGCCCCTCACCACGACGCCTCCGCGTGAGCGTTCGGAAGGCGGTCGGTGAGCAGACCACGCTTTCGTGGCGAAAGCAGCGCGCGGGCCAGCGCATCATCATGGGGCTGCCGACGCCCGCGGTCACCCCGGAGTTCAAGCGGCTGGTCGCCGAGGTGCGCCCGGCGGGGTTCATCCTGTTCGGTCACAACGTCGAAGAGCCGGCGCAGGTCCGCGAGCTGAACCGCGAGCTGGCGGCGATGGTGCCCGAGGCCACCCCCGCGTTCCTGAGCGTCGATCAGGAGGGGGGGCGGGTACGTCGCATCAAGGCGACGAACTGGCCGCCCATGCGCGCGCTCGGCAACATGGACGACATCCGGACGACTCAGCAGTACGCGGAGCTGCTGGCCGAGGAGCTGCTGGCGTTGGGGTTCAACCTCAACTTCGCGCCCTGCGCGGACGTCGACAGCAACCCGAAGAACCCCGTCATCGGCGATCGCAGCTTCTCGCGGCGCTGGCAGGTCTGCGGGCGGCACGTCGCGGCGTTCGTCCTCGCCCACCAGCATCGGGGGATGATCGCATGCGCCAAGCACTTCCCCGGGCACGGCGACACCGCGCAGGATTCCCACACCGACCTGCCGGTCGTCGAGAAGGACCCCGAAGATCTCTGGCAGCTTGAGATGGCCCCGTTCCGCGGCGCCATCGCCGCGCGGGTCGGCATGGTGATGACCTCGCACGTGATGTACCCCACGCTGGATGAAGACTCTCCGGCGACGCTCTCCCGCGCGATTCTGCAAGATTGGCTGCGCGGGAAGATGCGCTACGGGGGCGTGATCATCAGTGACGACATGGAGATGAAGGCCGTGCGGGGGCGCTTCCCGCTCGATCTGCAGCTACGCAGGTCCTGCGCCGCGGGCATCGACCTGTTCTGCGTGGGGCTCAACCTGGGCAAGAAGCTCTCGTTCGGGCACGAGGTCTGGGAGACGCTGGTGCGCATCCAGGAGGAGGACCCTGCGGCCCACGATGATCTCGCCCAGAAGTCTGTAGGCCGCGTGAACGCGCTGCGGGAGCGGTTCTGGCTGCGCCCCCCGGAGCGGCCGCCGCTGTCGGTGGTGGGGAGCATCGCGCATCGCGATCTCGCGTTGGGGATACGGGCGCGTGGGCTGGGCTGAGCTGGCGCCGCCTGCGCTCGTCTCATGCGCGCTGGTCGCATGCGGCGCTCGCCGCGCGCCGCCCGAGCCGCTCCACGCTCCGCAGATCGCCGTCACGCGCGTCGGAATGTTTCTGCATATCGAGAACCAGACGCCCTTCCCCATTCGGCTCGACACCATCGCGGTCGCCACGCCCACCGAAGACCTCACCATCCGGCTACCGGCGATGCTCCTGGCGCCCGGCGACTCCCGCGCCACCCCGGTCCCCGGCGACGCCACGCAAGGCACGCTGTTCTGGTCGTGGAGCACCGGCCCTGTCCAGGGGCAGTCCTTCCAGCTCTCCCCTGCCTTCCAGCTCTCCCCGGCCGCGCCATGATCGCTCTCATCGCTGGTCTGCAGATCGCCGCCGCCGCCTGCGGCGATGTCTCTGCGCTTCCCGAGATCACCTCGGTGGCGTGGATCTCTCCCATCGGCCGGCAGGTCCGCAGCAACGGTTGGATGGAGGTGGTCCGGACGCAGGATCTGCGCGCCTGGATCGACGCCAACTCCACCGGCGAGACGCCGCCAGATCCGCTCCTGCTGCTGCAGCACCTGGGCATGGCGTCGAGACGCGGGGGGATGGCCGCGAAGCGCCGGTACAAGGTCACCGTGTTCGACCTTCGCGCGGACTGGATGTGTCGACCGATCGCCGACGGGGCGCCCGGCGAGGCGCTGGCCGGCGTCTCGATCTGCGAAGAGCCCCAACAGAAAGCCGAGAAGGGGTGCCGCCGGGGATTCACGGGGTGCGGCTACACCGAAGACACACAGACGGGAGAGCGCGGCCTCGACGTCTACCGACTGCAGTGGTCTTCGGCGTCGAGCTGGGGATTCTGCGTCTTTCCCCTGGAGCGGTTCCTCAAGCAGGGGTAGTCGCCGAGGCCGCTCGATGATGCCGGCACGGCCCCGGTCAGTCCGTGTAGCCGAGCTGACGAAGCCGCTCCAGGATCTCCTGGTGACGGGGACCGATAGCAGCGTCTGGGCGGGGAACCAGCGGGCGCCGATCGCCCTCGATCACCGCCGCCAGCGCCAGCTACAGGCGCCGGGCCCCCGCGGGATGGGCTGCCAGCGCGTTCGTGCGCTCGCTGGTCGGCGCCGCGGGCTAAGGGGACTCCCCCCCGGGAGTGATGGATGTCCAGCGAAGAGACCGACAACAACCAGACGCCTGCCGAAGACGAGGCTCCCGCCGGAGAGCAGCCGAGCACGCGCGGCCCTGCTCAGCCAGGTCTGCAGGAGCTGCTCACAAAGGACTCCGACCGCGCGGTCCGACCTGGCTTCCGCAGTCCCGCCAACCAGCGTAGCAAAGCGTCGAGGAAGAAAGGCAAGAGGGGCAGGCGACGGCGTTAGGCGCCGCGAGAGAGGCGGCGCGGGCCGACGCTGCGGTGATCAGGGAGCGGTCCTGGCGAGGCGAACGCCGAGGCCGTCGAAGGCCATGCTCGGGATGTCCCAGCCCCGGTGTGAGACCCGCGCGAGCCACGCGTCGTAGCCCCAGGAGCCACCCCGGTAGACCCGGTCCTCCCCGCTAGCGGGGCCCGCCGGGTCCAGCCTGGAGTCCAACTGGTAGTCGACCTGGTACCAGTCCCAGGCCCACTCCCAGACGTTGCCGCTCATGTCGTACAGGCCACAGTCGTTGGGGGCCAGCTCGCTGAACGGGTGCGTCACGCCGCCGCTGGTTTCGATCGTCCAGGCCACGACGCTCGGGGCATCGGAGCCGGCGTACTTGAGGTCGGTGCCGCAGCGGGCGGCGGACTCCCACTCGGCCTCGGTGGGCAGGCGATAGCCGGCGCAGCCATAGGGGTCGTCGGTGGCCGGGCTGCACTCCACGGTGTTGCCGGAGCCGATGCAGGAGAAGCACTTCTCCAGGTGCTCCGTGAGCGAGACCTCGTTGGCCAGGGCCGCGGCCTCATGCCAGGTGATGGTCTCGACCGGGCAGTCGTCGCAAGCGCCGACGGTGGAGGGGGCGTAGCCCATCAGCGCCTCGAATTGCGCCTGGGTGACCTCGGTCACCCCCAGGAAGAAGTCACGACTCAGCGTGACGTCGTGCGGCTCGTCGTCAGACACACATTCACCTCCCTGGCCCTTCGTGCAGCCCATCGAGAAGCTCCCCGAAGAGATGACCACGAAGGGGATGCCGGCCGCGGTCGTGCCGGTGTCGGTGGTTCCAGTGGTTCCGGTGGTGCTGGTGGTGCCGGTGGTGCCGGTGGTGCCGGTGGTGCCGGTGGTGCTCGTCGAGGTGGTCGTACCGCTGGTCGTGCTGCTGGTCGTCCCGGTCGGGCTGCACCCCTCATCGATCTGACCATCGCAGTCGTTGTCGATGGCGTCGCAGATCTCGGCGGCCCCCGGGTTCACCCCCGGAACGTCGTCGTCGCAGTCGCCGCCGCTCTCGCCCACCCCGTCGCCGTCGAGGTCGGTCGTGGGATCGGCCTCGAAGTCAGGATCGGTCAGATCGGGCAAGCACGCGATCGAAAAGATGAGCAAGGGGAGCAAGGGGAGCATCATGTGGCGAACTCCAGTCTTGACGGTAGTCCCTTCCTCGGCAGCAGGGCAACCGAGAGACGGTTGTCAGCGCGTTCGCTTCCACGCCAGGATGAACGGGGGCAGAGGCAGGGCGCGACACCGCGCCCGGAGGGCCTCCAGTGGGGTGGCCCGTCTTCAGCGCGGGGAAGGTGCGGAGACCGGGCGGGCGCTTGGGCATGGGTTGTCTCGGGAGCGGCTGGTGCCAATGGTATCCGGCAGGCCTCGTCCGGGGCCGGTGGCTCGATCCGGTCTCCGACATGATCCCCGATTCCTTCGATGAGATAACGCCCGCGTGGCTCACCGATGTGCTCGCCGACACATTGGGCGGGGCCCGTGTGCTCTCCATCCGGCAGACCGCCGCCGCGGGCGGTCTCGGCGTCACCGGCCTCGTCTGCCGCCTGGAGCTGACCCTCGATCGCCCGGGCGGACCAGCCGCGGTGATCGCGAAGGTGCGCAACCCGGAATTCTCCGGGGGTCCGGGGGGATACGCCCGCGAGGTGCGATTCTACACCGAGCTGGCCGCTGGCTTCGATCTGCCCGTGCCGCGCTGCTTCCACGCCGCCATCGACGGCGGGCGGTTCGTGCTGATACTGGAGGACCTCACCCACCTGCGGCCCGGTCATGTGCTCGGCGGCTATGACTCAGCACAGGCCCGGGACGTGCTCGATGCGGTAGCGACGCTGCACGGACGCTGGTGGGAGAGCGCGCACCTGCGCGCCCGGAGCTGGCCGACCTTCGACTACCCGCCAGCGCGGGCGGAGAAGCTGGTGGAGCGCTACCGTGGGGTCTGGCCCCGGTACCACGGGCAGACGGAGTGGCCGGTGACCGACGCGCTGCTGGCGGCGGGGGACGCGGTCACCGAGCGACTTCCCGAAGATCTGGCGCGCCTGACCGGGGGGCCCCGGACCCTCATCCACATCGATCCCCACGTCGAGAACATCCTCCTGCAGAGACGGGAGCTGCACAGGCGGGGAGCGCGCCACGATGTATACATCCTGGACTGGCAGGAGGCGGCCCTGGGACACTGCGGGTTCGATCTCGCCACCTTGATCGCGGGCAACGTGCAGGCGGGTGTTCAGGCGTCTGAGCTGGGGGCGCTCCTGGCGCGGTACCACGCGCGTCTCGACGCGCCGGACTACCCGCTGAGCGCCCTGACGGAGGACTACGCCGCGGCGGTGCGTTGGATGTTCGTGATCGCGGCTATCTGGCTCGTCGACTACAAACCGCCGACGCCCCATGATCGGCGAACATTGGAGAAGGAGTGGGGGCGCACGTCTGCCGCGCTGCTGCTCAACGGCTGAGCGGTGAATGAGCGCTGAGTCAGCGCGAGGCGACCTCACAGCGCGACCAGTCGTCGATGCCCGTCTTGATATACGGCGAGGTCTCACCGTATCGATGCGCCAGTACGAATTCTGTAGACGCGTCGAAGATGTCGTTCGTGACCGTGTGGCCGTAGTCGTGCTGACAGCGCACCACGAAGTGGCCGTCGGTGCCGAGGCTGGCCTGCAGGCTGTCGGTGGCGGCCTGGAAGTCGACGATGACGAGCCCGTGTCCGGGCCAGACGTCGTCTTCTCCGCCGGACGAGAGCAGCGCGGGCACCGTCCACGCGGGGGTGCCGTACTCCGAGATGGTCTCGGGGAAGATGTCGGTATCGATGTCGGAGCCGCCAGACATCTCGACGACCGAGGCGAGGGTGTCTGCGCGCTCGCGGGCGAGCACGGTGGTGAAGAGGGCGCCGCCCGAGAACCCCATCGCGGAGACGCGGTGCAGGTCGATGTCGCGCTGGTCGCTTGCGCAGGCCCGCAGATCGTCGATCATGACGAGGTCCAGCTCGTCGGCGTTCATGACCTCCCACATGTACAGCTCGTAGGCGAGGTAGACCTGGATGCGGGACTGGGGCAGCACGACGATGGCGCCAGTGTCGTCGGCGATCTGCTGGAGCCCGAGCGCCGTGGCGAAGTACTCGCTGGGCGTCATGTGGGTGCCGACGAGTCCGTGGAAGAAGAACACGAGGGGGGCATCTTCGGCGACGTCCTCGGGGATGAGGATGTTGACCGTGCGCTCCTCGCCGCTCGACTGGAACGTCTGCACACCTGAGGCCGAGAAGTCCGGACAGTCACCGGAGGGCGACGCGAGCGCGGCGGGCTGGGGGCCGCTCTCGGTGGTTGCTGCGGTGGTGGCGGTGGCCGCGGCGCCGGTGTCTCCGGGGTCGTCTCCGGAGCAGGCGATGGCGAGGATCAGGCCGAGGGTCATGGTGCCTCCTTTCTCTCGGCGCGATCCTATCGCCGCTTGCGCGGGCTCGCTGGATTCGATCCACCCCCGGGTGGAACGCACAGCCTGTCCGGGGCAAAGGCGATACGCTGCGGACGATGGGCGAACCCCCTTCCGCCAGCTTCTACTGCAGCCGCTGCCTGACCACCTTCCAGGCAGAGGCGGAGAAGTGCCCGAACCTCGCGTGCCGCCGCAAGTGTCCGCGGCGGGGCTGGGGGAAGATCTACGCAGAGGGTGAGGTCTTCGATCGGAACTACCGGCTGCATCGCCTGCTGGCGGTGGGCGGCGCGGGGCTCACCTACGTGGGGCGCGAGCTGGACGCAGAGGGTGAAGAGGCGGGCCCGCTGCTGGCGCTCAAGGTGCTGCTGGCCGCGCGCGATCAGGGGCCGTATCTGCGGCGGCTCGCCACCGAGGCGCAGATCCTCCAGGAGCTCGACCACCCCAACATCGTGCAGTACCTGGGCTTTGTGCATCGGGCGGGGCGCTCGCCATACCTGATCACCCGCTACGAGCAGGGCGGGAGCCTGCTGGACTACCTGCGCCGTGTCCGCGGGATGCTGTCGATCAAGCAGACGGCGCTGATCGGCCAGCAGATCTGCTGGGCGCTGCAGAAGGCCCACGAGCGCGACATCATCCATCGCGATCTCAAGCCCGAGAACGTGCTGCTCACGTCGGACCTCACGCAGGGCGAGGAGCCGGTGGTGCGCGTGGCTGACTTCGGCATCGCCAAGGTTCACGGCAGCCTGGGATCGAACATGACGCGCGTGGGGGCCTTCGTGGGCACTCCCCACTACGCCGCCCCCGAGCAGTTCGTCGGCGCCTCGGTGACCACCGCCGCAGACATCTACTCCGTCGGCGCCATGCTCATGTTCTGTATGAGCAACAAGCACATGATCCGGTTCGCCGATCGGCTCGATCCCGAAGAGAGCTTCCATCTCCTGACGCAGGCCCTCCCGCCCCGGGTCGATCGGCCCGACCTGCCGCCGGAAGACGTGGCGCGGATGGACCGGGTCCTGGCCTCTGCCATGCAACTCGACGTCGTGAAGCGGTGCAACGCAGACGATTTGGAGCGCATGCTCGGAGCGATCTGCGCCGGTCGCGACCCGGAGATCCCCGTCCCGCAGGCACCCCCGCCGGAGTCTGCGCCGCACAACATCTCCGTGCATGGACTGGCAGGGGTGGCGGAGGCGAAGAAGACCCCCGAGCTGCTCCCGTTCCCCAAGGCCCCCGCTCCGCGCGGGGAGCGCCGCAAGGTCGACGTCGCCGCCGCCGCGGTAGACGCCGCCGCAGCGGTGGCCGCGCTGCAGTCTCGAGAGCCCGACGAGCCCCCTGCGCCGTCGCCCACCACCCCCACTCCAGAACAGCCCGCTCCAGAACAGCCCGCCCCAAGGGAGCCCCCTCCCAAGAGGCCCGCGTCAAGGGGCCGCTCGGTGCTGGGCTTCGTGGTGGCGCTGCTGGCTGCCGTGGCCGTGCTCGTGACGGGGACGCTCGGCGGCTTTCTGGCGTGGCAGGCCGGCGTGTTCGACGAGCTGCTGACCCCCGAGGCGCCGCCGATCGCCGTCGAAGAGGAGCTGGACGAAGCCGAAGACACCCACGAGAAGCAGGCAGACTACGCCGCCATCTCCGACTCTCTCAACAGATTGGCCGACGAGGTGGGCCAGAACTGCGCGGTGCGGTCAGGCTCCGAGGTGCGGGTGCAGCTCGTGATCGACGGCGCAGGCCTGGTGCATCGGGTCAATTCCCTCTCCGGACGCGAGACAGGGATCTGCGTGGCCGACGCCATCGTCGGCAAGACCCTGGAGCGCACGCGCAGTCCGGTGGTTCGCACGAAGGTCGCCCTGACGTGGTGACTGCGTTCTTCTGGGGTGCCCTGTTGGGTTGCGATCGGGCGCCTGCATGCCCTGCTGATATGGTCGCCATCGCTGGGGGAGAGACGCAGATCGGAGAGGCCCGGCCGTCTCGTCCCTGGCAGGAGCAGGCCCGCACGGTCACGCTCACGCCGTACTGCGTCGATCGATACGAGTACCCCAACCGCGCCGGCGAGCTGCCCACTGCCAACGTCACATGGGACGCCGCCGACGCCGCCTGTCAGGCCGCGGGCAAGCGTCTGTGCACATCTGATGAGTGGGAGCGCGCGTGTCGGGGAGCGGACCGCTCGCCGTTCTCGTATGGCCCGCGCAGAGACGCTTCGATCTGCAACACTCCCATCGACGGGCCGGGGCCGGGCAGCAACCCGCCGCCGATCGCTCCGTCGGGCGCGTTCCCCGGCTGCGTCACGCCGGAGGGGGTGTTCGACATGAACGGGAGCCTGTCTGAGTGGGTCTCGACGTCCTGGGACGGCGATCCCGAGCCGTTCAATCGGCATGCGCGGGTGGACCCGGCCACGTGGCGGGTGCTGCGGGGTGGGACGATGTGGAATCGAACGTTCTATGGGCAGGACTGTACGAGTCGGCATGGACACGAGCGATCGACGTTCAAGAACATGGACGACGGATTTCGGTGCTGTCGCGATCAAGGCTGATCAAAACGAAGAGACAACCCCCGGGAAGCCAACCGAGACCCCGCTGAGAACCGTCCACGTCTCACCGTTCGGCCACCCGACCATCCGCAGCCCCAGCCCGCCAGCGCTCAGCCGCAGCGCCGGCCCGACGGTCCACCCCTGGCTCCCGATCAGTCCGTCGTCCTCCGTGGTCTCCAGCTCTTCGATGATCACGAGCGCCGCCCCCAGGTCCAGGCTGGCGCTCATCACCCCCCGGCCGAGGCGCAGCCGGGCCATCGCGCGCGCCTCGGAGGTGGGACTCCACGAGCGCCCCATCGCCTCGGCGACGGCCCGCGCGCGGACGGGCATCCCGATCGACATTCCGGCCAGCAGGCGGTCTCGCAGGATGGCGTCGGCCTCGATCTGCAGACTCGGCGCGGCCTCCAGATCCAGTCCGGCGATGGAGCCCAACCCCATCGCGATCTGACCCCCCGCCAGTCTGCGCGGCGGTCGGGGCTCGTCCACCTGCTCCTGCACCAGCGCCGACGGCGAGACGAACGCTACGTTGTCGCCGTTCAGCTTGCGGCTGGTGATGCCCACCACCCGCCCCTCCGTGTCGACGAGGGGGCCACCCGAATTGCCCGGGTTCAGCGCGGCGTCGGTCTGGATCAGGTGGGGGCCCGCCGCGCTCACGATGCCGGCGCTGACGCTCCACAGCAGCAGTCCCTGGAGCGCGTCCACGCGCAGGGCCGCCGGCGCGAACGGGTGACCCAACCCGTAGACCGCCTCTCCTGGTCGCGGGGCGTCAGCTCGGAGGGGGAGGGGAGGGACCTTCCCGGCCAGATCGGGCGCGCTCAGGAGGGCCAGATCGTCGCGAGGGACCGCCGAGATCATCTCTGCAGAGACGCGGAGCCCGTCGCGGGTCTCCACGCGCGAGGGGCGGCCGGCCGCAACGCAGTGGTAGGCGGTGGCGATGGCGCCCGCGTCGTCGATCACCACCCCGGAGCAGAACGACGACCCGGTGGTCAGCAGCACCACGCTGTTGAGCCAGTCGTCCACTCGGTCGGGCAGTGTCTCTTCGGGCAGTGTCTCTTCGGGCAGTGTCTCTTCGGGCAGTG